>JBDTKM010000316.1:0-8268 GCA_039935315.1 Rhodanobacter sp. | reverse complement strand
GAAGCGTGCCGCGAAACGCCCGAGGTCGATCTCGTTGTCGATCAAGTAACTCAGCGCGTACTCGAAGGTGCCAGGAAGCAACTGCCGACCGTAGGGCACCGCGATCATCTTGGTCTGCTGGGGGGCGTAGTGCCGGTATCGCGCCATCGACGCCTCGTCTCGGCCACCGCTGTTTTGCGGGCATGGCGAATGATAGGCTACGAGTGCTTTTTCTACAGCTACGTTAGCCCTTATGAACCCACACAAAGTTGACCGTGCGCGAGTAAAACAACTCACCGATTTGCCCAATGTCGGGGAGGCCACTGCTTCGGACCTTCGCTTGCTTGGCTTCCACTCCCCTGAGCAGCTTGCCGGCGAATTGCCATTCGAAATGTATAAACGACTTTGCCAGAAAACAGGCCAGCGCCACGATCCTTGTGTCATTGACGTCTTCATGTCCGTTACTCAGTTCATGGATGGCGAACCGCCTCGCGCTTGGTGGGAATTCACCGAGACGCGAAAGAACATTCTTGCCGGGGGCACTCCGAAATGAAGTTTGGTTACACGATCGTGTATGTTCCATCCGTCTCTGACGCTTTGGCCTTCTACGAAAAGGCATTCGGGTTTCAGATTCGCTTTCTTCACGAGTCTGGCCAGTACGGTGAGTTGGAGTCCGGGTCAACAACGCTTGCCTTTGCTTCGCACGCCATGGGCGAGATGAATTTTGGCACCAACTTCGTGCCAGTGTCGGCGGATGCCACGCCGCCAGGCATTGAGTTGGCCTTCGTTACCGACGATGTCCCGTCAGCCTATGCTAAAGCAGTTGCAGCGGGCGCCGTGTCGCTTCATGCTCCGGCGCAGAAACCTTGGGGGCAGGTAGTCGCGTATGTCCGTTCGCTGGAAGGCACGCTCGTTGAGTTGTGTTCGCCGGTTGGCGGCTAACAAATCATTCGAGGCGGACGGACGCCGCCGCTCACCTCCCGCGTTAGGCCCATGTTTGAGCATCCCTCATATATTGTCTTAGAGCTGCCGAAATCCGTGGGCACCCGTGTGCTCGACATTCGCCGACGCTACGACTCCCAATTGGCAACGTTCCCTACAGAAATCACTGTGGCGGGCTCATCTGGCATCGGAACAATAGCGCCGGGTCAAGATGCAAGCTTTGTATGTAAAGCGTTGACTCGGGTCGTATCCGAGCATTTGCCAGTTGGCACACGCTTCGTCGGCATTTCTCGCTTTGCCACCGGACCAGTTGTTTGGCTTCAACCGGCTGACCCAGCCCCGTTTATCGCTATTCAGCAGGCTCTTGTCGCGACCGGCATTCGTTTCAATACGCACAAATTTAGTTACACGCCACATTGCAGCCTCAGCACCTGCAACTTGGCACCTGGCTCCGTTGAGGCGCTGCTCCGAGAAGATTTTCCGAAAGAATCGTTTGAGTTGTCTGCGCTCGCCCTCTATAAAGTCGTTGACGGTCAGGCCAGGCTCGTAGAACAGTTCCATCGGTGAGTGGAGGCCTGACATCCTCAGGAGAATTCCCGTCAAGCACGGCCGAGTAGCGCTTTTACCCTGAGCTTTCGGGCCACTGCTGGTCATCGTGTTGTTCTCTGTAACGGGTCCTGCGTGCCAGTGCTGCGCGGGTTCAACGTTGCCAGACGGCATTTCCCTGCACGGTCTTGTTGCACCGGTGTGGCTGGTGCGGACCAGGGTATTAACCGCGCCCGGAGACCTCATTCGTTCGACGGTGTCGTCGGTGTTCGGGGATCAACCGAATCACGTTTGGACGTCCAGAATGTTAGTCAGGTTCTCTCCGCGTGGGTCTGACCCGTTGTCTGCCACCTCGCGCTGGCGATGAAGCGAAATCGGTGACCTACGCAGGCTGTGCTGCGCGATGCATCGGGTGACGAAGACTGGCGCAAGCGTCGTAGTCCACATCGTGCGCCAGCATGACCCACAGCTGCCGGGCATGCTTGTTCGCGATAGCCACCAGCACCTTGCCGAAGGGCAGTCGTCCGGCCAATGAGCTTATCCAACGTTGTTCGGGGGTGGTTTTTTCTGTGGCGACCGCCTTGGCACGCTGCACACTGCTGCGCGCACCCTGAATCAACAACGTACGCAGGTAGCCATCACCACGACAGCTGATCGCGCCCAGTCGCGTGTGTCCGCTGCTGGAATGCTGACTCGGTACCATGCCGAGCCAAGCCGCCAGTTGTCGTCCGTTACGAAACTCCGGCGCCTTGCCGAGACTGGCGACCATCGCGTCGGCCGTGATCGCACCAACACCGACAATCCCGCGCAAGCGCACGCATCGCTCATCATCACGCGCATGGGCTTCGATGCGTGCAGGGCACGCGTCGAAGGCCGTGCGGACCTGGTCCCAATGGGCGGCGAGGTCGCGGACCAGCTCCCTGAACTCCCCCGCCAGCGCGGCATGCGCGTCCAGATCGGCCAGTACCCGGCGCGGCGCCTTGTCACTCTCGGCCATCACGATGCCGAACTCCGCCAGCAACCCACGCAAACGGTTGCTGATTGCCAGTGCTTCGGCCTCGTAGCCTTCGCGCACCCGATGCCAGGACAGGCGGGCCTGCTGGTCGATGTTCTTGATCGGCACGAAGTGCATGTTGCCCTGACGGGCCGCCGTGGCAATGACCCCGGCGTCGTTGCGATCGTTCTTGCCGTGTTGACTCTTGCGATACGGCTTGACCCACTGCGCAGCCATCAACCGGGGCTGCAGGCCATGTTCCAGACAACGCCACCTCCAGTGATACGCGCCGCTGCACGTCTCCACGGCCACCACCGTGCCCGCCGACACCTGCGCCAGCCAAACGCCAAACGCCAAACGCCAAACGCCAAACGCCTCACGACGCAGATCCTGCCACCGCAACACGCGGCCCGAGACATCCACCTCGCACACTGAAAACACGCTCTTCGCCAAATCCACGCCAGTGGCTATGGCGCTCATGGAGACTTCCTCTTTCTGAGTGACGGTTGACCCGCATCACCATCATGGCCCTCGAGGCCGAAAGGGAGGGGAAGGCTCTTTTTACTCGTTCAAACAGGTGCACAAATCGAGGTGGCGGCGACAGCCGGATTGAGCCGATCAAGAGACCGCAGGGCTGTTGAATCCAAGGGGACGGAGGCAATGACGGCGACTTGATTGCCTCCGTCCCCTTTTGAGGTCAGCTTCAATGCTTGATCCCCGGTCATTCAACCTGACGGTCTCGTCGTCCTCCCTTGTCGGGCAGAAACGATGACCCATCGGCACCTCGATCTGCCTTGAGGACGCCGCCGATTTGGGCCCGCTGCGGAGTCGTCTTGCCGAACGCGGTGCGCTGGCGGGATCGGACTCACTTCTTGTCGACAGGCGAACCCGGAAGTTTTCCGCGCCGGGCGCGCTTTGCTGCGCTGGCAAGTGCCTTGCTGAAGTTCTCCGCCAGCGGGCTGGCCGCGCTGCGCAATTGCACGGTGCCAAGCTCGATCAGGGCCGGTTTTCCGCGTAGCGGCCGATAGCGAACGCCGGGGCGCTGCAGGTTGCGCACGGAAGAGGGCACCAGGGCGAAGCCCATGCCACTGGACACCAGTCCGATCACGGTTTGCATCTGGCGTGCGTGCTGGGTGATCTGCGGGGCAAAGCCGGACGCGTGGCAGTGGCTGATGGTGAGGTCGTACAGGCCCGAAGCGATTTCGCGTGGCGGCACGATGAAACTGGCCTTGGACAAGGTACGCAGGTCAATCGGGCCGTCGCCCTTCACCGCCGGATGGTCGGACGGCGCGGCGAGTACCAGCTCTTCACGCATGATGCCCTTGAACGTCAGGTCGGGCTCGTCCACCGGGGCAAGGGCGATCCCCAGGTCGAGCCGCGTCGCACGCAGTTCCCGGATTTGCGCATCGGTGGTCAGTTCGTGCAGCTGGACTTCGACCATGGGGAAGGCGGCACGGAAGCTCTTCAAGGCGGGAGGGAGGATGCTGTAGTCGGCGATCGACACGAAGCCCACTGCGAGCATGCCGCTGTCACCGCGATCCGCCTGCTGTGTCTTGACCCTGGCATGCTCCAGCCGGGCCAGCGTCGCCACGGCTTCCGCGTAGAAAACCGAGCCTGCCGCCGTCAACGAGACGCCGCGGTTGTTGCGCTCCAGCAGTCGCGCGCCGAGTTCGCTTTCCAGGCTCTTGATCTGGGTCGACAGCGGCGGCTGCGAGACGTGCAGGCGCTCGGCGGCGCGCGAAAAACTGCCTTCCTCGACGATCGCCACAAAATAGCGCAGCTGCCTGAATTCCACTATTCGTTCTTCATATGGCCAGACCATGACTATTGTATTGGACGATATGACTGGCGCCAACCAGACTGGCCTGCAGCCATCCGCCAGAATCACCGGAGAAATCACATGCCTGTCTATCGCTCCCGCACCAGCACCGCCGGTCGCAACATGGCTGGCGCCCGTGCGCTGTGGCGCGCCACCGGCATGAAGGATGGCGATTTCAGCAAGCCGATCATTGCGGTGGCCAACTCGTTCACCCAGTTCGTGCCTGGCCATGTGCATCTGAAGGACATGGGCCAACTGGTGATCGAGGAGATCGAACGCGCAGGCGGTGTCGGCAAGGAGTTCAACACCATTGCGGTAGATGACGGGATTGCCATGGGCCACGATGGCATGCTCTACAGCCTGCCGTCGCGCGACATCATCGCCGACAGCGTGGAGTACATGTGCAACGCCCACACGGCCGACGCGCTGGTGTGCATTTCCAATTGCGACAAGATCACCCCGGGCATGCTGATGGCGGCGCTGCGTCTGAACATTCCGGTGGTGTTTGTGTCCGGCGGCCCGATGGAAGCGGGCAAGACCAGGTTGGGCGGCAAGGAAGTTGCGTTGGACTTGATCGACGCGATGGTCGCGGCTGCGGACGACAGCGTGTCCGACGCCGATGTGCAGGCCATCGAAAGCTCCGCCTGTCCGACCTGTGGCTCGTGCTCGGGCATGTTCACCGCCAACTCGATGAACTGCCTGACCGAGGCGCTGGGCCTGTCGCTGCCGGGCAACGGGTCGCTGGTGGCCACGCATGCGGACCGCGAGCAGCTGTTTCGCAAAGCCGGGCGCACCATCGTCGCGCTGGCCCGGCGCTATTACGAGGCCGACGATGCGCGGGCCCTGCCGCGCAACATCGCCAGCAAGGCGGCCTTCGAGAACGCGATATCGCTCGATATCGCCATGGGTGGCTCGACCAATACCGTGCTGCACCTGCTGGCTGCCGCACAGGAGGGCGAGATCGATTTCACGATGAGCGACATTGATCGGTTGTCGCGCAAGATTCCCAACCTGTGCAAGGTGGCACCGTCGAGCAGCTATCACCTTGAGGACGTGCACCGCGCCGGCGGTGTGATGGCGATACTGGGCGAACTGGATCGCGCCGGCCTGCTCGATACCTCGGTGCCCGTGGTGCACAGTCCCTCACTGGCCGAAGCACTGGAGAACTGGGACGTGACGCGCACGAAAGACCCGGCAGTGCACGAGTTCTACCGTGCCGGGCCGGCCGGTGTGCGTACCCAGACGGCGTTCTCGCAGAGCTGTCGTTATGAAACGCTGGATACCGATCGCGAAGCCGGCTGCATCCGTTCGCGTGGCTCGGCCTACAGCCAGGATGGCGGTCTGGCCGTGCTCTACGGCAACCTTGCCGAACGCGGCTGCATCGTGAAGACCGCCGGTGTCGACAAGAGCATCCTGAGTTTCACCGGCTCCGCGATCGTTCTCGAAAGCCAGGACGCGGCGGTGGCGGCGATCCTCAGTGGCCTGGTGAAGCCCGGCGACGTGGTCATCATTCGCTACGAAGGGCCGCGTGGTGGCCCCGGCATGCAGGAGATGCTGTACCCGACCAGTTACCTGAAATCCAAGGGCCTGGGCAAGCTTTGCGCGCTGATCACTGACGGCCGCTTCTCCGGCGGCACGGCCGGCCTGTCGATCTGTCACGTCTCACCCGAAGCGGCCGAAGGCGGCAATATCGCCCTGATCGAAACCGGCGACACCATCGTCATCGATATTCCCAACCGCAGCGTGCGGGTCGAGATCAGTGACGAGGAACTGGAACGCCGGCGCGTGGCCCAGGCCGCCAAGGGCTGGAAACCGGCCTTGCCGCGCAAGCGCAAGATCAGCGCGGCATTGAGGGCGTACGCCAAGCTGGTGACGAGTGCCGACAAGGGCGCGGTGCGCGATCTCGGCCTGCTGTCGGATTAGCGCGGGGTGGCGGCAACGGGCGCGGTTCACTTGGTTCGGGGGTGAGGCGAACGCCGGTCGGTCAGGCAGGAATCGGCTCGGCCATTACACGAGCGAGAGGGTCACGGAGCGATAGGGTCAATCTTCGAATTATGCAGCGCTGCAGGAGTGACAAGGTCAGGTCTGGCATCGAAGCATCCAGCGCAGAGGCAGCTGGCTGCAACGTGTTGCAAAGCTCCGGGCCTGGCCCCCGTGTTGTTGGTATCACATGGGTGCGAGAGTGCGCTGGCATGGTTTCGCCGGCCGTGCGGCTGGACATCGGGAGAGCTGCCGCTGCTCGGAGTCTGTCGGACTTTGGTTGACCGGGCTGCGAACCCGCCCGTGCGGTCCACTATCCGCCGATTCGCCGTCCATAGAACCACGATGGACCGACGTCACGATGGACCGGCGTATCGTCAATGGCTGTCCTCGCACAGCCGAATTCTCGCCTCGACCGCCAAAGCCCGGCAGGCTCCTAGCGCTTGCGGCCCAATAGCGGCGTCACGATTTTTTCCAGTCGATCGGTGGTCCACACCGGTTGCTTGTCCTTCCAGCCGTTGTCGACCAGCCGACCGTCGCGGTCGATGGTGAAGCTCACCGGCAGATGCCAGATGCGGCCGTAGCCATGCACATGCGGATCGCCCAGCAGCCCGACTGGAAAACTGAGGGTGTTTGCGATGGCGCGTACCTGCTCAAGTTGGGCTGGCTCATCGAGGCTGAAGCCGAGCACCACCAGGCCTTGCTGCGCATGTTCGTGTGCGTAGCGCGATAGCAGCGGCAGCTCCTCCCTGCACGGTTCGCACCAGGTCGCCCAGAACGTCACGATCACCACTTTGCCGCGCAAGTCGCGCAGCGCGATCTGCTTGCCGGTGAGTGTGGTCAGAGTGATCGGTGGTGCCATCTGTCCTGCCACCAGTCCATTGGCCAGTGCAGGTTGCATCACGGCAAGCAGCAGGAGGCATACGCAGACGCGGCGCAGGCGATGGGCAACAAGATGAAAGTTCGGCAAAGGCATGGGGCGTCTCAAGACGCTGCCGGGTCGGGACGGCAGCGTCAGGTGGGGTGGTGGAGTCAGAGTTTCATGCTCAGGCCGACGGTACCGGTCCAGCCCGGAAACAGCTGGTAACCCTGCAGGTGGCTGTAGACGGGTACCTGTACGAAGGCGTAGAGCTGCATGTTCTTGCCGAGGCTGCCACTGATGCCTGGGCTGAGGTAGGCAACCGTGCCTTCGGTGTCCGGTGCATCGGCCAGGGCACCCTGGTCGGCGCTCTTGTGGAACCAGTTGATCTGCACCTGGGGTACCCAGTTGGCATGCTTCTCGTACCGCAGGCCGAAGCTCACTGAAGCAAGGTTGCCTGGCCGGTATTCCGCACCAGGGTTATCCAGTCTCTCGGACACGGCGGCCTGGAACTGCCCGTTCGCGAAGGCATCGAAATTCTGGCTGACCGGCTGGAAATAGTACGCACCGACCATCAGGTCAGTGCTGCCGGTGCCGGCTTGCAGACTGGTATCCAGTGATTGGCCCTGATCGGGGCCGGTATTGAACGTGGTCGGATGGCCGACGAAGCTGCCATCGTCTGTCTCGCCACCGTAGTGGCCTGTTGGCAACTTCACGCCGAGCTGCACGCCGAGGTTGTGGGTGGGCAGAAGTCCCTGATAACTCGCCAGCACTTTGGCATCGCCGATACCTGCCACATGTGCGCCGCTGATCTGGTCGGGCAAGTTCTCGACCGGCATGTACGGTTGCAGCTGAGTTCCGTAAGTAGTGTGATCGCGCGATACGTAAGGCAGCAGGAACGATACGCCCCAGTCCGCGTTGAAACGATAAGTGGCCGAAATGTTGATGTAACGGTTGGTGGTGCCCTTTTCGATTTCACCGCCGCCTAGCGACGGAGCGGACGGCTGCTCGACTACCTGCTGTGGCGTGGCCTTGCTGCTGCCCGTGCGCAGCTGATTCTGGTCGATAAAGGTGTCGTCGATGTTGAGGCGCCAGCCCGAGACGGTTGAATATCCGGTGGCAGCATCGGTGCTGAGCGTGCAGCCGCAG
>JBDTKM010000315.1:0-8782 GCA_039935315.1 Rhodanobacter sp. | reverse complement strand
CACGGCATCGACGCCAGCCGTCTGGAAGGGCCAATCGGCCACGGTGAGAGCGATCCGATCGGTGACAACAAGACCGACGCCGGTCGTGCGCAGAACCGTCGCACGGAGTTGCAGGTTCAGCAGTAATCGAACCCTGCTGAAGTAACAAAAAAGAGCCCGGCTTCGGCCGGGTTCTTTTTGCTTGTCAGATGGAGAGTCTTTCGTCGAAGAGCCGTTCGGCCCCGAGCTCGATCACCAGCAGTCGGTTGGGTTTTGGTCAGTCGGTCCACGAATCCGTCTATGCAGTCCATTTCCTGCCGATACTTGGTCCAGAACCACCACAGACCCACGAATCGGCAGGAAGCGCCCTCGCACCGCCGGATTCTGGACTCTGCTACCAAGGCGCGACAGACTCCTGGCTTCGATTCAATCCAGCGTCAATCAACCTATCGCGCCATGTCTCCACAATCGCCTCGGCATCCTCGTTCAATGACCACTTCGGCGCAAACGCCCAGACACGGGCTGGCACGCGTGTTGTCAAAGCTTGGCGCTTGTTCGCGCAGCCAGGCCGAACAGTGGGTGCGGAGCGGGCGGGTGAGCGTGGACGGTCGCGTGATTCTTGATCCGTATCACCCGACCTTGGTCGACCGGCAATCGGTGGCGGTGGATGGCCGGGTGGTGAGGTCGGTCGCAGGCGTTTACATCGTTTTCAACAAACCACGAGGGCTGCTGGTGAGCGCCGCCGACGAACAAGGTCGAGCCACGGTCTATACCGCGCTCGCCGATGCGAGCCTGCCGTGGCTGGGCCCCGTGGGTCGGTTGGACAAGGCGAGCGAAGGGTTGCTGCTGCTCAGCAATGACACGAACTGGGCCGCGGAAATCACCCGGCCCGCCAGTCATCTGGAGAAAACCTACCATGTGCAGGTATCGGGCAAGCCCGATGCAACGGTGCTGGCTGCCATGCAATCAGGCATCGTGGACGCAGGTGAGGTGCTGAAGGCGCGGCGCGCGACGCTGCTGCGTGCGGGTGGCAAGAACGCATGGCTCGAGGTGGTGCTCGATGAAGGCCGCAATCGGCATATTCGCCGACTGCTGGCCGCCCTGGGTTTCGACGTGAAGCGATTGATCCGGGTCGCGATCGGCCCACTGTCGCTGGGCGAACTGCCCAAGGGTCATTGGCGACGCTTGAGCGACGAGGAAGTACACTCGCTCACCCCGCCGCCGTCGACGCAACGATCATAGGCGTCTGCTGGCGATGATGCTCTCGCAGCTGATGCAGAGCGACGAAGCAAGCGCCAGTCGAGGGCATCGCCCGCCTTTGGTGATGACTGCCGGCTACGGTCAGGTCGAGATGACGCCCAGCTTGCGACCAACCTTGGCAAAGGCCGCGATTGCGCGATCCAGGTGCTCGCGTGTATGTGCTGCGCTCATCTGGGTGCGAATGCGCGCCTGACCCTGTGGTACCACCGGGAAAAAGAAACCGGTGACATAGATGCCTTCCTCAAGCAGGCCGCTGGCCATCGCCTGCGCCTGCTTCGCGTCGTGAATCATCACCGGCACGATTGGATGCACGCCCGGCTTGATGTCGAAACCGGCGGCGGTCATCCGCTCACGGAAGTAGCGTGTGTTGTCTTTCAGCTTCTCACGCAGTTCGCCGGCGCTGGCCAGCATGTCGAATACCTTGATCGCGGCGGCAACCACGTGCGGCGGCAGCGAGTTGGAGAACAGGTAAGGGCGCGAGCGCTGGCGCAGCATTTCGATGATTTCCTTGTGGCCGGTGGTGAAGCCGCCCACAGCGCCGCCCAGCGCCTTGCCCAGGGTGCCGGTGAAGATGTCGATCTTGTCCATCACGCCGTGGACCTCGGCTGAGCCGCGACCGGTATCGCCGAGGAAACCGGTGCAGTGACATTCATCGATGTGCACCATGGCGCCGTACTTCTCAGCCAGCGCGGTGATCTCGTCCAGCTTCGCGATGAAACCATCCATCGAGAATGTGCCGTCGGTCGTGATCAGTTTCGTGTGCGCTCCCGCCGCGTCGGCTGCCTGCAACTGTTTCTCGAGGTCGGCCATGTCGCTGTTGGCGTAGCGGAAGCGCTTCGCCTTGCACAGGCGGATACCATCGATGATCGAGGCGTGGTTGAGCGCATCGGAAATGACCGCGTCCTGCTCACCGAGCAGCGGCTCAAACAGGCCGCCATTGGCATCGAAGCAGGCGGCGTAAAGGATGGTGTCCTCGGTGCCGAAGAATGCCGCAATCTTCGCTTCCAGTTGCTTGTGCAGGTCCTGCGTGCCGCAGATGAAACGCACGCTGGCCATGCCGAAGCCATGGGTATCCATCGCTTCCTTGGCGGCGGCGATCACGGCGGGATGGTCGGCCAAGCCCAGATAGTTGTTGGCGCAGAAGTTCAGCACCTTGCGGCCACCTTCGAGTTCGATCTCGGCAGATTGTGGCGAGGTGATGATGCGTTCGGCCTTGAACAAGCCCTCCTCGCGGATTGATTCGAGTTCGGCGGCGTAGCGGTTTTTCGCGGCATAGGTCATGTCAATTCCAGGAGCAGACGACTTTGCCGCAGTTGCCGGCGTCCATCAGGTCGAAGCCTTTCTGGAAGTCGTCGATGTGAATCTGGTGGGTCAGCACCTTCTGCAGCGGAAAACCGGTCAGTACCATCTGGGTCATCTTGTACCAGGTCTCATACATGCGCCGGCCATAGATGCCCTGCAGGGTGAGGCCCTTGAAAATCACCCGATCCCAGTCGATACCCGCACCGTTGGGCATGATGCCCAGCATCGCCACCTTGCCACCGTGGTACATGCAATCGAGCATGTTGTTGAAGGCGCGCGGGTTGCCGCTCATCTCCAGACCGACGTCGAAACCTTCCATGTGCAGGCTCTTCATCACGTCCTTGATCGATTGATTGGTGACATTGACTACCCGGGTTGCACCCATGTCGGCGGCCAACTTCAGGCGAAAATCGTTGACATCGGTGACCACCACGTTGCGTGCGCCGACATGTTTGGCGATGCCTGCGGCGATGATGCCGATCGGGCCGGCTCCGGTGATCAGCACGTCCTCGCCGATCAAGTTGAATTCCAGTGCGCAGTGCGCGGCATTGCCATAGGGGTCGAAGAAGGCAGCCAGTTCGGATGGAATCTGGTCCGGGATCGGCCACAGGTTCGAGGCGGGCATGTTGATGTATTCGGCGAAGGCGCCGTTGCGGTTCACGCCGATGCCGATGGTGTTCGGGCACAGGTGCTGGCGACCGGCGCGGCAGTTGCGGCAATGCCCGCAGACGATGTGGCCCTCGGCCGAGACGCGGTCGCCGACGTTGTAGCCGGTGACGCCCGGGCCGATCTCGACGATGCGGCCCACAAATTCGTGACCGATGGTGAGTCCGGGCTTGATCGTGCGTTGGCTCCACTCGTCCCATTTGTAAATGTGCAGGTCGGTACCACAGATCGCGGTTTTCTCGACCTTGATCAGGACTTCGTTCGGGCCGACCTGCGGCAAGGGCACTTGTTCCATCCAGATGCCTTGCTCGGGCTTGCGCTTGACCAGGGCTTTCATCGTTTGCGGCATGGGGGTTCCATAGGGTGGCTGGCCGGGTCGGCGGGCGGAATGATGATTATAGAACGCGCCCGGCCAGTGCGACTCCTGCGTCATGAAGTGCGAGGTGCGGCGCGGCGAACGGGTGCAAACTCGCGCCATTGCGTCGCCGTACAGGCGAGCTACGCCGCTTGTTCCAACAAGGGGCGGGCCGCGTCGGCTGCACCGTCCTGCTTGTTCGGGCCTTCCACGCGAGGTGCGGGACGGTTGGCGGGGCGGTGAAGTGCCGTCGTCCTGCTTACAATCCACGCATGCCTGTCGACCTTCGCCCGCTTGCCATCTTCCTGATGGGTCCCACCGCCTCCGGCAAGACGGCCCTGGCGTGTGAATTGAGTGATCGTTTCACGCTGGATCTGGTCAGTGTCGATTCGGCGCTGGTCTACCGCGGCATGGACATCGGTACGGCCAAACCTGATGCGGCCACATTGGCACGCTACCCGCATGCGCTGGTCGACATCCGCGATCCCGCCCAACCGTATTCCGCAGCGAACTTCCGCACCGATGCGCTGGCAGCCATGCAGCAGATCAGCGCACGTGGCCGGGTGCCGCTGCTGGTCGGGGGTACCGGACTGTATTTCCGCGCCTTGCAGCATGGTTTGTCCGATCTGCCCGAGGCCGACCCGGCCACGCGAGTGCAGCTTGCGGCCGAAGCGCAGCGGCTTGGCTGGCCTGCGCTGCATGCTCGCCTGGCTCAGGTCGACCCGCTGGCAGCGCGCCGTATCAGCGTCAATGACATCCAACGACTGCAACGGGCACTTGAGGTATTCGAGCTCACCGGCCGGCCGTTGTCCGAGCTGCAGCAGACGGGCATGAGCCAGCGTTTCTCGTGGCGGGTGCTCAAGCTGGCGCTGCTACCGGCTGATCGACGCTCTCTGCACGAACGTATAGCCCGGCGTTTCGACGTGATGCTGGCACAAGGTCTCCTCGACGAGGTGCGCTCCCTGCGAACGCGGGGTGATCTTCAATCCGATCTGCCCGCGATCCGTGCCGTCGGCTACCGGCAGGCTTGGGAACATCTGGATGGACACACTGATGCGGTCCAGTTCCGCGACCGTGCCATCTTTGCCACCCGACAGCTGGCCAAACGACAGATTACCTGGCTGCGCAGCGATCACGGCGCCCGGGTCTTCGAACCGGAGCAGCGTGGCCTGGAGGATCGCGCCGCTGCGGCGTTGCAGCTGTTTGTCGGCGAATCGGCCCCGGTCCGCCCCGAGTGAGCTGGCGCACTGAGCTCATGCAAAAATCTTCTTTCATCAAGCCTTTGAAAGCAGTTAACATTCAGTCATGTTGGACCGGGGCGCCGTCGGCGTTCTTTTTCCGGTCTGGTCGTGGCAAGGGGAGAACAAGAAATGCCCAAGGGACAGTCGTTGCAGGATCCGTTCTTGAATGCGTTGCGGCGTGAGCGCGTGCCAGTGGCCATCTACCTGGTCAATGGCATCAAGTTGCAGGGAACCGTCGAGTCGTTCGACCAGTTCGTCGTGCTGCTGCGCAATCAGGTCAGTCAGATGGTCTACAAGCACGCCATCTCCACCGTGGTGCCGAGCCGAAATGTGCGCATAGCCAATGGCCACGAGGGTCATGACGACCCCGACCATCAGGTGGACGAGGTGGCGGTAACCGACACAGGTGCTTGATTGAGCGACGGGCAGCCCGCATGAAGGGGAGTTGTTCCCGAAGGATCACATCCATCTGTGTTTGATCGACAAGAGAAAGGCGATCGTGCCGTCCTGGTCCTGCCTCATTCGCGTGGCGAGGGCGACACCGCGCGGCACGCGGAGGAGTTCGCCGAACTGGCGAAGTCTGCCGGTGCGACGGTACTTGGCGTGATCAGTGCGCGCGTCGAGGGTCCCAACCCGCGTTACTACATCGGCAGCGGCAAGGCCGACGAAGTCGGCGAGGCGGTGCGCGCGCTGGAGGCCGACGTGGTGCTGGTCGACCGTCTGCTGAGCCCGGTACAGGAACGCAACCTTGAGAAGCATCTGGGCGTCCGGGTGGTTGACCGTGCCGGCCTGATCCTCGATATCTTCGCCCAGCGCGCCCGCTCGCACGAGGGCAAGCTGGAAGTGGAACTGGCTCAGCTGAAACACCTGGCGACGCGACTGGTGCGCGGCTGGACCCATCTGGATGCCCAGCGTGGTGGCGCCATCGGCAACCGCGGGCCTGGTGAAACCCAGCTGGAAACTGACCGCCGTCTGCTCGGCATACGCGTCAAGGTGCTGAGCAAGCGTCTGGAAAAGGTCCAGACTCAGCGCGGCCAGCAACGCCGTGCGCGGTTGCGCAACATCGTGCCGCGGGTGGCGCTGGTCGGCTACACCAACGCAGGCAAGTCGACCCTGTTCAACGCATTGACCACGGGTGATGTCTACGCCGCCGACCAATTGTTTGCCACGCTCGACCCCACCGTGCGCAAGATTGATGATCTCGCCTGCGGTCCGGCGGTGATCGCCGACACGGTCGGCTTCATCCGCGAGCTGCCCCACGACTTGGTCGCCGCCTTTCGTGCCACGTTGACCGAGGCGCGCGATGCGGACCTGCTGCTGCATGTCAGCGATGCCGCTGACGAAGACCGTGCGCGGCTGCATCGGGTGGTCGACACCGTGCTGGAGGAGATCGAGGCGGGTGACTTGCCCCAGTTGCAGGTCATGAACAAGATCGACCTGGCGGGTGCCGAACCCCGGATTGAACGCGATGCCACGGGCAAGCCGGTGCGGGTGTGGTTGTCCGCCGCCACCGGCGCAGGTGTGAATCTATTGCGAGAGGCGCTGGGTGAATTGCTCGGTGGCGAGCGGATACGGTCGCCGTTGCACTTGCCGTTGTCGGCCGGCCGCTTGCATGCACGGTTGAAGGCCGCCGGCGCGATCAGCGCCGAGCAGGTGGATGAACATGGCTGGAAGCTGCATATCGATGCGCCACGCAGCGTGGTCGCGCGGCTCAGCGGCGGCGACGCCACCGAGGCGGAGCTGTTGCGTGAGCTGCTGGGTGTGACGGATTGACACCATTTTGCGGCGCACGGCTTCGGTCGGCTCTGCTAGAATGCACCCTGTTTGCGTGGCCCCCAGGTACGGGCGGGTCGCGTGGCCGTTCCGGGTCAACGCGGACGGTGAAAGGCATATTCCGGCCGTCGTTGCCGGCCTCCCGACGGCTCCAAGGAGACTGACTCGTGGCGTGGAATGAACCCGGAAAGAGCGGGCAAAATGATCCGTGGAACCGCAAACGTTCGACTGGCAAATCGCCGCTGGACGACTTGCTGGCCAAACTGAAAAGTCGGGGCGGCAAGCTGGGCCAGGGTCCAGGCAGCATCCTGACCGGGATCCTGGTTTTGATCGCGGTAGGTTTGCTGTTCAGCAGCTACACCATTGTCGGCGCGCGTGAGCAGGGTGTGGTGCTCCGTTTCGGGCAGTATTCGCGAACCTTGCCGCCGGGTTTTCACCTGAAGCTGCCGCAACCGATTGAATCGGTCACCAAAGTCGAGGCCACGCGGATCCGCTCGGTCAACGACAAGGTATCCATGCTGACTCGCGACGAAAACATCATCACGGTCGACTTCACTGTGCAGTACCAGGTGGACGATTCGCGCAAGTATCTGTTCTCGCTGACTGATCCGGACAGTACCGTGAGCGCTGCCGCCGAGTCGGCCGTGCGCGGCGTGATCGGCAGCAGCGATATGGATCAGGTATTGTCCGCCGCCGGTGCCAACCTGGTCACCGAGGCGCAGGCGGCACTGCAGCGCACGCTGGATAGCTACAACTCGGGGCTGCGGGTGACCGAGGTCAGCTTCCAGAACGTGGCGCCGCCGGACGAAGTGAAAGACGCCTTTGACGACGTCAACAATGCGCGTGAGGACAAGCAGAGCATCGAGAACGCCGCGCTGGCCTATTCCAGCAAGGTGGTTCCGTTGGCCCGTGGCGAAGCCGCCCGGATTGCGGCCGAGGCTGCCGGCTACAAAGCTGCGCGAGTCGCCGGTGCGCAAGGCGATACGGCCCGCTTCGATCTGTTGCTGACCCAGTACAAGGCGGCGCCGGTGGTTACTCGCGAACGGCTGTGGCTGGAAACCATGGAGCAGGTAATGGCGCATAACACCAAGGTCGTCGACAGTTCCGGCGGGCGCAATATCATCAATCTGCCCGCGTTGCAGGGGGCCGCCTCTGGCACGGGATCCACCGCTGAGGCGGGGTCCGCCCAGGTGGGTGCGGTCGTGTCGACTCCGGCGCCTTCTGCCAGCACCAGTGACAAGGGAGCGCAATGATGAAAAGAATCATTGCCGCCGTCGTCATCTTCGTGTTGGTCATGCTTGGCTTGAGCAGCATGTTCGTGGTCCGCGAAGGTCACAGTGCGCTGTTGCTGCAATTCGGCCGCATCGTGCAGACCGACTACCAGCCAGGGCTGCATTTCAAGCTGCCGGTGATCCAGCAGGTGATTCACTTCGACAAGCGGATCCAGCCGCTGGATGCGCCGCCGGAGCGCTATTTCACCTCCGAGAAGAAGAGTGTCAATGTCGACTTCTATGTGAAGTGGCGCATTGCCGACAGCGCCGAGTATTACCGAGCCACCGGCGGCGACCAGTTGCAGGCCGCGCAGCGGCTGACGCCGATCGTCAAGGACGCGTTGCGCTTTGAGTTCAACGCGCGCACCTTGCCCGACTTGATCTCGGGTGCGCGCAAGGACATCACTGAACGGGTGCGTGCACAGACCGATGCGTCGGCACGCAAGAACCTCGGCATTGCGGTAGTCGATGTGCGGATCAAGCGCATCGATCTACCCAACGAGGTCAGCGAATCGGTTTACAAACGGATGCGTGCCGAGCGTTTGCAACTGGCCAACGAACTGCGCTACACCGGCCAGGAATCGGCGGCCAAGATCAAGGCCGATGCCGACCGTCAGGCGCAGGTTTTGGAGGCCGAAGCGAATCGCGACGCCGCCAAGGTGAAGGGCGAGGGTGATGCGAAGGCTGCCGAGATCTATGCGGGCGCCTACAGCCAGGATCCGGAGTTTTATGCCTTCTACCGCAGCATGGCTGCTTACCGCACGTCGATGGAAGATGGCAAGGGCGTGCTGGTGCTCAAGCCGGATTCGCCTTTCCTGCGCTACTTCGGCGATCCCTCCCCGAAAAAGTAGATGGCGTCAGCCCATCCGCAGTTTTTATCGGCGTGGCGGGCAGTCACCGACGTTGCCCGTTGCCGGGCACCAACAACGAAACGA
>JBDTKM010000314.1:0-4663 GCA_039935315.1 Rhodanobacter sp. | reverse complement strand
GGCGGTCTCCTCTGGCTTCGTAACCCGTGAGGTAAGACCGCTTCATGCGTGCACCGTTCCTTCAATCGGCGTACAAGTTTCTGATTGATCTGGGAAATTCGTGGGGAAACCTCAGGGTCAGGTTCATTAATCCACGTGTGGTAAATGAACTTGATCCCTTTGTTACCGTGCAAAATTCGTCAATGGGACACACGAAATGGGCGGCCTTAATTTGCAAAATCACCTCTTCTCTGGCTTCGAGCTTCATTCAACGCTCCAAGCGCAGCGAAATCAGGTTGTAGCTGAAATTAACGCTCTCGATGCCAATCGAATTCTAAATACCGCACCGGAAGACTTAACCAAGCATTACGTCGATAAAAACTTTATAGAAACCCCAGCACTTCACCGTAATGAGTGGGTAGTTGATTCGACCGAATCAAACAGTACCGTAAACGATTTTGGTCGAGCAATTAAAATTGCAATCAATGTCATTGAAGTCGAGTTGCCATTTGACGGAGAAGGTCGCCTTTTCCAAGCGCAACCTAGTACGCGATCACCTCTGGTGCCGGGGAAAAGGTGTCAGGGACAATTTTCTTGGAAAGAAAGGGGGTTCTCTCTCGATCTGTGTGGAAGCACAGTTCTTTGGCAGGTACCAAAAGCCCGAGCTTGGGGAGCAAGCCGTCACGAAGCTGGTTCAGTCAAGGGCGGTCGAAGACCGGCGAAGCGAACCCTTGAATTAAACAAATAATGCAAATAATGGGGACGCAGAAAAGGTGTCAGGGACAATTTGCTTCAAATAATCAAATAATGTGAACGTGGCTAATTAAGTGGATAAAAATGGTCAGGTTCATTTAATTTGACTTTGCAAAGCTGACCCCATTTTTCTAACAGCACGAGGTCGGGATCACTTCTGACCTTCCGCCACTGAATTCAAAATAGGTTGGATGAGCGTGGAAATTCAGCAGTACACCATCGACATTGATGCGCAGGCGATCGACGATCTGCGCTTGAGGCTTGCCCGCACGCGATGGCCTGACGAGATGCTCGGGAGCGGCTGGCGCAACGGTACGGACCTGGCTTACCTCAGGCAGTTGGTCGAATACTGGCTGGATGAGTTCGACTGGCGCGCCCAGGAGGCCCGGCTCAACCGGCTGAGCCACTATCGGACCGTGATCGACGATGTGCCCATCCACTTCGTGCATGAGCGCGGGCAAGGCAAGAACCCGCTGCCGCTGATCATGACGCACGGTTGGCCTGGCTCGTTTCTGGAGATGGAGAAGATCCTCCCGCGTCTTACGCATCCCGACCGTTTCGGTGGTGCGGAGGAGGACGCCTTTGACGTCGTCATCCCATCCGTGCCGGGGTTCGGATTTTCTGTGCGACCTGTGCTTGGGGGAATGAATGGGCGCAAAGTCGCAGGTCTGTGGGCTGCGTTGATGGACGGACTTGGTTATTCGCGTTACGGCGCGCAGGGCGGCGATATCGGCGCCGGTATCTCAACCTGGTTGGGCTATTACCACCCACAAAGCGTTGCCGGTGTGCACCTCAACTTCATTCCGGGCAACTACGAGCCGGACCCCGGTGCCCAGCCCTTGACGGCTGCGGAACTTGCTTTCCTGGAGAGGCGCACCGGATGGTGGGGTGAAGAGGGTGGCTACTCGCATCTCCAATCGACCAGGCCGCAGACCCTCGCCTACGGACTGAATGATTCGCCGGTCGGTCTGGCCGCATGGATGCTGGAAAAATATCGCGCCTGGAGTGACTGTGACGGTGACGTGGAAGTCAGCTTCACGAAGGACGAACTGCTGACCCAGATCAGCCTGTACTGGTTCACCCAGACCATCGGTTCGTCGATTCGGTACTACCGCGAGGGACGTACCAATCCTGTGAGTTTCCACGGGCTCAAGCCCATGGCGGTTCCCACAGCAGTCGCCATTTTCCCAAGGGAGCTGCCGATGCCGCCCAGAGAGTACGCGGCGCGCTTCTATGACATCAAACGCTGGACTGAATTTGAGCGCGGAGGTCACTTCGCTGCGCACGAGGTCCCCGACTTGCTGGCTGCGGACATGCGTGCTTTTTTCCGCACACTGCGGGGGGCTTGAGGGCAGCAAAACAAATGAAAGGGGACGTGGCTAATTAAGTTCGTTCGAACGGAAAGGGGTCGCCATTTCGCCGCCGGGGTCAATAGGCACGTTCTTGCTCTTCCCCGGCAAAAACGGGGTCTGGCAAAAGGGGACGGAGGCGACGGCAACGAACCGGCTCATCGGCCGGCAGTCTCGGTTGCTGTCCTGCGACGATTGTTCCCACCTGCGTTGCCCTTGGGAAGCCTCGAAAGTCCAACAAACGGTCAGATGCTGCCCTCGGCCCGATCGTCGAGGGCTTCCGCGGTGACATGCAACTGCTGACGGCGGCGCAGGCTCGGGAACATGGTCATCCACAGTCCCACCACCACCAGGGTGCCGACGCCACCGAGCACGGCTGAGCCGACCGCGCCGACCATGGCGGCGAGCATGCCCGACTCGAATTCGCCGAGCTGGTTGGAGGTGTTGATGAAGATCGCATTGACGGCACTGACCCGGCCGCGCATGTCGTCCGGCGTATCCAGTTGCACCAGTGCGCCGCGGATCACCATGCTGACCATGTCGAACGCGCCCAGCGCGAACAGCGCAGTCAGCGACAGCCACAGCGTGGTGGACAGGGCGAATACCAGCGTGGCCACGCCGAAGCCTGCCACCGCGGCGAACATGATCTGCCCCACCCGACGCTGCATGCTGTAGCGCGCCAGCCACAGCGACATCAGCAGCGCGCCAACCGCCGGCGCCGCGCGCAGCAGGCCCAGGCCCCACGGGCCGGTATGCAGGATGTCCCTGGCGAAAATCGGCAGCAGGGCGGTGGCGCCGCCCAACAACACGGCGAACAGATCCAGTGAAATCACCCCCAGCACATCGGGCCGCCGGCGAATGAAATGGACCCCGGCAAACAAGGTCTTGAGGGTGGCCGGCTCGCGTCGTGGCGGCGCGTGCTCATAGCGCAGGCGGCTCAGCAGGATCACCGAAATCAGGTACAGCGCGGCAGCCACGGTATAGACCACGCCCGGCCCGGCGATATACAAAAAGCCGCCCAGCGCCGGCCCGATGATCATCGCCGCCTGGCCGGCTGACGCATTCACCGCCATGGCCCGTGGCAGGATCTTCGCCGGCACCAGTGCGGGCAGCATCGATTGCAGCGCGGGAGACTCGAACGCCTTGGCGGTACCGATCACGAACACCAGCGCCAGGATGCCGGCTTCGTGGTTGCCATGCGCGAAGCTCATGCCGGCCAACGCAACAATCGCGACCCATTCCACCACCTGCCCGAACAGCACGATGCGGCGACGTTCAAACTGGTCGGCCAGATGTCCGGCCGGCAGGGCGAGCAGCAAGGATGGGATGAACTGCACCAGCCCGATCAAGCCCAGGTCGAGGGCGCGACCGGTGATCGCATAGATCTGCCAGCCCACCGCCACGGACAGCATCTGGAAGCCGAAGCTGGAGGCGCTGCGGGCCAGCCAGAATGCGACAAACGCGCGGTGGTCAAACAGCGAATCGGCGGCGTGCTCGCTCGGTGATGGCATCGGTGATCCTTGACGGGTCGCCATTATCGGGTCGGCGCCGACTTGCGCCCAGTGCCAACCTGCACTGCGGTGGTGTGCGTGCCTGCGGCAAAAGGGGACGGAGGCAATTGAGTCGGCAGAGTTGTCCCCTTTGCGTCTCTTCGTCAAAGATGTCCGCGCCCACGGCCTCACGCGATTGACAGGAACAGGGGTACAAGTGAGATGGCCCGGGTTTGATGAGCACTTTTGAACTGGGACAATTCCTTGGGCGGTTTACCCCATCGCTGAAGCAGCGCAATCCCCGTTCCGCATTTTGGTTGCGGCACCCATGACCGCAGGCAATCGTCCGGGCGATACACTCGCGCCGTGTCCCGTCCAGGCACGGAGAGTCAACATGCTCAGATTGATTGCTGCACTGTTCGCCGCAATAGCGCTCACCGCAGGCGTGGCCGAAGCCCATGCCGAACAGACCCTCGTATTCCTGCGTCACGGCGAAAAGCCGGCACTCGGAATGGGCCAACTCAGCTGCCAAGGCCTCAACCGCGCCTTGGCGCTGCCACCGGTACTACTGGCAAAGTTCGGTATACCCAGCGCGATCTATGCACCAGACCCTGGCTACAAGGCGAAGGACAAGGGCATCGAATACAACTACGTGCGTCCGCTCGCCACCATTGAACCCACGGCGATCAGCCTCGGCATGCCAGTCAATACCAAGTTCGGCCTCACCCAGATCAAACTGCTGGAACAGGATCTGCTCAAGCCGGATAACAGCGCCGCCACGATCTATGTCGCATGGGAGCACAACCTCGCTCAGCAGAGCGTGCAACAGATCATCGACGCCGCAGGTAGCCATATGCAGGTACCTCGTTGGGCTGCCGATGACTACGACTCACTGTACGTGCTTCGACTGAAGTGGCAGAGCGGCAAGCCAATTTTGAGCAACTTCAAAATCGAAGCCGAGGGACTGAATGGTCAATCAGGGGAATGCCGCGGGGCGCATCAGTGAATATGTGTATATGGACAAGGTGTCAGGTTCACTTAGTCGGTCCAAAAGTGGCTCAGGTTCACCTGCTGAACTCTATCAAGTGGATC
>JBDTKM010000313.1:0-7121 GCA_039935315.1 Rhodanobacter sp. | reverse complement strand
GCAATGCGTAACAAGATGCACGGCTGGCCATCCATCGTCGTGCTTGGCGTAGCCGTCGCGGCGATGTCGTTGTTCGGCATGGAAGGTTACCTTGGTGGCAGCAGCGATACGTACGTGGCCAAAGTGGGCAGCCGCGAGATCAGCCAGACCGCGTTCCAGGATCGCATGAATCAGCTGCGACAGCAGATGAGCGCCCAGCAGGGTGAGCATTTCGATGCTTCCATTTTCGAAAAGCCGGCGACCAAACTCAGCGTGCTGGATGGCATGATCAATCAGCAGTTGTTGCTGCAGGCCAACGCGGACTGGGGTATGCGCGTGTCTGACCAGGCTTTGCGCAGTGCGATTGCGGAGATTCCCGCGTTTCAGGTGAATGGCAATTTTGATGCCACCAGTTATCGCGCGTACCTGACCAGCAATGGCAAGACCCCTGACATGTTCGAGAGCGAGATCCGCTCGTCGCTGGCAACGCAATTGTTACCACAGGCGATCAGTGACAGCACAATCATCAGCGATGCCAGTGTCGATGATTTTTTGAGCCTGGCCACTCAGCGCCGCGATCTTCGCTATTTCGTGTTGCCGAAGGCGGAGCCTGCCGACACGCAGGTTACCGATAGTCAGATCGAGTCCTGGTACAAGTCACACCAAGCCGAGTACATGAATCCCGAACAAGTTTCGGTGAAGTATGTCGAGGTGGATGCCGCCAAGCTGAAGCCGCAAGCAGTGCCAAGCGACGAGGAATTGAAGGCACGCTATGCCGAGGAAAAGCAGCGATTCGTTCAGCCGGAACAGCGGCTCGTCTCGCACATCCTGATCAATGTGCCGTCCAACGCCACTCCCGAGCAGCAGAAGGCGGCGCTTGCCAAGGCCGACAAGATCGCGGCCGAGGCGACGCCCGCGAACTTCGCCAAGTTGGCTGAAAAGGATTCGCAGGATTTGGGCTCACAGCGTCAGGGCGGTGACCTGGGTTGGCTTGAGAAGGGTGTGACCAATGCCGCGTTCGATGCGGCAATGTTCTCCCTGCAGCAAGGCCAGATCTCCAAGCCGGTGTTGTCCTCTGACGGTTATCACATCATCTGGCTGCGCAATATCCGGAGCGGTGAATCGAAGCCGTTTTCCGAGGTTCGTGATCAACTGGTCAAGGAAGCGACCAAGGCCACCCATGATCACCAATACAATGAGTTGGCTGGCAAGATGGCCGACCAGACTTATTCGAATCCCGGTTCGCTGGAGCCGGCTTCGGTGGCGCTCGGCCTCCCCATCAGTACTACACCGCTGTTCTCGCGCACCAATGGCACTGGCCTTGCCGCCAATCCGAAGGTTGTCGCGGCCGCGTTCAGCGATGACGTCCTGGTTCACGGCAACAATTCCGGACTGATCGACCTGGGCAATAACCATTCCGTGGTGATCCATATCGACAAGCATGTGACGGCGGCGCCGAAGCCGCTATCGGAAGTCCGTGCGCAAGTGCAAAAGAGTATCGTCGACGAGCGCATTGCCATTGCAGAGCGAAAGGAAGCTGAAGCTGCGCTTGCACGACTTCAGAAAGGCGAGTCCGTGGACGTGGTGGCCAAGTCGCTCAGTGCGAAGGTGGTGAGTGAGCCCGGCGCGATGCGCGGGCAGTCCCTGCAGGTGCCGGCTTCGGTGCTGAAAAGGGCATTCTTGTTGCCGCATCCGTCCGCACCGGACAAGCCAGAGTTTGCCATTGTCGAACTGGGAGACGGCGGCTTTGCGTTGTTGGCGGTAGACAAAGTGCAAGCCGGCGACTTGTCCAAGGTGAGCGCGGAAGAGCGTGACACGTTACGCCAACAGATGGCCCAGACTTATGGATCCGAGGCGACGCGGGAGCTGGTGCAGATGCTCCGTGCGAAGACCAAGATCAAGATAAACAAGAATCTGATGTAGGTCTTGTTTGCTGGCGGCTCCCGGTGGCGGGAGCCGCAGGACGTCGCGATAGCGATTCCCGCGCACTGCGATCGGTCGGCCGGAATGTGGACACGCTCGATTCAGTCGACCACGTCCAGTTGCAGCACCTGACCTGGCTGGATCGCCAATTCCCCTGGCAGGTGGTTCAATTGCTCCAGGCGAGCGACGCTGGTCGAGTACTTGCGGGCGATCTGCCACAGGCTTTCACCCGAAGTGACGACATGGGTTCTTTTTTCGTGCCGGTACGGCAGGGTTCGGTCGCTTGCTGTGGTCGTTGACGCTGCATGGTTCCCGCTGGCCGGGTCGGCAGAGGCGGTCATGGCAGCCCGTAATTGATCGGCACGCTGGGCGGGCAGCATCAGATACGCAGCCGCAGCGGTGTCGCGCCGGTCTTTGGATGACGCGGGATTGAGCTGTCTAAGCGCCTCAACCGATATACCCGCCAGCTTGGCGACGCGGGACATCGTCATGGAATGGACCACTGGCGTCTGCACCAATCGATCGGCAGCCGGGAGGATCGGCAGGCTGACCTGGAAGCGCTCCGGCTCGCGTACGACACAGGCGATCGCCAGCAGTTTTACCAGATGCTCCCGCGTCGCGCCGTGCAACGGCATCTCGGGAATGGCCGGCTCATCCGCCGGCGCACCCTGTCGGTGCGTGAGCTGATGTAGCCTGAACTCGCCGGCGTTGTAGGCGTAATCGGCCACGCGCCAGTCGTGGAATCGATCGTGATATCGCCCCAGCAGTTTCATCACGGCGTCCGTGGCAGCAGGCATGTCCAGCCGAGCATCGTAGTCGTGGTCGATGCGCAAACCCATGGATCGGCCGGTCGCCGGCATGATCTGCCAAATACCGGCGGGGTGGTGCCTGCGCACGGGAACGGACCGGTAGTGGCTTTCCACCCACGGCAACAATACGAATTCGCCGGGGACGCGATATTGTGCAGCGACCTGTTGCACGTAGACCAATCGTGGCAATGCGCGCCGCAAGCCTTGCTCGAAAACTTCCGGATTGTGTGTGTAGCGCTTCGCCCACTCCACTACCGACGGGTCGGCGTTGCAATCCGGCATGACGAAGCTGTTGCGCAGCCTGTCCCAGACGTTCTCGGCCGGGGGCGGGGCGGTGACGACGACCGGGGTCACTGCTGCGGGAACTTCGGAAGGGGCGAGGGGAGTGACCGTAGTTGGTCTATGCGAAGCCTGCTGCGAAGGAAGGCCGGCGCAGGCGGACAGCAGGAAGGATATCGTCAGTGGCAAGATGCAACGAGTCGACATCTTCATGCGCGAAAAGCATCCTTGGCGGCTCGTATGGCCGCGTATCGCGCGACCCGGTCGCTTACGACACCTTGTCGGGTGCACCAATCAATCACCGCCTCCGTATCGACCCGCAAGAATGGATTGGTGGCCAGCTCGTCACTCAGCGCAATGGGCAGTGTGGGCTGCTGGTTTGCGCGCAACTGCTCCACTTGCTGTCGACGTAACTGCAGCAGGCGATTGGCCGGCTCCACTTCGTTGGCAAAGCGCCCGTTTGCCGCGGTGTATTCGTGTCCTGCGCAGACCAGCGTCTCGGCGGGCAGTGACGCCAACCGGTCCAGCGAGGTGAGCATCTGGGCCGGTGTGCCCTCGAAAAGACGGCCGCAGCCGAGGCTGAACAAGGTATCTCCACACAGCAGCAGCCCGTTGCCGACATAGCCGATGTGGGTGAGTGTGTGTCCGGGGATCGACCAGACGTCGAAGCTCAGCTGCGGAACCTTGAGTTCGATCCTGTCGCCATCGCCCACCTGATGTGTCGTGCAGGCGATGCGATCATCCGCCGGTGCATAGACTGGGGCCGAGTGACGCTGCTGCAAGGCGGCTGCGCCGCCAATGTGATCGGGATGGTGATGGGTGAGCAAGATCGCGCGCAGCTGCAGGTGCCGTATGCGCAAGGCGTGTTCGACGACTTCCGAATCGCCCGGATCAACGACAATGGCGTCACCGTTGTCGTTGTGAAGCAGCCAGATGTAGTTGTCGGCCAGAGCCGGTAACGGTATCAGATGCAAGGCAGTTCTCGCGGTGTTTGAATGGCGCCAACGGGATCCCGGATGCGGCTCGATCAACGTCAGTTGGAGCCTTTCACGATAGGCATATTGCGGAGACTATAAAGGTGCGGTCCCTTCAGTTCGTTAGAGGTTCGTTAAATGCGCCTTGAGCATTCAGTTGCGCGCGGCTCGTCCGGGTTGACTGCGATCGGCTGTGATCAGCCGCTAGACTGTAGGTCTGCGACTGACTCTGGAATGGGCTGCATGCAGCAACATGACAACGACATCTATGTCAGTGCACCTCTGCGCCGGTTGCGCGATGCACAGGCTCAGGTGCTGATGCCTGAGCTTCAGCGTTGCGTCGGCACGCACGCACTGCTGGTCGGCGTTGCCAATAGCGACATACCACCGTCGTTGCCGATGTTGGGCTGCTGGGTTCGCCTGTACGTGCATGAAGGAAGATATGAAGGTGACCTGCACGCCGCGGTGGATGAGCCGATACCGTTCGTCGACGATGCGTTCGAGCTTGTGTTGCTGAGGCATGCGCTGGAGGTATCACCCGTGGCCTCAGACTTGCTGACCGAGGCGATCCGGGTGCTGGCGCCTGGCGGTGTGCTGGTGCTTGCCGGTGTCCATCCGGTCAGCGGCTGGTCTCCGTGGTTACGCTGGCAGACGCGAGGGCGGTCGCTACGCCTGCAATGGCCATTGCGGCTGCGGCGGACGCTGCGCCACGCGGGCCTGCGGGTCGAGTTGGCTCAAAGAGTAGGTCGCCTCTGGCCCGGGCTGCCGGCGCCGGCCAGGCTATCAGGCAATACATGGGGCGGTGGTTATGTGTTGATCGCGCGCAAGCACCGGCGGCTGGTCACACCGCTGCGGATCAAAGCGGTCAACGTGGCGGTGCCGGCGGGTGGTCGGCTGTCGCCCGATGTACGCCGCGCCGCGACTTTGCGAACAACAAGGATCGATGAACAATCATGAGTGACGTGGAAGCATTTACTGACGGGGCTTGCCTTGGCAATCCCGGGCCTGGCGGCTGGGCGGCGCTGCTGCGGGCAAAAGGGAGCGAGCGCCTGTTGGCGGGTTGCGAGGCTGCCACGACCAATAACAGGATGGAACTGATGGCCGCCATCGGCGCGCTGGAAGCCTTGAAGCGGCCGTGCGCGGTGACCCTCACCACGGACTCCCGCTACGTCATGCAGGGCATTGAGCAATGGGTGCCGAAATGGCAGACGAATGGCTGGCGTACCGCTGACCGGAAGCCGGTGAAAAATCAGGATTTGTGGCAGCGCCTGTCGGTCGCGGTCGCCACCCATCAAGTACGCTGGAAGTGGGTCAAAGGACACAACGGTCATGTCGAGAACGAACGTGTTGACCAGGCGGCGCGTGAGCAGGCCGAACTGATCAGGGCAAGCGCATGAGGCAGGTGGTCCTGGACACCGAGACGACGGGTCTGGAAGTGCGCCAGGGGCACCGTTTGGTGGAGATCGCCGGGGTCGAGATGGTCGAGCGCCGGCTCACCGGGCGGCAATACCAGACCTACCTGAACCCGGGGCGAGCCATCGATGAGGGCGCCCGCAAGGTCACCGGGATCGAGGACGAATTTTTGCTCGACAAGCCTCGTTTTGCCGAGGTCGTGAACGAATTTCTTGCCTTTATCGACGGCGCCGAGTTGGTTATCCATAACGCCAGTTTCGACATTGGCTTTCTCGATGCCGAACTGGCGCGGCTGGGGGCTGAGCCTGATCGCATTGGCAACCATTGCACCGTGCTTGACACGCTGGCAATGGCACGTCAACTCTACCCTGGTCAGCGCAACAGCCTGGATGCGCTATGCAAGCGACTGGGCGTGGACAGCTCGCGGCGCGATTTGCATGGTGGACTGATCGACGCTCAGCTGTTGGCCGACGTCTATCTCGGCATGACCTCGGGACAGGTCGGTTTGGATCTTGGATTCAGCGCGGTCGCAGACCGGCATACAGCGGTCCCGACAGTGTCGATGTCAGTGAAGATTCGCCCGTGCGTGTTGCGCGCCTCGGCCGAAGAGTTGGTGCGCCATGAACGGCGGCTCGATGCATTGGACAAGACTGCCGCCGGCCAGAGCCTGTGGCACCAGCTGACTTGATATCGTTTTCGCTGCTGCCGAGGCATCCCTCAGCTGGAGCGCACGAGAATCACCGTGACATTGTCACCGCCGCCTGCATCCAGCGCGCTCAGCAATAGTTGATCGGCACATTCCTGTGCAGTGAGATCCGTGCGCGCGACTATTCGCGCAATCGAAGCGTCGTCGAGATCTTCAGTCAAACCATCGCTGCAAAGCAGAAAGCTCATGCCTGGCTCGAGCGTACCTCGGGCCATGCCGATGTGCAGTTGCGGGGTCGCCGTTACCCCCAGCGCCTGGGTGAGCACGTTTCGTTGCGCATGTCGTGCCGCTTGTGCCGGGTCCAGTTGACCGGCCTTGATCAGGGCCTGCACCAGCGAGTGGTCGTGGCTGACCTGGCGCAATGCCTGTTGCCATAGATAGATGCGGCTGTCGCCGACCCAGGCAACCTCATAGCAGCCGCCAGCAATCCGCAATGCAGCGATCGTGGTGCCCATCGGCAGGATGTCAGAGCTTGGGCGGGTGTGCGCGAGCAGCCTTTCGGCAGCTCCGTTGACCGCTTCGATCAAGCCGAGTCCGGAGCTGACCAGCTCGACCATGGCATTGCGCACCAGAGCAGACGCCACTTCCCCGTGCTGGTGACCCCCCATGCCGTCGGCGACCAGGAACAGACCGAGCGCTACGTCGGCATGATAAGTATCTTCATTGCGGGTGCGGCGCAGGCCAACGTGTGTTCCGTGTCCGAGTTCGATCATGTGAGTTCAATCAGGGCAAGCTGCTGCAGCATGCCGCAAGCCCTGGTTATTGTCACGGCAAGTTCGCTCGCGTATGATTCGCGGCTCGCATGCGCCACCATGCACTGCACAGGAGAGGTGGCAGAGTGGTCGAATGTACCTGACTCGAAATCAGGCGTACGTGTAAGCGTACCGTGGGTTCGAATCCCACCCTCTCCGCCATACGCAGCAACGTTTTCAAGAGTCACGGCCAAGCGCCGGGATTGTTGTATCTGGGACACGGGGTCACCTCGGGGTCACTGGGTCGCCCGTAGTGGTGTCCCCACGAAAAGCGCCACCCGAAAAG
>JBDTKM010000312.1:0-3858 GCA_039935315.1 Rhodanobacter sp. | reverse complement strand
GTATAGGGTTCGCGGTGTGTTGTGGCCGGATGCGCGGGTGCTGGGAGTCCAGGGGCGGCTG
This sequence comes from Rhodanobacter sp., assembly GCA_039935315.1. GTDB lineage: Bacteria > Pseudomonadota > Gammaproteobacteria > Xanthomonadales > Rhodanobacteraceae > Rhodanobacter. The sequence goes on along the minus strand of JBDTKM010000312.1, from coordinate 3,797 downwards.
TTGGGGCGGCCGGGATCGAGTGCGAAAGGTGGGTGTCGAGGAGATGGCTGTGCGCGTGCACGCAGGTGGGGCGGCCACCGCACGAGCATGCCGCCTGCCATGGCATCGGGCCAGATCGCCCCTCTTTCGCTCCCATGCATCCGCTACACCGGTTCTCGCGTATCTGTCACTGAACCCCGCTTCATCGCTTCACTGACAGGTACCGTCCATGCCCCACGCGCCAGCCATCCCAAGTGCGCCGCCTGCACCGCTCGCCGTGCCCGATGGCGACCGTTCCTGGCTGTTCCGCACGCTCCGGCGCTGGTTCGACACCAGCGCAGAGATTGAAGTGGTGGCCAGCCGCGAGGACCGGATCGACTGGCTGCGCGCGGCACCGTTCGTGGTGATGCACCTGGCCTGCCTCGGGATAATCCTGGTCGGCGTGTCGCCGGTGGCGTTGCTGGTGGCGGGGGTTGGGTACGCCATCCGCATGTTTGCGATCACGGGCTTCTATCACCGCTACTTCTCGCATCGCACGTTTCAGACTTCGCGCACGGTGCAGTTTGTGTTCGCGCTGATTGGCGCGTCCTGCGTGCAGCGCGGGCCGCTGTGGTGGGCGGCGCATCACCGCAATCATCATCGCCACGCCGACACCTCGCGCGACCTGCACTCGCCGGGCGTCCATGGTTTCCTGTGGTCGCACCTGGGATGGTTTCTCACCCCGCGCAATTTCCGCACCGATCTTTCACGCGTACCGGACCTGGCCAGGTATCCCGAGCTGCGCTGGCTGGATCGCTTCGACATCGTGATTCCGGTCGCGCTTGCCGTGGCGATGTACGGATTGGGCGCGCTGTTGCACCACGTGGCGCCGCCACTGGGCACCAGTGGCGCGCAGATGCTGATCTGGGGATTCTTCGTTTCCACCATCGTGCTGTTCCACGCCACGGTGACGATCAACTCGCTGGCGCACCGCTTTGGCAGCCGCCGTTACGACACGAAGGACAACAGCCGCAACAACGTGTGGCTGGCCCTGCTCACCTTTGGCGAGGGCTGGCACAACAACCATCACTTTTTCCCCGGCTCCGTGCGCCAGGGTTTTCGCTGGTGGGAAGTGGACGCGACCTGGTACGGGCTGAAGCTGATGTCGATGCTGGGACTGGTGCGCGGACTCACGCCGATTCCGGCGTGGGTGCTGGCCAGAGGGAGGCGCTGAGTCATGCGTATCGCCGTGGTCGGATCGGGTATCGCGGGGCTGGCCTCGGCGTGGTTGCTGTCGCGTCGGCACGAGGTGACCCTGTTTGAAGCGAACGGCTATTTCGGCGGCCATACCCACACGCATGAGGTGGAGCAGGCCGGCCGGTGCTATCGCATCGACAGCGGCTTCATCGTGCACAACCCGGCGCACTACCCGCTGTTGACGGCGATGTTCGACCAGCTCGGCGTGGCCTCGCAACCGACCACGATGAGCTTTTCGGTGCACAGCGAGGCAACCGGGCTGGAATACAACGCGGCCACGCTGGATACGCTGTTCTGCCAGCGTGGCAACCTGCTGTCGCCGCGCTTCCTGGGCATGGTGCGCGACCTCAACCGGTTCTATCGCGAGGCGCCGGCCCTGCTGCGGCGGCGCGACGACATGACCAGTCTGGGCGACTACCTGCTCCAGCACGGTTATGGTGCGGCGTTCCGCGACGAGCATCTGATTCCGATGGCGTCGGCGCTGTGGTCATCGCCACCCACCCGGATTCTGGCGTTTCCGGTGCGTTACCTGGTGCAGTTCATGGCCAACCACCAGATGCTGCAGATCAGCAATCGTCCATCATGGCGCACGCTGCGGGGCGGCTCGTCCACTTATGTGGCGGCGCTGCGCGCACGCTGGGACGTGCGGGAACGGTTGAACTGCCCGGTGTATTCCATCCTGCGACGCGATGACGACGTCGAGCTGGATAGTGCCGCGGGGGTCGAACATTTCGACCAGCTCGTGCTCGCCTGTCACAGCGACCAGGCGCTGGCCCTGCTGGCCGACGCCAGCGAGCGTGAGCACTCCATTCTCGGCGCGATGCCGTATCAGGCCAACGACACGGTGCTGCACACCGATGCCAGCGTGCTGCCGCGCCGGCGCAAGGCGTGGGCGGCCTGGAACGCATGGCTGCCGCGCGACCCCGACGCCGCCTGCACGGTCAGCTACTGGATGAACCTGCTGCAGGGGATCGACGCGCCCGAGCCGTTCGTGGTCACCTTGAATCGCAGCGAGGCGATCGATCCGGCCAAGGTACTGGCGCGCATGCGCTACCACCACCCGGTGTATACGCAGGGTTCGGTGCATGCACAAACGCGCAAGGCCGAGATCCAGGGGGCGCGCCATACCTGGTTTGCCGGCGCCTACTGGGGCTGGGGTTTCCACGAGGATGGCATGCGCAGCGCTGTCGACGTCGCTGCCGCGCTGGGCGTGCACTGGCCACGCGGCGGCGAACCCGTGCCGGCCAGCGCAGGGGCTGAGGCGGAGCTGGTGGCATGACCGCAAAACCGGCCAGCTCGACGCTGCTGCTGAACAGCGCCGTCTACGAGGGCGTGGTGCGCCACCACCGGCATGCGCCGCATCCACACGCTTTTGAATACCGCATGGCCCAGCTGTATCTGGATCTCGATGAAGTCGAGCAGGTGTTCGCGGATCGCTGGTTGTGGTCGAGCACGCACCGCAATGTGGCCGAGTTCCGCCGCAGCGATTACCTGGGCCCGCCCGGGATGCCGCTGGCCGAGGCCGTGCGTCAACGCGTCGAGCAGGCGACTGGCTGGCGACCGTGCGGGCCGATCCGGCTGCTTGCCCATCTGCGCTACGCCGGCATGGTGTTCAACCCGGTGAGCTTCTATTACTGCTTTGCCGAGGACGGCCAGACCCTGCTGGCGGTGCTCGCCGAGATCACCAATACGCCATGGAAAGACCGGCATGCCTACGTGCTGCCGATCGAGAAGGCGGACATTCACGGCCGCGCGCTGCAGTGGACGTTTGCCAAGGCTTTTCACGTGTCGCCGTTCATGCCGATGGATTGCGAATACGACTGGCGTTTCACGGTGCCGGGCGAGGACTTGCTGGTGCACATGAACGTGCTGCGCGAAGGGCAACGCGCCTTCGATGCCACGCTCAACCTGCAGCGCCGACCGCTCACCGGTGGTTCGCTGGCGCGGGTGCTGTGGCGCTATCCGCTGATGACCGCCCAGGTGGTCGGCGCGATCTACTGGCAGGCGCTGCGCCTGTGGCTGAAGCGCCATCCCGTCCACGACCACCCTTCGCTGCACTCCCGTCACCGGGACTGAAGTCGACCACCCGAGACCTGCCATGCATGACATCACCGACACCGCCCGTTGCGACACTGCCGCCTTCGGCGCGTTCGACCGTTTCCTGCGCCGGCAACTGCTGGGCCAGATGCGCGGCCTGCGCCACGGCCGGCTGGTGCTGGACGATGCCTGTGGCACGGTCGAGCTGGGCGACCCGGCAAACACCCACGCCGACCTGCAGATCCATCTGCAGGTCGTGGATCCCGGGTTCTACCGCGCGGTGGCGCGCCACGGCAGCGTGGGTGCGGGCGAGTCCTACATGCAGGGTCAATGGCGCTGCGACAATCTGGTCGGTCTGATCCAGTTGCTGCTGCGTAATCGTGACCTGCTCGACGGCATGGAAAGCGGCGTGGCCCGGCTTGGCGGCATGGCGCTGCGTGGCTGGCATGCACTGAATCGCAATACGCGCGATGGCAGTCGGCGCAATATCGCGGCGCATTACGATCTGGGCAACGATTTCTTCGGTCTGTTCCTGTCGCCGGACC
>JBDTKM010000311.1:0-22565 GCA_039935315.1 Rhodanobacter sp. | reverse complement strand
TACATCACCACCAGCGCCGCGGCGATCAGCAGACCGTTGGTACTCAGCTCGCCCTGACCGCCGGGGACCTTGTGATACAGATCCCTCGCCCACTGCCACTTCCAAGAGGACATGTACTGCGCCGACGCCTCCGCCTCGACCGAGATCACCGAGACGATCGCGATCCAGTTCGCCCACGCGGCAATGAAGCCGACCAGCGATCCGTGCGAGTAATGCCCGTAACGCACCATGCCGCCGGACTCGGGAAACATCGCGCCCAGCTCGGCATAGGTGAGCGCGATCGTCATGATGATCGCCGCACCCAGAATCCACGCCCAGATGGCGCCGGGACCGGCAATCTGGGCCGCCCGCCAGGCACCGAACAGCCACCCTGAACCGATGATCGAGCCCAGTCCGGTGAGCATCAAGGCGAATGGGCCGACGTCGCGGCGGATCGCGTGTTCCTGAGTCATTGATGATTCCGTTGGCGGCGCAGGGCGCCTGGTAAAGAGGCCGATGGTTGCAGAATCGGACCGGGGATGTCATCTACCAGTGGTCATGGGGACGATTTGCCCGCTGGCGCGGAGACGGTTGCGGTGAGGGCTGGAGCTTGACCTGGCTTTGAGGCCGGTCCACTGCAGCGGCGTGCCGCGTGAACGGAAGGGTTAAAGCGGGGTTCAACTGCCCGCCACCAGATGCCGGATTCAGGGGCAGGAAACTGACCGCCCAACGGAGTCGCGAATCGGGTCGGCAGTTGTCCTCAGTCCTGGATGTGTCCGGCGCGAATCGACAGAGGCCACCTTACGCGTCTGCGAGAAATCGGATTGCTCCATTCCTTCTGCAATCGGTCTCTGAGCGCTTCAACGGGAGTCTCGCCCAATGCCTTCTCGGCAGCTTTCACAGCCGACCACGTATTGATGTAGCCCACGAGTTCTTCCAGTCCCCACCACACGTCGATGGCCCGCTTCGACAGCGTTATCTCCTCGAACGGGAACGGCAAGCTGCGATAGCCGTCCTCCACGTGGCGGCGTTCCGCCGGCCAGTATGGGCCCACAGTTTCGTAGTAGAAGCGCTGCATGTGGCGACCCACAGCGCCTTCAAGGTGCAGGACACCGTAGGTGATGAGTGCGATCGCCGCTCGCGGTCGGGCAACTCGGCGCGCCTCCGCATAGAACTTCTCAAGATCCAGCCAGTGAGCTGCCTGAGCTACCGTAATCAGGTCTACGCTGCCAGCGGGCACTCCACTGCATTCGGCAAGCGCGGTGCGATATGTCACGCGATCGTGCGGCTGGGCTTTCTCGATCTGCGCCGCACTGGCGTCGGTCGCAATGACTTCACCGAACCGCTCCGCGAGCAGTATCGACAACTGCCCTGTACCGCAACCACAGTCGAGCGCCCGGCCCTGGCTGGGGCTGACGTTGGCCAACTCATTCACGAGTTCGACCGGGTAAGTTGGGCGGCAGGTCGCGTAGTCGGCAGCGCAGCTGGAGAAATGGTCCTTGAAGCTCATGCCCATCATTCGCTCATATTTATCGGCAATGGGTCAATGCTCGGTCAAGTACCGTTGACCATCGCAAGCAGAGGAAGGGTGCTCTGCGGTTGTCGCGTCCAGCGCGGGCAGCGTCGACGGGTTCCAGCCTGTAGACCTGCGCACTTCCAGCAGGCCGTGGGTTCGAACCTTTCTCGTTTCGCTCCGGGCCGGTCAGCGACCGTCAGTCAATGGTCGCGATATGGCCGCTCGGCTTCTGCGGGTTGACGGGTGCTTTCGACCCCAGTGGGCATGGCACTACTGAACCTGCCGCCGTTTCCATTCAAGCCGTTTTGGCTGACGTCTTGTGGGTTTCCATCTGTGCCGGTCGGGCTGTAGCAGTCGGGCCTGGCCGATGTCCTGCTGGCGCAAGGCCAGCTCGACGCTGCCGAACAGGCGGCGTGCAAGGCACTGACCTTGCAACCAGATTATCCGCACCTGCACGCCACCATGACCCAGATCGACATACTGCGCGGCAATGCCGGTACTGCGCAGCGCGACGCAAGTCAGGCGACCGATCCGGGGTTCAGGCCGTGGGCGCAGGCGTTGGCGAAGCAGATCGACCCCGATCGCCAGCAGGCCAATGCGGTCTTGCGCGATTGCGTTGGCAAAAATGACCCGACCCAGCGCTATCTCGTCGCCGACCTGTATGCGCTGCGCAAGCAACCCGACGCGGTGTTCCACGCGCTGCAGCGCGCCTGGGCGCAGCAGGATCCGAATTTTGGCAGCCTGCTCAGCGATCCGTAGGTGCTTGCCTATCAACGCGACCCGCGGTTTGCCGCGTTGTGCCGGCATGCCGGGCCGCCGCCGGGGCAACCGCCGCCCGCGTGGACCCGCCCGGACGCCGCGCACGCTGAGTGCCAGCATTGATGGGATGGGTGGCGCAGTCAACGCGGCTTTATTGGCATCATTGGGTTTGCCGGTCGTTTCCTGTGGCGGGCTGCGCCTTGGCTCTGCTGTGGCGAAGCGCAGTGCGTTCGGCCCTGCGTAAAGGCTGGACATCTCGCATGGCGTTTATCCGCCATCGGGAAACCGCCCCCGGGTTACCTCGACGCTGCCCGCACGGGCAGGTCCTGCAGACGTGTGCGGTTCCCGGGAAGTCCGCGCGGGCCCGGGTTTCTGTCGGGTCGGCTTTCTGACACCTTGTTGGCGCAAGTCAAATGGCCGACGTCCGGAGGGCAAATGCTGGCCCGCAGCGAACTCGTTGATGAGGCGCTATCTCACTGAAATATCGACACAGAACGGCAAGTTAGCAACGCTCATGGTGCACCGAGGTGGTTGGCCTGATGTTTGCAGATGAACCTGCAGGATGGGTGTCCGCATGCCGTGGCAGTTGGCATGAACGGGCCAATGAAGCCATCGATCGACTGAGTGAACGAGGTCAAACTTATGACTGCAACCCGATTGCCGTGCCGAAACACCAATCTTGCGGTGGAGAACGAGCACTTGCGCGCCGAGCTGGAACGGTCCCGCATGGAAGTTCTCGCGCTGCTCGAGCAAGCGACTACCGATCAGCTCACCGGCCTGCTCAACCGGCGCGGATTCCTGCGCGCGGCCGAGCAGGAACTTGAGCGGCCGCAGGCCGGCCTGCGCCCGCTGACCCTTGTTTATGTCGACGTCGATGGACTCAAGGCGCTGAACGACCAGGCGGGTCATGAAGCGGGCGACGCGTTGCTGGTCGAAACGGCAGCACTGTTGCGCGCCGCCTTTCGCTCCACCGATGTGCTGGCCAGGCTGGGCGGCGATGAATTCGTGGTGCTGACGCGTGGCCTGCATGGCGATGGTGCGATCATCCGCCACCGTATCGCGCGCCTCAGTCAGGCGTTGCATCGCTCCGGCGCGCAGAGCCGCGAGATCTCGCTGAGCGCGGGTGTCATCCTCGCGGCAGCATGTGCGGTGCCGGCTCTGGAAGACCTTCTGCATCGTGCCGACCAGGCCATGTACGAGATCAAGCACGCCAAGTCGGGGACATACAGTGGCCGCGCACGGGTGTCCCCAGCAGCACTGTCGATAGCTGTCTGAGTCGAACTGGTGAGTCGACCCACTGAAGGAGAACTGGCGCTCCCGTGGGCTCAGTCACAGGATCGGTAGTGGGAGTCGGCACAGCACGGCAAATCACTTCTCAATGGCCCCAATGATCCTGACCTGCTGTTGGGCACCGAGGCTGATGGACTGGATGGCCAGAAGATTCATCAGGGATGCTCCACAGGCCGCCCGCGCTGGCCTGATGGCGTACTCAGAACAGGATCGAAACACCGGTACCGAATACCGATCTCGGGCTGCTGTGATTCAAGCCCACATCGAAAAAGCCGTCCACCTGCACATGTGCAGTCACCAGATAGGTCACGCCACCCCCGGCCAACGCGGTGCTCGACGTGTTGGTGTATCCGGGAAACCATCCTGTCTCGGCATAAGCTGTCAGCTGCGACGTGAAGCTGTGGCTCAACGAGGCCGCCAACGTGCCGTTGTTGGCATGCCGGTCGCCATCGGTCGGAGCTCGCGTGAAGCTCGCCATGGTCGTGAAGCTGGTGCTGCCAGTGAGCGACCACGCCGCCACCGCATTGAGGTTGCAGGCGGGTCGGTCCCCTGAAAAATTCCGGTTCCCGGTTGGCGCCGTGACGTAGCCGATCAGGGTGACCGCCGGCATGCCGCCGTCACCCGAAATCAGCGCGAACTTGCCACCCAGTTGCAGGTCGCCCGCACCGCTGACGGTATGCCGGTGACCGTCCTGCGTCGTGGTCAGCCGATTCCATGGCGACGCCGCCAGCTGCACCTCGAAATCATCGCTGACGCCGTAGCGCAGGTAGGTCGGCGCACCCAGCAACAGGCTGTGACCGCCGGGCAGCGGATCGTTCTCGAACGTCGGCAACCCGGTTTCCAGCTGCAGATGGTCGGTGGGCACGATCGAGGTGCCATAGGGAATGCCGGGGCGATCGGTGCTGATGGTCTGGTCGGCAAAGTCCGTTGCGTTGGCCGCGCCGGTCATCAGGATCAGGGCCGTCACGAGCGGCAGAATGACGCCGTCATGAACACGCGGCGGTGAAGGCGGGTGCTTTGCGCCGCGTTGCTCGTTGCTGGCGTGCTTGCCGCTGCCCGTATCGGATCGGTACGCGCGCGGGCGGGCAAGGTGACTCTTGAAACCTTTCCGATCCGTTGCGACCGTGGCTTCGGTTCGCTCAGCCACCGCGACATGACGTTCGGCGTGATTGTCGGTGTCGAGCTGAACCGTCATGTGATTGCCTTTAGGGGAGCCGGACGGAATCTGGAATGAATACCGTGGCGATCGGGTGAATCGCCGCCATGCTCGCAGATCCGGGTGCGAGGCCTCAAGCGGATGTGCATGGCGCGCGCCCGGCCGGCAGTCCTGGGGCGCCTCCTGGCGGGGTCGGCGACGGAGTGCTGATTGATCGCAGACAGCCTCCGCCGCACCTGCAACCGGGCGTGGGTGAGCGTATCGTGCACGGTGCAATGACGAGGTGACGAGGATGCAGGTGTTAACGGCAGGACCTTGGGTTTTTGCCATCGGCTTGGTGGCATTGGTGTTGGGCTGGGTGGCGGCCAACAGCGCGGCGTGGGTGTTGAAACGACGCACCCACGTGGATGTCGGCACGCCGCTGTGGGTGCTGCTGCTGGCGGCGTTGGTGGTTGCGCGCGCGGCATTCGTGGTGCGTGGATGGCACGCCTACGCGGCCGCTCCGCTCGGTCTCCTGGATGTCCGCGATGGCGGGTTTTCGTGGGTGGCCGGGATCGCCATGCTGGTCCTCGGAACCCTGGTGTGGACGTGGCGCCGACCGCGCCTGCGGCGACCGTTGCCGCTCAGCATCGGTGCCGGGCTGGCCATGTGGGCCGTGGTGGCACTGGGCGCGCCACAGCTCGGCAAGCACGACACCTATCCACCGTTGCCAGGGATCACCTTGACTCAACTGGACGGCCAGCCAGCGCCGCTGACCGCGCTGGAAGGCAAGCCGATGATCATCAACGTCTGGGCGACCTGGTGTGCGCCGTGTCGGAGCGAGTTGCCGATGCTGGTGGCGGCCAGTCAGCAGATGCACGCGGTGCGCTTCGTGTTTGTCGACCACGGTGAACCGGCCAGCACGGTCAGGGCCTATCTGAAAAGCGCAGGCCTGAATCCCGCGCATGTGCTGCTCGACAGCGAGGGCAAGCTCATGCAGGACTACCGGCTTCCCGGTTGCCCGGCAACACTCTTCGTGAGTCGGTCGGGCCAGGTGCGCAACCTGCATGTGGGAACGCTGTCGGCGGCGACGCTGCAGATCAGCGTGCAAAGCTTGCTCGCGCGCGCGGGGAGCTGACGCGCTCCGGCCGGCGCAATTGTGCGAAATCGCAACGACGGTTCGCGCGGCGGCGGCTTGTCGCATGAACGGGTGCGCTCGCAGTGCGATATCCAGGGAGTGAGACGCATGCCGAACCACACGGCGACGACCGTCACGACGGCAATGTCCACGCCAACGCTGCCTCTTTCCACGCCATCGGGTTCGCCCACCTCACGGCTGCGCCCCATCGTCACCTGATACAAGACTGCACGCATCCCATCCGGCGATGTGCAGCCATGCCGGGAAGATGGTTTGCGTGCCCGAGGTGCGTGAAGGACCCTGATTTTCGATTGCCCGGTCCGGCGAAACGTCAGTCGTCACCCTCGCGTTCCCGCACCGTTTCCATCGTGAGTGCCGCCAGCCGCCGCATGCGCCCGCTGCCGGCGTCGGCGAGCCATTCTTTCAACCGCGCTCCCGCATCATCCTGATCCAGCGTGTGCCGCTCGGCCAGCGAGCCAGCCAACGCCCGCCCCATCGAATCAAAAATGAGCGCGTACGCGAACGCGTGCAAGATGCCGCCACCCAGCGTGCCCAACCCGGGAAATGCTTTCAGTGCATTTCCGGCCACCGCCAGCACAATCGAGCTGCCGGTGCGCAAGGTGAGTTTCGCCTGGCGCACGAAGTCCTCGATTTGCACCTCGCTGACTTTTACTCCGTACAACTGGGCCAGCGCGCGAGTGAGGCCGGTGGCGAGCACTCCCTGTATCACCAGGTCGCTGCCGGGCATCACTGCCGCCATCGCGCCGACGATGGCACGGCGCGCGTACTTGCGTACGATGCGCTCGGCCTCCTCCGCGCGCGTCTGCGCCTCGAGCGTGCCGGTGCGCTGGTGCATTCCGGCGAGTACCGCATTCTCGCGCTGTTGCTCCAGCCCGGCGGCGCCGGGGCCGGTAAGGCGGGAGAGGGCCTGCAGCAGCGGGTCGATATCGGCCTGGCGTTGGCGTACCACGGATTCACTGCGGCCATCGGCAAGCTGGCGCTGATAGCGCTCGCTGCCGCCCGCGCTGATCGCGACAACAGCGCTGGCGGTGCCGCGCGATTGCTGGCGCAGCTTGCCCAGCAACTGCTCGCGTTCGCTGGCGTTCCATTGGTCGGCCTTGTTCAACACCAGTAGCAGAGGCTTGCCAAATTCGGCGAGCCAGCGCAGTTCGTCGACCTGGCCGCGGGTAAGGTCGCCCGCACACAGATAGATCACGGCGTGGGCGCGCAAGGCTTCTTCGCGCGCCGCGGTTTCGCGTGCTTCACCGCCACTTTCGCGGCTGCCCGGTACGTCGGCCAACACCAGCTCGCGGCCGTTGGGCAGCGTACTGTCGTAGTGGCCCACCGTACGGGTGGTGCCGCCACGCGCATCGCTGGCCAGTTGCGCCTGCGGTGCCAGTGCACGAATCAGGCTGGACTTGCCGGTGGAGATTTCGCCGAACATGGCGACGTACAGACGCGCCGCCAGCCGGCGTCGATCGAGTTCGCCCAGTTCTGCGGCGAGCGCACCGGTGTCCGCGCCGTGGTCGCGCAGCTGGTCAATGCGTTGCTCCAGGTTGCCGCGATCGGGCACCGGCAGTGGTCTGCGTTTTCGGCGCGGGCGCAGCAGCCACCACAGCACGCTCAGGCCGGTGACGGCGAAGACCGCGAGCACCAAGCCGAACGACCATTGCAGCGCGACGGGCAAAGTCAGGAATCGCTGCGTCAACGCGAGCAACCGCTCGGCAGCGGCGAACAGCAGCCACAGCAGCGCGGCCAGGGCCAGCGCGGCGAACAGTAATCGCAGACGTCGGGACATGCGCGCATTCTAGCCGGTGGCTTGAATGGACCGGACCACGGGTTTGACCAGGTGACATTTGAAGGCCGCTCAGGATCTATTTCCGTGAACCATATGGCGACCGTAGCGCCCGTGTCGGGTTCTCACGCAGCGCACGGGAAGCGGAGCCGGCATCGTGTCAAATACGTCGAACTTCCTCCCGTCGTCGGCAGGTTGATCCGGCCCGCTCTCTCAGGAAGCGTGTTCCATCAGGTATTTCAGGCGCTGGGCGCTCGCGGCAGCGCGCACAATTTGGCATGATGCGGGCAATCGGGGGAATCTGTGCATGCTCGCATCGCTCGCGCTGAGTGCGCTATTGGCGGTTGCCGCGCCGGCGTACAGCGCGGGCACGCCGGGCGTGGCTGGCCCGGTTGCGGCAGCTTCGGCGGTCGCGACCGGGATTCCGCCCACGCCGCAGTTCCGTCGTTATGGTGTGGCCGACGGTGTACCCAGCGGATCTATCTATGCGGTCGCTCAGGATCATCAAGGACTGATGTGGTTCGGTGCCGATGGCGGCCTGGTGCGTTTTGACGGCATTGCTTTCAAGGTGTTTCGGCATGTGCCGGATGATCCGTTGTCGCTGCCGAACAACCAGATCTATTCGCTTTTCGTTGATCGCGACAACCGGATCTGGGCGGGCGGCATCTCCAGTGGTCTGACCGTCTACGACCAGGTAACCGGCAAGTTCCGCAACTGGCAACACAACCCGGCAAATCCGCATAGCCTCAGCGACAACGAAGTGTGGAGCATCACGCAGACGCCTGACGGCCAGATCTGGGCAGCCACCCAGCGCGGTCTCGATCGCATGCGTCTGGACGGCAGCGGCTTCGATCAGCTGACGCCGGATATTGACACCACCAAGGTGGCGTCGTTTGGCCCGACCCGTGCGTTGCTGGCCAGCAGCGATGGGCGGCTGTGGATCGGTGCAGAAAGCGGCCTCTACGTGCGCGCGCGCGATGGCACGACCCGACGGGTGCCGGTGGACCCTGCCTTTCATGGCGATATCGGCGCGGTGTGGCACATCGACGGTGGCCCGGGCGATATCCGCGTGGCGGTCACCGGCGGCCTGCTGGTCGTCGGCGCCGATGGCGTGGCCAGGCCGCTGGCGAATCAACAACTGGCGAATACGCGCATTCTGTCCAGCGTGCGCGATAACCAGCGGCGCTTGTGGCTGGGCAGTCTCGACGGCGTGTGGCTGGAATCGGGTCGTGGGCCGCTGCTGCACATCGTCGGTGAGCCGCTGTTGCCCGGTGGCCTGCCCAGCGATCGCCTGTGGCAGTTGTTCCGCGATCGCGAGGGCGGCCTGTGGTTTGCGTTCGACCAGTCCAGCATCGGCTACCTGCCGCCTGGCTGGAACGGCTTTGCCCGCTTCACCCATGTGCCAGATCATCCGGCCAGTTTGTCGAATACGGCGGCACTGTCGGTGTTGCTTGGTCGCAGTGGCAAGGTGTGGGTGGGTGGGTACAACGGTTGGGTCGATCAGATCGATCCCCACACGGGCGAGGTCACCCACGTCGTACAGGGTCTGAAGGGCAACCTCACCTCACTGGCGGAGGATCGGCGCGGCCGGTTGTGGATCACCGGCCCGGGCACGCTGTATCGCTACGATCAAGGCAAGCTGCTCAGCCTGGGGCGCGACCGCACGCATGCGGAACGGCCGCTGTTTGTGGTCGCCGGCGCGGACGGGTTGATCTACATGGCGTCCTGGGGCGATGGCGCGTTTGTGATCGATCCGGATACGTTGACCTCGACGCCGTTGTTGCCGCCGGATGCGTCGGAAGACTTCCGCTTTCCCGACCAGCTGAGTGCACATGACGGCGCCATCTGGTACGCGAGCGTGGCGGGCCTGATGCGCAGTGAGGGCCACGGCCAGCAGTTGACCTTCGTGCCAGGTGTGCCACGGCGCGAGGTCTACAGCTTCGCGTTTGGTCGTGGCGGCTTCTGGATCGCCACGGAGCGGGCACTGGAACACTATCGCTATGCCAACGGCAAGGCGACGCGCGACGACAGCGTGGATATCAGCGCCATGGGTCTGATTGACGATCTGCGCACCATGCTGGTCGACCGCGACCAGCGCCTGTGGTTGTTCAGCAGCCCCGGACTGCGCCGTTTCGATCCGGCTACCCATCGATTCACCGAGTTTGGTGTGGCGCAGGGCCTGACCAATGCCGAGTTCAGCAATGGCTCCGCCGCGGTCACCGCGACCGGTACGGTGCTGGTTGCCAGCAGCGGTGGCGTGATGGCCTTCCAGCCCGAACAACTGGCCAGGCTCGACCAGCCTGCACCGCCACCGTTGCTGTCGATCACCCGGGTCAGCGTGCGGCGCCAAGGCAAGGTCGTTTCGCTGCCGGCAAGCCAGTCAGTGCAACTGCGCTGGCGCGACAGCGATCTGCGGGTGGAGGCGCGGATCGCTTCCTACGTGGACCCGGAAGCCAATCACTACTACTTCCACATGCTCGGATTCGACACCGGCTGGGTCGGTACCGGTGCCGTGGGTCAGCGCGAACTCGGGGGGCTGGGCGCTGGCAGCTACAGCTTGCAGGTACATGGCTACGACGCCGACGGTCAATGGGGCAAGGCGTTGCCGTTGTCGATCCAGGTGCAGGCGCCGCCGTGGGCGCGCTGGTGGGCGTGGCTGCTGTACGTGCTGCTGGTGGTAGCGCTGGCCTGCCTGCTGTTGCGCACCTGGCGCCGACGCCTGGCCGATCGGCATCATGTGCAACTGATCGAACAGCAACGGCAGATGGCGGTGGAGGCGAGTGCGGCGAAGACGCAGTTTCTGGCCACGCTCAGCCATGAGATCCGCACGCCGATGACCGGCGTGATGGGTATGGCTGAGTTGTTGCTCAGCACGCCGCTGAATCCACTGCAACACGACTACACCCAGGCGATGCAGCGCTCCGGCGGCATGCTGCTCAAGCTGCTCAACGACGCGCTGGATCTGGCGCGCATCGAAGCGGGCAAGCTGGAGCTGGAGCCCGCGCCGTTTCATCCACGCCAGCTGCTGGAAGACGTGGCCCAGCTGGAGCAAGGACTGGCGTACGGGAAGGGTCTCCGCTTCGTGCTGGAGCTGGCCGACGACCTGCCGGAGCATGTCGTCGGCGATGCGGTCCGGATCAAACAGGTGTTGCTGAACCTGGCCAACAACGCACTGAAGTTCACTACGGCGGGCCAGGTCACGCTGCGCGCCACGCGCACGGCCGACGGTTTGCAGTTCAGCGTCAGCGATACCGGGCCGGGCATTCCCGAGGCCAGCCAGGTTCGCCTGTTCCAGCGCTTCGAACAGGCTGACAGTCCGCAACGGCGCGCGGGCAGCGGACTGGGTCTGGCGATTTGCCGCGAACTGGTCGACATGATGGGCGGCAGCATCGAGCTGGAATCGCGCGTGGGTCACGGCAGCACGTTTCGGGTGCGCTTGCCGCTGGCTGAGCCGGCAACAACCGTCGCCGCTCCGGTAGTGGCGGACGGCCGCCACTACCGGCTGTTGCTGGTGGAGGACGATCCGATCGTGGCCGCCGTGATCCGCGGTCTGCTGGAGCGCGAGGGCCACCGTTTGGTGCACGTCGTCAATGGGCTGGCGGCGCTGGCCGAGCTGGCTCATGCAAGTTTCGATGCGGTGCTTATGGATTTGGACCTGCCGGGCGTCGACGGTTTCCAGGTGGCCCGCCTGATTCGCCAGCACGAATCCGCTGACGAGCATCTGCCGATCATCGCGGTGACCGCGCGCTCCGGTGGCCGCGACGAGGCGCTCGCCCGCGAGGCGGGTATGAATGGCTTGTTGCGCAAGCCGGTCAGCGGCGAGCAACTGGTCACGGCGCTGGCCCGGGTCGTCGTTGCGTCAGCAGCCACGCCGCCCGCTTGATCGCGCGAGACGCCGCATTCCTACATGTCGAATTTGTGCAATTCGAAGCCGAGCCGCTGGTATTCGCGCCAGCGCTCGCGCGAACCGTCGCGCGCGGCGGGGTCGGCGGCGACGACTTCGAGCACGCGCTGGCAGGGTCGCTCGACACAGCGGTCACGCAGGTTGATCAGCAACGGCCGGTCGGGCGTATCCACGTCGGGCGGCACGATCAACACCGCCGTCTGCGCGTCGTCATCGTCGCCGGCCAACTGGTGCGGAATCATCGTGTCTTCGTCGAATGCCCACAACAGCTCATCCACGGCGCTGGCTTGTTCGTGATCGCGGGTCAGGATCAACGTCGGCTGCTGCGCGGCGTACGCCTTCTTCGTCAGCTCGCATACGAGCAGCAAGGGTTGTTCGCGGAAGCGTGGTTTGTCGATGAGGTAGAAGTCGGCGCGCATGCTGGGTTGCCGGGAAGGGTGAATCGGGATTGGCGAATGGTAAGAGCAAAGCGGGACCGATGACAGTTGCCGACTTTTCCTATTCCCTGTTCGCCATCCCCGGTTCCCGGTCCAGCAGCCACTGCGCCAGCAGCGTCACCGGGCGGCCCGTCGCCAGGCCCTTGCGGCCTTCTTCCCAGGCGGTGCCGGCGATGTCCAGGTGGGCCCAGCGTTGGCCTTCGGTGAAGCGCGACAGGAAGCAGCCGGCGGTGATCGCGCCGGCGGATTTGCCACCGATGTTGGCGACGTCGGCGAAGCCGGATTCGAGCTGGGCCTGGTAGTCGTCCCACAACGGCAGGCGCCAGGCCCGGTCGAGGCTTTCCTCGCCGGCGGCGAGCAATTCGGCGGCGAGGTCGTCGTGCTTGCTCATCAGGCCGCTGGCGTGCTTGCCCAGCGCGACCACGCAGGCGCCGGTGAGCGTCGCCGCGTCGATGATGGCCCGCGGCTGGAAAGTGCGCGCCGTCCACGTCAACGCATCGCACAGGATC
Organism: Rhodanobacter sp.; assembly: GCA_039935315.1. Lineage (GTDB taxonomy): Bacteria > Pseudomonadota > Gammaproteobacteria > Xanthomonadales > Rhodanobacteraceae > Rhodanobacter. The sequence continues at coordinate 10,103 of JBDTKM010000311.1, read as the reverse complement.
AGGCGTCCTTCGGCATCGGTGTTGAGCACCTCGATGGTCAGACCGGAAAGGCTGGTGAGGACGTCACTGGGGCGGTAGCTGTCACCGTCGGGCATGTTCTCCACGCTGGGCACTACGCATACGAGGTTGAGCTTCAGGCCCATCTGCACTGCGGCCACGAACGCACCAAGCACGCCAGCGGCGCCGCCCATGTCGAACTTCATGTCTTCCATGCCCGGGCTGGGCTTCAGGTTGATGCCGCCGGAGTCAAAGGTGACCCCCTTGCCCACCAGCGCGTAGGGCTTGTCGCCGTCGTTGCCGCCCTTGTATTCCAGCGCGATGAGGCGCGGCTTGTTGGTCGAGCCGCGGGCCACCGCGAGCAGCGAACCGAAGCCGAGTGTCGCCATCTCCGCTTCGTCGAGCACGTTGCAACTGACGTTGTCGTGCTGGTCGGCGAAGGCCATGGCCTGCTCGGCGATGTACACCGGGTTGCAGATGTTTGGCGGCAGGTTGGCCAGCTCGCGGGCGAAGCACACGCCTTCGGCGATGCCGGTCGCCTGATCCAGCGCCGTCTGCTCGAGCGCATCCCCGGCGAACGCGATCGCGGCCAGCTGCGGTGGCTTGGCCTTGTCGCGCGGCTTGAACGTGGCGGTGTAGCGGTAGGCGGCGAAGTCGCTGGCCAGTGCGGCCACGCGTATACGCCAGCTCGCGCCGCGACCGGGCACATCCACTTCGGTCAGGTACGAGACCGCCTCGGTGATCGGCAGCCGACCCAGTGCGCGGGCTGCCTCGTGGTTGACCTTCTGGAAGCGCGCGCCGTCGAATGATTTCTGCGCGCCCAGGCCGATCACCAGCACCCGCCGGGCGCTGACTCCATGCGGCGCGAACAGCGCGCTGGCGCTGCCGGCCTTGCCGCTGATGTCACCACTCTCCAACTGCCGCTTGAGCAGTCCGTCCGTGGCGCGGTCCACCCGTTCGGCCGCGCCGCTGAGCACCCCGTGTTCGTACACGCCGACCACGATGCAGGCGCTGTCGACGGATTCGGGTGCGGCGGTGCCGAGGCTGAACTGCAAGGTCATGGGGCGCGTTCCTGCGTGGGCCCGGTCATGGCCGGACAGGCTAGACTTGCGGTTTGCTGCCCTTCGGACGCAACCGCGAAAGCGAACAAGTCTATCGCATGCTGAGCATTATCGATCGTTATTTTCTGCGCGAACTGGCGCAAACCGTGGCTGCCACCGTGGTGGTGCTGCTGGTGATTGTCGCCGGCAGCGCATTCGCCAAGGTGCTGCAGCAGGTAGCCAACGGCAGCTTTCCGGCCAGCGTGATGTTCCAGGTGTTGGGCTTGCGCACGCTGGACGGTCTGACCAACCTGATGCCGCTGGCCAGCTTCATCGGTGTACTGATGGGCCTGGGCCGCATGTACCGCGAGAGCGAGATGCACGTGCTGGCTTCCTCCGGTATGGGGCCAACCGGGTTGTTGTGGCCGGTGGCACTGCTGGGCGGGGTGCTGGTGGCGATCACCATGCTGGTTGCGTTGTGGCTGGGGCCGTGGGCGGTGCGCACCAGCGACGCCCTGGTCACGGCGGCCAATCGTTCGGTCATCGCTGCCGGCCTGGATGCAGGACGCTTTACCAGCCTCCCCGGCAAGGGCGGCATCATCTTCGTCGACACCCTGAATCGCGACGGCACCCAGCTGGGACGTACCTTCGTGGCGACCCAGCGCATCAGCAAGGACGGCAGCGTGCATCTGAAAGTGGTCAACGCCGCTACTGGCCAGCTGTATCAGGAAAGCGACGGTAGTGGCCGCTTCATCGCCTTCAAGGAGGGCTGGCAATACGACATTCCGCTGGGTGCCGACAACTGGCGCCAGATGCGCTACCAACGCAACGACACCTCGCTGTCCAGCGTGCAGGCCGACGACGACGAGGATCCATCGCACTCGAAGAGCACGTGGGCACTGTTCCAGTCGGCCAATCCGGACGATCGTGCCGAACTGGCCTGGCGTACCAACGCGCCGCCGCTGACCCTGGTGCTGCTGCTGTTGGCGTTGCCGTTGTCGCGGCAGAGTCCGCGCGAGCCGAGATACGGACGGCTGTTGCTGGCCGTGCTCGCGTTCTATCTGTATTACCTGCTGCTGGCGCTGGGTCGTGCGCAGATCGCCAAGGGCCATTGGCACAGCCAGGCCCCGCTATGGGGTTTGCATGTTCTTGTGCTGGCCATCGCCGGCTGGATGCTTTGGAAGCAATACTCCGCGCGACAGCCGCCGCAGTCGGCAGCGAGCGTCTCCGGATGAGCGTATTCACCATCAAGCGGGTCGACCGGCTGGTGACGATCAGCGTGCTCGGTTCGCTGCTGACCGTGTGGCTGGTACTCACCGGCTTCGATGCGGTGACGCAGTTTCTGCGCCAGTTGGGCAGCGTCGGCCGGCACGGCTACACGGTGACCGATGCGGTGGTCTACGTGCTGGTAACTTTTCCGCGGCGCGCTTACGAGATGTTTGGGAATGCCGCGCTGATCGGTGGCCTGCTCGGCCTGGGCGGGCTGGCCGGCAGCGGCGAACTGACCGCGCTGCGTGCTGCGGGCATGTCGCGGTTGCGCATCGCCGCCTCGGCGGCCGGCGTGGTGGCAGTACTGGTCGTTGGCGTGGTGATCCTGGGCGAGACGGCCGCGCCGTGGGGCGACCAGCAGGCACAGTCGATGCAGTTGCGCATGCACGCGGGCAACCTCGGCATCGGCAGCGCCAGCGGGTTGTGGGCACGCGATGGCAACAGCATCATCAACGCACGCGGCACCACCCTGCGCCAGCACGATGGGGTCAGCGAAGTGCAGTTGAGCGATGTGCGTGTATTCACCTTCAAGCCGGACGGCCAGCTCGCCCGTTTCCAGTGGGCCAAGTCGGCCACCCACGACGGCCACCAATGGAACCTGCATGAGGTGCGCAACACCGTGCTGGATGCCCAAGGCACCCATTCCACGGCGGTGCCCGATCAGGCCTGGCAGTCGAGCCTGAATCCCCAGGTGCTGGCGCAATCGGTGGTCCAGCCGCAATACCTGTCGATGCGTGACCTGCGCCGCAACATGCAATATCTGGAAAGCAACGGCGAAAGCCCCGGCAGCTATGCGGTCGCATTTTGGGGCCGCGCGCTGTATCCCCTCAATGTACTGGTGCTGGTGCTGTGCGCCATGCCGTTTGCGTTTGGCACCCTGCGCTCCGGCGGCATGGGCAAACGACTGTTCATCGGCATGCTGCTGGCGATCGGCTGGTACTTCTTGCAGCAGGCGATGGTGAACTTCGGTACGGTGTACGGGTTGCCGCCACTGCTGGCGAATCTGTTGCCGGCAGTCTTGCTGGCTTGCCTGGCGTGGGTGTATTTCAGGCGGCGGGTGTGATGAGCCGGGGAACGGGGAACGGCAAGAGTTGGCGCGATAGCGGTTGAATGAAGGAATGACGATGGACGTGGTAGATCTGCGCAGCGACACGGTGACGCGACCGACGATCGCGATGCGCGAGGCAATGTTGTGCGCCGAGGTGGGCGATGACGTCTACGGCGAAGACCCTACGGTCAACGCCTTGCAACAGCGCCTCGCCGACGAGCTGGAGTTTGAGGCCGGGCTGTTCGTGCCCAGCGGCACCCAGTCCAACTTGCTGGCGCTGCTGGCGCACTGCGAGCGTGGTGACGAATACCTGGTCGGCATGGAGGCGCATACCTACAAGTACGAGGGCGGCGGCGGTGCGGTACTGGGCTCGATCCAGCCGCAGCCGATCGTGCAGGCGGATGACGGTTCGCTGCCACTGGAGCGGATCGAGGCGGCGATCAAGCCGCTTGATCCACACTTCGCGCGCACCCGGCTGCTGGCGCTGGAAAACACCTGGCACGGTCGCTCGTTGCCGCTGGACTATCTGGGCGCTGCGCATGATCTCGCGCGCAAGCATGGGCTGGCCCTGCATCTGGATGGCGCGCGATTGTTCAACGCCGCGGTGGCCTGCGGGGTGCCTGCGCGCGAGATCACCCGGCATTTCGACACCGTGTCGATCTGTCTATCCAAGGGCCTGGGGGCGCCGGTCGGCTCGGTGCTGGTCGGTTCGCAGACTCTGATCGACAAGGCGCGGCGCTGGCGCAAGGTCTGCGGTGGCGGCTGGCGCCAGGCCGGCATCCTGGCGGCGGCTGGACTGTACGCGCTGGACCATCACGTGTCACGTTTGGCCCGGGATCATCAGCGCGCCGCCTATCTGGCCGGCCGGCTGCGCGAGATTACCGGCCTGGACCTGCTCGGGCAGTACACCAACATGGTCTTCATTGACGTGCCGACAGCGCGCCTGCGCGAGCTGGATGCCCACCTGCGCGAGGCCGGCATCCGCATCAGCATCGGCTACCTGCCCACGCTGCGACTGGTCACCCATCTGGATATCGATGACGACGGCATCGAGCGCACCGTGGCAGCGTTCCGTGGCTTCTTTGCACTCCGCAGTTGAAAGCATCATCCCGCATGTCGAGATGGACTTGGTTGACGTGGCGGACGGTCGACGCCGACAGCTTCACGCGGATGGTTTGTTAGCATGATGGCGATGAAAACGTCCGCCCTCGATTTGTTGCAAAGCGTCTTTGGATACCCCGGCTTCCGCGGTCAGCAACAGGCCGTCATCGATCACGTCAGCGAGGGTGGCGACGCCTTGGTGCTGATGCCGACCGGCGGTGGCAAGTCGCTCTGCTACCAGATACCCGCCTTGCTGCGCCAGGGCACGGCGATCGTGGTGTCGCCGCTGATCGCGTTGATGCAGGACCAGGTCGATGCTTTGCGCGAAGCGGGCGTGGCGGCGGCGTATCTCAATTCCAGCCTCGCCGCTGACGCGCAGCGCGAGGTCGAACGACAGCTGCTGGCGGGCGAGCTGAACTTGTTGTACGTGGCGCCGGAACGGCTGTTGACCGCGCGCTTCCTTGGCCAGCTCGAGCACACCGAGGTGGCCTTGTTCGCGATCGATGAGGCGCATTGCGTGTCGCAGTGGGGCCACGACTTCCGTCCCGAGTACCGCGAGCTGGCGATCCTGCATCAGCGTTTTCCGCAGGTGCCACGCATCGCGCTCACCGCTACCGCCGATCAGCGCACGCGAGAGGAGATCGTCGAACGGCTGTCGCTGCAGAATGCGCGGCAATTTGTCTCCAGCTTCGACCGGCCCAACATTGGCTACCGGGTCGGCCTGCGCCACAACGCGAAGCGGCAGCTGGGTGAATTCCTGCTCGGTCACGAAGGCGAATCCGGCATCGTGTATTGCCTCAGCCGGCGCAAGGTGGACGCCACGGCCGAATGGTTGGTCGAAGCGGGCGTCGCGGCACTGCCGTACCACGCCGGGCTGGATGCGGCAACGCGTGCAAAAAACCAGCAACGCTTTCTGCACGAGGATGGCGTGGTGATGGTCGCCACCGTCGCCTTCGGCATGGGCATCGACAAGCCCGATGTGCGTTTCGTGGCGCACCTGGACTTGCCACGCAGCATCGAGGGTTATTACCAGGAAACCGGTCGTGCCGGTCGCGACGGCTTGCCGGCGGAGGCATGGATGATCTATGGCCTGGCCGACGTGGTCACCATGAGTCAAATGATCGCGCAGTCCGAATCGGCCGACGAGCGCAAGCGGGTCGAGCGGCAGAAGCTCGAGTCGCTGCTGGCCTACGCCGAGGCCACGGCCTGTCGTCGTCAGCTGCTGCTCGGTGCGTTCGGCGAAAGCCATCCCGGCGCGTGCGGCCATTGCGACAACTGCATCGCGCCGCCAAAGACCTGGGACGCCACCGTGCCGGCGCAGAAGGCGTTGTCGGCGGTGTATCGCACTGGCCAGCGTTTTGGGTCGGGCCATGTGATCGACGTGTTGCGCGGCGAGGAAACCGAGCGGGTGCTCGGCCTGGACCATCATCGCCTGAGCACGTTCGGCGTCGGTGCCGACATGGACGAGAAGCAATGGCGATCGGTGTTTCGCCAGTTGCTCGCCGCCGGCCTGCTGGAAGCGGACGCCGAAGGTTATGGCACCCTGCGGCTCACCGTTGCCAGTCGCGCCGTGCTCAGCGGGCAGAAGAACGTGAAACTGCGCGAGGATGCGCGTCCGGAGCGTGCCAGAGGGCGCCGGCGCGAGACCCGGCAGGCCGCAGGTGGCGGCAGCCTCGGCATCGAGGCGTACGAGCAGCCGATGTGGGATGAGCTGCGCGCGCTGCGCACGCAGCTGGCCAAACAGCAGGGGGTGCCGCCCTACGTGGTGTTCCACGACGCCACCTTGCTCGCGATGCTGCGGGCGTTGCCCGCCAACGAGGGCGAGCTGGCCGACATCAGCGGAGTCGGCGAGGCAAAGCTCAAACGCTATGGGCACGATTTTCTTGCGGTGATCAACGCACCGGCGTAGCCGCCCGCTGACGCCTTGGGTGAGAAGTTCCGGACCGGCTTCATGTCATTCCTCTCCCGGTGACGAGTTCGGCGCAGTGGCTGGTCGGCTCCGCGATCAGCGACTCGTTCCCGGTGCTCGCCGAGATCGGCTTCACCTTCATCTTTGCCCATGGCCGGCACACAGCGTTTGCCGTGCGGTCGCTGCTGTTCGTGCTGTACGCGATGCGCGAAACCGCGAGTGTCGGGTTGAAGGACGGGGCATGGAGTGCTTCCTCGCCGCTGCCGCCGAGTTGGCGCCAGCCATGTTCTGTTGCAGTGTGGAGGCAGGTCGCTATGCCTGCCGCCGGCGGCGACCAAAGCGCTTACGCTTCGGGAAAGACGATGGCCGCTGCCCGGACGATCACACTCCGGCCATGCGCCGGCTGATCCTGCAGGAAGTCGGTTTCGACGCCATCTTCGCCGCCAGCGACCTGATCGCGATCGGCGCCTTGCGCGCGTTGAGCGAGCACCGATTGCGCGTGTCGCAGGATGTTGCGTTGGCCGGGTTCGACGACATCGTCACGGCAAGTTTCGTCAACCGCCGCTGACTACGGTGTCACGGGTCACCGGACGGGCCGGAGCGGTGCCGGTCGAGAGCCTGCGCGGGTTGATCCGCGGAGAGGTAGCCGACAGCGAAGTGCTGCCGGCAAGGTTGATGGTGCGGCGATCCAGCCTGTGCTGACCGGCGTCGGTCAGTTGATGTTGCGCTAACTGTGCGCGATCCCCTAGTCTGCAGGTGCTATCCGGATTCTTCCGCATGGCAGGGACGAGCGCACCATGCAACGCACCGCGTCGGAGCTGGAGTTTCATCGGGTGTTCGAGCGCATCACGGACGCCTATGTGGCGCTGGATCGCGGCTGGCGCTGCACCTATGCCAACGCAAGGGCGTGCGAGCTGTTCGGCAGCCCGGCGGACGAGCTGGTCGGTCGCCATTTCTGGAGTGAATTCCCCGCCGGCCATGACGCTCGGTTCCGGAGTGCTTGCGAGCAGGCGGTGGCCGAGCAGCAGCCGCGCCAGGTCGAAGCCTGCTACCCGCCGTACGATCGCTGGTTCGAGAATCGCATCTATCCGTCGGAAGACGGGTTGACCATCTACTTCCTCGACATTACCGAGCGCAAGCGCACCGAGCGGGATCTGCTGCAGCACCAGCGCATGCTCTCGCAGGCCCAGCAAGTGGCGCACGTGGGCAGCTGGGAATGGGATATCTCGGACAATCGGGTGACCTGGTCGGCGGAACTGTTTCACATTTATGGCGTGCTGCAGACGCAGCATGCGGCCACCTTCGAGGCCTACCTGGCGTTGGTGCATCCGCAGGACCGTGTGCGCGTGCAGCAAACGATCGGGCGGGCCCTCGCCGACGCGCAGCCGTTCGAGTTTGAGGAGCGCATCGTGCGTTCCGATGGCTCGGTGCGCAGTCTGCTCAGCCGCGGCACGGTGGACGTCGACCAATCCGGCCATGCCACGCGCATGATGGGCGCCTGTCAGGACATCACCGCACGCAAGTACACCGAACAACTGGAGGCTGGCCAGCACGAGATCCTTGCCGGCATCGCGGCGCAGCATCCGCTGGCGCAAAGCCTCGCGCAGATCGCGCACCTGCACGAGGCGATGAGTCCCGGCGCGCTGTGCTCGCTGCTGTTGCTGGACGAGAGCGGTCAGCACGTGTTGCACGGCGCGGCGCCGAGTCTGCCCGAAGCGTACGACCGCGCGTTGAATGGCTTGGAGATCGGTGATGCTCGCGGTTCCTGCGGCACCGCCGCGTGGCGCCGCGAACGCGTGGTGGTTGCCGACATCGCCACCCATCGGTACTGGGAAAACTACAAATCGCTGGCGCTGATGCATGGGCTGAAGGCGTGCTGGTCGACGCCAATATTCGGCAGCGCCGGCAATGTGCTGGGCACCTTTGCCGTGTATTTCCGTGAAGTGCGCGAGCCGCGCCCGGACGAGCTGTACAGTATCGATCGCTTGCTGCCGCTCACGGTCATCGCGATCGAGAGCGAGCAACTGACGCGTCGTCTTCGCGAGCGCGACCGCTTCTTCCGGATGTCGCTGGAGATCTTCTGCATCATCGATCCCTCGTCGCAGCGATTGGTGCAGTTCAATCCCTCGCTGCCGCGTGTGACCGGCTATTCCGATGAGGAGTTGAAGTCACGCAGCTACCGTGAATTCCTGCGCGCGGAGGGCGATTCACTAGACGTCGATCCGATGTCGCAGCTTGATGCCGCTGGACATCGCATTGCTGATTTCGTCTGCTGCTGCGTCTGCCGGGATGGCCGTCAGCGGCAACTGGACTGGGCGTCGTTCGTGGCGCCCGACGGGCTGGTCTATGCCGTGGCGCGCGATATCACCGAGCGGCGCCTGGTCCAGGCGGAACTGGTCCACGCGTCCAGCCACGATCCGATCACCGGTCTGCCGCGCCACTTGCTGCTGGAACATGCGCTGGCGGAAATGCTGCGCCCGCCGGCAGCGCCCGCGTGGGTGTTGGTGGTGGGTCTGGATCGCTTCCAGCTGGTCAACGCGTGGCTCGGCCATCCGACTGGCGACGACGTGTTGCAGCGCCTCGCGGCGCGCCTGCAGATCGCGCTGGGCGATGATGGCCGGATCGCACGCTTCGCCGGCGACGAATTTCTGGTGACGGCTGGCGGGCTGTCCTCAATCACGGCACTGGCGCTGGCCGAGCGCTTGCGCATGGCGGTGGCCGAACCGATCGAGGGTGATGATTACCGCTTGCTGCTGACCGCCAGCGTCGGCATCAGCCATTCGCCGGAGCACGGCACCGATCCGAAAAGTCTACTGGGTCGTGCCGAGGCCGCGATGAGCCACGCCAAGCAGGAAGGGCGCGATCAGGTTTGTGAGTTTTCGATCGTCCAGATGCATGAGCTGGAGGATCGTCTGCTGCTCGGCAACCACCTGCGCGACGCGATTCGGCTGGACGAGCTGGAGCTTCATTACCAGCCGCAACATCGCGCGGCCGACTTGCGACTGACCGGCTTTGAGGCACTCCTGCGCTGGAACTGCCGGCAGCTCGGCTCGGTTCCGCCGGGACGCTTCATTCCGATTGCCGAGGCACTTGGCCTGATGCCCGAGATCGGCGCATGGGTGCTCAATGTCGCCTGTCGGCAAGCGCGCGCATGGCTGGATCGTGGCCATCGTGACTTCACGATGGCGGTCAATGTCTCGGCCCAGGAATTGCAGCGGCCAGGCCTGGTCGCGCAGGTGACCGCGGCACTGCAGCGCCATGCGTTGCCGCCGTCCATGCTGGAGATCGAGATCACCGAGAGTGCGCTGATGGAAGACCTGGCGCGCGCGACGCGCGTGCTGACTGAGTTGAAGACGCTCGGCATCCGGCTGTCGCTGGATGATTTTGGTACCGGTTATTCGAGCCTGGCCTACCTCAAGCACTTCCCGATCGACAAACTGAAGATCGACCAGGGCTTCGTTCGTGGCCTGCCCGCGGATGCCGCCGATGCCGCGATCGTGCGCACCATCATCAGCCTGGCCCACGAGCTGAACATGAGTGTCGCGGCCGAGGGCGTGGCGACTGCTTCGCAGGCGGTTTTCCTCGTCGCCGCCGGTTGCGACGAACTGCAGGGTTATCACTTCGCCCCGGCGTTGCCGGTCGCCCAGGCTGAAGCATGCCTGGAGTCCACGCGCATCCCGTCGGCCGGGCGCCCATAGCCATAACGGGTCAAAGCCGGTCACGGTCGGCGGCACGATTG
>JBDTKM010000310.1:0-6478 GCA_039935315.1 Rhodanobacter sp. | reverse complement strand
AGCCGCAGGACATCAGCGTCAGCGCCGAACCGCACCGCAAGCGCCCACCCGGCGGCGAGGACTGAGCGCAAACCGCGCCCGCTTCCGGGCGCATGAGAAACCCCGCCGCGGCGGGGTTCTTCATTGGCAGCGGCGCTGACTCAGGTCAATTGGCCATGACAGTGCTTGTATTTTTTCCCCGAACCGCAGGGGCACGGGTCATTGCGACCGACCTTGGGGCCGGCATGCTGCATCGGCTGCCGCATCGCCTGCACCTCTCCGCCGGCCGTGGCTCCAGCACCCATCGGTTCGCCCGCCTCGGCAAAAGCGTTGGGCGGGGCGCCGCCGCCAGTCGCCAGCATCTGCTTTTGCAGGCGCTCGGCCATGCGCTGTTGTTCGGCCTCCATCGCGACGACTTCCTCCTCGCTGCGGACGCGGATACGGGCCAGCATCTGCACGACTTCGGACTTGATCCGCATCAGCATGTCGGAAAACAACTTGAACGACTCGCGCTTGAATGCCTGCTTCGGATCCTGCTGCGCGTAGCCCACCAGATAGATGCCCTGACGCAGGTAGTCCATGCTGGAGAGGTGATCCTTCCAGGCATTGTCCACGACCGTCAGCATGACGTGCTTTTCCAGCTGACGCATGGTTTCGTTGCCGATCTGCTCTTCCTTTGCCTGGAACAGCTCGTTGACCGCGTCGGTCACGTGTTTGAGGATCATGTCGGCGCTCATCTCGCTCTGCTGCTCGACCCAATGATGGAGGTCGAGCGTCAGGCCGAACTGACTCTCCATCTCCCGGTCCAGGCCAGCGAGATCCCACTGCTCATCGATGCTGTCAGGTGGCACGTAGCCGCGCACCATGGTTTGCACGACGTCGCCACGGATGTCCGAGACAGTGGCGGCAACCTCCTCGCCTTCGAGCAGCTCGTCGCGCTGACGGTAGATCACCTTGCGCTGGTCGTTCGCGACGTCATCAAATTCCAGCAAGTGTTTGCGGATATCGAAGTTGTGCTGCTCGACCTTGCGCTGCGCCTTCTCGATCTGGCGGCTGATCATGCGGTCTTCCAGCGCGTCGTCGTCCTTCATGCCGAAACGCTTCATCCAGCGCACCAGACCCTCGCCGCCGAAAATGCGCAGCAGATTGTCTTCCAGCGACAGGTAGAAGCGCGACGAGCCCGGATCGCCCTGCCGGCCGGAACGCCCGCGCAGCTGGTTGTCGATACGCCGCGACTCGTGCCGCTCGGTACCGATGATGTGCAAGCCACCGGCCGCCAACACCTGATCATGCAGCTTTTGCCACTCGGCCTTGACCCGTTGACGATCCATCTCGCCAGCATTTTCAGGCAGGGTCGCCAGCGCCGCGTCCAGACTGCCGCCGAGCACGATGTCGGTACCGCGACCGGCCATGTTGGTGGCGATGGTGACCTGCCCCACGGCGCCGGCCTGCGCCACGATGTGCGCCTCGCGCTCGTGATGCTTGGCGTTGAGCACTTCGTGCTGCACACCGGCCTTGGTCAGCAACCCGGACAGCAACTCGGAGACCTCGATCGAGGTGGTGCCGACCAGCACCGGCTGCTCGCGTTTGTGGCAATCCTTGATGTCCTCGATCACCGAGTTGTACTTCGGCGTCTGTGACAGGAAGATCATGTCCGGGTTGTCCTTGCGGATCATCGGCTTGTGGGTGGGGATAACCACCACTTCCAGGCCGTAGATGCTCTGGAACTCGAACGCTTCGGTGTCGGCCGTGCCGGTCATGCCGGACAGTTTCTTGTACATGCGGAACAGGTTCTGGAACGTCACCGTGGCCAGCGTCTGGTTCTCGCGCTGAATCGGCACACCTTCCTTCGCCTCGACCGCCTGATGCAGTCCATCGGACCAGCGCCGCCCTGCCAGGGTACGGCCGGTGAACTCATCGACGATGATGACCTCGCCGTCGCGCACGATGTAATCCACGTCACGCTGGTAGATGCCATTGGCCCGCAGCGCCGCATTGAGATGATGGACCACCGCGAGGTTCTTGGAGTCGTACAGGCCACTGTCCTGCTCGATGACGCCGACCTCGCGCAGCAATTCGTCGGCGTGCTGCATGCCCGCTTCGGACAGTTGCACCTGCTTCTGCTTCTCGTCGACCCAGTAGTCGCCGTCACCTTCTTCCTCGGTCTGGCGGACCATCCGCGGCACGATCTTGTTGACCGCCATGTACATCTGCGGGGAGTCTTCGGCCGGGCCGGAGATGATCAGCGGCGTGCGCGCCTCGTCGATCAGGATCGAGTCGACTTCGTCCACGATCGCGTAATTCAGACCGCGCTGGTAGCGCTGCTCCTTGCTCAACGCCATATTGTCGCGCAAGTAGTCGAAGCCGAATTCGTTGTTGGTGCCGTAGGTGATGTCGGCCGCGTATGCCGCGTTCTTGTCGGCATGGTCCATGCCCGGATAAACCACATCCACGGTCATGCCCAGGAAATTGTAGAGCTTGCTCAACTGCGCGGAATCGCGTCGCGCCAGATAGTCGTTGACCGTAACCACATGCACGCCTTCGCCGGCGATCGCATTCAGATACACCGGCAATGTCGCCACCAGGGTCTTGCCTTCGCCGGTACGCATCTCGGCGATCTTGCCCTGATGAAGCACGATGCCGCCGATCAACTGCACGTCGTACGGGCGCATCCCCAGCGTACGCCTGGATGCCTCGCGCACCACGGCAAAGGCTTCCGGCAGAAGCTTGTCCAGCGACTCCCCGCCGGCATACCGTTGTTTGAACTCGTTGGTCTTGGCGCACAGTGCAGCGTCGTCCAGCTTTTGCAGCACGGGCTCAAACGCGGTGATGCGGTGCACGGTGCGTGAAAGCTGACGCAGCACGCGCTCGTTGCGGCTGCCAAACATATTCGTCAGAGCACGGTTGAACATCGATTTTCCGGATAGAGAGACAAGACGCCCGTGGTATTCGCGAGCCAATCGGTCATGTTACTACATGCCCATCGTGGCCCGATCCAGCAGACGCGTTCGAGGCCGCTGCACCCGCAGGGAATCAGCCACTTCCACGAAATTGGCGACGATCTGCGGCTGATTCAAGGGAGCGAACGAGGTCACCCGCGCTAGCGGTGACTGCGGGCGAACGCCAGCGGATTGACCACGCGGCCGAGGTACCAGACCTCGAAATGCACGTGCGAACCCGTCGATCGGCCGGTGGAGCCGGCCTGGGCAATCACGTCGCCGACCTGCACATGCTGACCAGGGCGCACGTCGAGCTTGCTGTTGTGCGCATATCGAGTCATGTAGCCGTTGCCATGATCAATCTCGACCACGTTGCCATATCCACGACGCACGCCCGCAAACGTCACCATGCCTTCGGCCACCGCATGCACGGACGTGCCGTAAGGCGTGGCGATGTCGATTCCGGTGTGTCGCTCCGACTGGCCGTCGAACGGATCCGGGCGCACCCAGAAGTAGGATGAAATGTAGCCCGGAACCGGCATGCCGGTGGGCTTCAGGTTGGATTCAATCCGCGCGTCCAGCAACAGACTCTGCAACGCCGACAGCTGGGCCTGCTGGATGTCGAACTGGCTGGCAAGCCGATCGATGCCAGTTTCCAGCGCCGGCGGCAAGGCGTAGCCCGTACCGCTCGAGTCCTCGACACCGCCAACGGCGGGCGGCTCGTCGAAGTCGAACTCGCTACCGTCCAGCTTGCCCACCTGCACCAGCCGCTCGCCGAGCGCATTGAGGCGGGTTGATTGGGCTTGCAACTGGCCCAGTTTCATCGCCAACGCGTCAAGGCTGCGCTGGGCGTCGGCGCGCATCCCGCCAATCTGGCCATCCTGTTGCCGGATCTGTTGCTGCAATTCGTGAATCTGCACCAGCGCCTGGTCGCGTGGGCTGGCAAGGACCAGCGCCAGGGCGCCGCCCAGTGACAGACAACCGAGCACCGCCAGCGACAACAACGACCATAGTTTCCAGCGCAGGCCTCTATTGGCCAGGTCGAGAGTCTTCGGCATCTTCCTGGCACGTGAGACGAGTATGATCTGCATGTCTTTCCCAAGCTGTGATGCCGGCAACATGCAACGCGCTGGATCCGCCATTTCGCGCCGCCGTGACCACGCGCCAAAGCCTCTCGCCGACTGCGGCTCCTTCGCTTCGCTGGCCGACCGGGCCGGCAAGCTGGATGCTCTGGATCGTGCCTTGCGCCAGACGTTGCCGTCGCCATTGCGCGAGCAGGTGAGATTCGCCAACCTGCGCCACGACCGGCTGGTCTTCCTGGCGTCTTCACCGGCATGGGCCTCACGCCTGCGATTGATGCAGGCACAGATCCTTGCCTCCGCCCACGCCATTGGCACCGGCGCCAGCTCCGTCACCGTCAAAGTAGCTCCCCAACCGCCGGCGGCAACCCTGCCAAACCATACAAAACCGCTTTCGCCAGCGGCGGCCACCCATCTGAAGGCCGCCGCTGCCGCGTCCACCGACCCCGAATGGCGGGAACTGTTCCTGCAGCTGGCATCCCTCGCCAACGCTGCCGATTCTCCCTCACGCGACACAGACTGACGTCACGAGCGAGTGGTTATAGCACGCCTGACGGTGGCTGGCAGCTGCGCTATCGCCACGACGTGTAGCCTCCCGCGTGGGCAATACGCCACCCACCAAGAAAAATGGCCCGGTCGGGTGACCGGGCCATTTGGACGAATCATGGCGATGGACTGTGGCGTGGCGCGTTCAGATCGCCTGGGCCGGATGGGCATAGGAGATCGGCGAAACCGCCGGGTCTTCGTGGTAGCTGACTTCTTCCCAGGCCGAGGCATCGGCGACCAGCGCCCGCAGCAACTTGTTGTTCAGCTCATGACCGGACTTGTGTGCGTGATAGGCACCAATCAGGCTGTGGCCAAGCAGATACAGGTCGCCGATGGCGTCAAGGATCTTGTGCTTGACGAACTCGTCCTCGTAACGCAGGCCGTCTTCGTTGAGCACGCGGTAATCGTCCAGCACCACGGCGTTGTCCATCGAGCCGCCCAGCGCAAGGTTCTGCTCGCGCAGCATCTCGATGTCGCGCATGAAGCCGAACGTGCGGGCGCGGCTGACTTCCTTGACGAAGGAGGTGGTCGAAAAGTCGATTTCAGCGTGCGAGGTGCGCTTGCTGATGATCGGGTGATTGAAGTCGATAGAAAAGCCCACCTTGAAGCCCTCGAACGGCTCAAAGCTGGCCCACTTGTCGCCTTGCTGCACCTTCACTGGCTTCTTGATGCGAATGAAGCGCTTGGCAACCGGCTGCTCCTCGATACCTGCCGACTGCAGCAGGAACACGAAGGGACCAGCGCTGCCATCCATGATCGGCACCTCCGGCGCCGACAGGTCGACGTAGGCGTTGTCGATGCCCAGCCCAGCCATCGCCGACAACAGGTGTTCGACCGTGGACACCCGAACGTCGCCAGCAACGAGGGTGGAAGACAATCGGGTATCCCCGACGTTGTCCTGGCGTGCACGGATATCCACCGGCGGATCGAGATCCGTGCGGCGAAACACAATGCCCGTATTCGGCGCGGCGGGGCGCAAAGTCATGTAAACCTTGTCGCCCGTATGCAAACCGACACCGGTCGCGCGGATGATATTTTTCAGCGTGCGCTGCTTGATCATTTTGTTCAGACCCGTGGTGGCGGCGGCCAATCAGGAGCGGATGCTAA
The DNA here is from genome assembly GCA_039935315.1 of Rhodanobacter sp. Lineage (GTDB taxonomy): Bacteria > Pseudomonadota > Gammaproteobacteria > Xanthomonadales > Rhodanobacteraceae > Rhodanobacter. Next base: position 828 of record JBDTKM010000310.1, on the reverse strand, counting down.
CACAGTTTTAACCTGCGATAAAAGCAAACCACACCGTACAGTCTGATTAAGCCTTCATGTTTCTTTCATCGTTGGGCTTGACCGACATTCCGTCAGGCTTCGCCCGTGGCATATATGGTCATCGACGCCCGATGCCTGGGACGGGAATCCGGCATCCGGCGTCGAACCTGCGCCACGACAACATCGCGGCGCCATCCCGCACGCCAATCCCGACGCACGGACCCGCAGTTTGAAAGTGTAAATGCGCGGTCGCAACGTGGTGCCTGCCATCCATCCCGGGCAAGCACTTCGACGCTCCCGCATGCGCATGCAAGCCCGAGCGAGCGAGCGCAACGCAGTGAGATGACTGACAAGCCCTCCGGGCTAACGTTCAATTCATTCGCATTTCCTTTACATTCGTGCCGTGCGGTCAGTCCGCCTGACGGCGCAGGAACGCGGGGATATCCAGGTAATCCAGACCCGCATCACCTTGTTTCACGGACACCGCGGGCTCGGCACGGGCATGGAACTCCGGCTGCGCGTAGTCGACCACCTCGTTGCCGGTACCGGTGCGCAAAACGACCGGACGCGGGCGCATCTGCATCTGCTGCGTATCGACCATGCGGATCGGTGGCTGCTGACGCGATGCCGCGGCACGGTTGAGGCCGGTGGCCACCACGGTGACCCGCACGTCGTCCTTCATTGCCGGGTCAAGCGAGGTGCCGATCACCACGGTGGCGTCTTCGCTGGCGAAGTCGTGGATGATGCGGCCGATCTCGTCGAACTCGCGCATGGTGAGGTTCGGGCCGGCAGTGACGTTGACCAGGATGCCGCAGGCGCCGTTCAAGT
>JBDTKM010000309.1:0-6985 GCA_039935315.1 Rhodanobacter sp. | reverse complement strand
GGATCGATCACCACGCTGCGTGCCGGTGCCTGGCCGGGAAGCACCAGACGCAGTCGCACGACATTGCTTGCCGCCAGCGTCACGCGTAGCGTGCCGCTGTCCAGCGGGATGTCGAACGCGCTCGTCTTCAGTCGAGTAGCTGGCACAGCATGACCCGGTGCCGGTTCGGCAGCGCCCGATACGCCAGCGCACAGGCATGTGGCAAGCACCACCGCGACGGTGAGCGCCCGCGGCAGGATCAAGGCAGATCGAATCATGGCATGGCTCCGGTGGATGGCTCGGCACCGCGTTCCTGTGGATCCGCGCGATCAGCAAGAACGCCATGCGGATTGGATCGGCGAAACAGACGCACCAATTCGTGATTGTCGGCGGCAAAGAGCTTGGGCTCGGCCCATGACAGCGTTTCGTCACTCAGGCAGGCCAGTGAGGCGTCGACCTGTTGCCCGGGCCGCTCCGCCTCCATCACGAAACTCACCAACACCAGGGCAGCTTGTACCTGATGACCTTGCGCCAGGTGGCGCACGCTGGTCACCAAGCTGCCGCTGGCATGTACCGGGGCAACAGCGTGCCGGCTTTCAACAGGTGGCGGAGTGTGTGGTCGACCATGATCAGTACTCGTCATCGGGATCGGTTTGCCGTTGGCACTGGCCGCGGGGCACGGCCGCGCACGTCGATGTCCATCACGGCGCCATATCCGCTGCGTTCATGCGAATGCGGCTGCTCAAAGCGAAGTCACGCGATGAATGACCTACCTGCACCGTGTAGCGACCGGCGCCGATGCGCCATCGGTCGGCAGCGACATCGAACACGGCGAACAGACGGGGGTCGATCGTGATCGAGACAGTCTTGCGCTGTCCGGGCCGCAGCAAGACTTTGTCGAAGCCGGCCAATCGTCGCGGCGCCCCGCCCTGGTTGGTCGGCATGTCAACATAGACTTGCGGCGTATCCAGGCCAGCCCGATCGCCGTTGTTGCTGACTTCGAAACTCGCGATCACGCGCGCACCCTGTTGGTGCAGACGCAGATGGGCGTAACCGAATTGGGTGTAGGCCAGCCCGTACCCGAACGGGAACAGCGGGCTGAGATGTTTCTCGTCGTACCACTTGTAGCCCACCGCCGCGCCTTCGATGTTGTAGTCGACCGCGTCGGCCGCGGTGATCTGCGGTCGCGGCAACTGGAGCTCGTTCCGCGGGAAGGTGACTGGCAGACGTCCGGAAGGATCGACGCGCCCGCTCAGCACATCGGCAATAGCCGCACCTCCGCGCGCGCCGGGGTACCATGCCTCGAGCACCGCCGCGACCTTCGCTAGCCACGGCATGCGCACCGGGCTGCCCGTCTCCAGAACCACAACCGTATGCGGATTGGCACTTGAGACTGCGCCGATCAACTGGTCCTGGTGATCAGGCAACGAGAGGTTGGCCAGATCGATGCCTTCGGCCTCCCACTGGGTGGCAAACACGATGACCACATCGGCCTTGTTTGCCAGCGCCGCCGCCCGGGCCGGATCACTGCCATCGTCGTAGTCGATCCGCGTCTGCGGCAGGCGCTGCTGCAGTGCCTTGAGGGGCGACGACGGGTCGTAGACGATCCACGGCGAGGCGCTGTCGTGCAAGTCCGGATACACCGGCTTGATCGCCGGGCCACCGATCGGCCAAACCTGTGCGGACCCGCCGCCGGACAGCACACCGGCGTCAGCATGGCCGCCGATCAGCGCGATGCGCTTGACGTCGCGGCCCAGCGGCAACAATGCGTGGTCGTTTTTCAGCAGCACGAGGGCCTGCGCCGCGACATCCTGCGCGACCCGCGCATCGGCATCGACATCCAGCGGCACCACGGGATTGGTCACGAACAGCCCATTTGTCATCATCGAATACAGGATGCGCCGCACCATGTCCTGCAGACGACTAAACGGAATCGTGTCATTGGCCACGGCGCGCATCAGTGGGGCACCGAAGCTGCCCTCGCCATGGTCGCCCGCTGCGAAGTCCTCGCCCGAGACCTGATCTAACCCGGCCAATGCATCGGATGCGCCATGGTCGGCACCCCAGTCGGTCATTACCCAACCGCGATACTTCCAATCGTGCTTGAGTATGGCGCTCAGCAAATGGGCGTCGGAGCAATCGTAGACGCCATTGACCTTGTTGTAGCCACACATCACGGCGCCGGGATGACCTTGTTCAATGGCCAGTTCAAAGGCAAACAAATCGGACTCGCGCGCGGCAGACTCGCTCAGATTCGAGCTTATTTGCAGGCGGTTGGTCTCCTGATCATTGAGCGCATAGTGCTTGAGGGTCGCGATCACATGCCGTGACTGGATACCGCGGATTTCGGCACCGGCGATGGTGCCGGCAAGCAACGGATCCTCACCGAAGAATTCGAAGGTGCGTCCGTCCCTCGGTTCACGCGCGAGATTCACGCCCGGACCCAACAGCACGTTGATCCCTTGCGCGCGTGCTTCTCCGGCGATCATCGCCCCGGCGGCAGCGGCCAGGCGAGGATTCCAGGTCGCCGCCATACCCAGCGGCGACGGCAGCGCCGTGGCGTCGCCGGCCTTGCCGCGGACACCGACCGGCCAGCCGCGCGCATCCCGAGCGACCGGATAGTTGTTCACGCCGGCGCCGCTATCGTTCTCCTGCAGTGCGGGGATGCCATAGGCTGGCAGCGCCGGTACGTAGCCGGCGGCGCCGACGCTACCCGCAGGTTGCTGCTTCATGCCCATCATCGCGTAGCTCTGCACCATGTGATGCAATGCATCCGGCGGCATCCGCTGCACAAGTTTGTCGACGCGCGCAGCCACGCCATCTGGTGCCGTGGCTGCTGGCGTGAACGCCAGCAGCGGCAGCGGCGCCAACGCCACCATAAGCGCCAATACGCCACTCACTTTGCCCTGTAGCATTTGATTCCTGCCCCCGTCTTCCACTTGTTGCTCCAAGTCCCAGCCGCCCGGTCAATCCGGCGTCAGTTCCAGCGTCAGTACCTCGAACGGCGCCAGCGTGAGGGTGCCGGAGTGATCCGCGTCCAACTCTCGTGGCACGCTGGCGCCCCCGCTGTTCCACACGTCGTGCACGCTGAAGTGGCGAGCCACGCCAGCTGGCAATTGCAGTTGGCGCTGAAGATCGATCACGGCGAGCTGCGGCTGATCGTCCGGATTGCGGAAGGTGACGATCGCCTTGTTCGGCGACCACGACGCCCAGCCATACACGTCAAGTCGCGCCGGATCGCCGCCGATCCAGTGCGTGTCACGCAACACCGCGGCGTTGGCGTGCGACCACTTCGCCGCGTCGGCGAGCGTGTCCCAGTTCCGCGTGCTGAGCAGCGAGGGTGTGATGTACAGCTCCTGCAACTCCGTACCGGTGCCGAAGTACGAATGCACCTCGTTGGCGAAATCATGGCCCGGATCGGTGTTGAGCTTGCGGTTCATTTGCGCATAGATGATGCCGTGAAGCATCAGCGAGTTGATGGGAAAAAGTGGCCCCTTGAGCACGATGTTCTGGTAGGTCTGCGCGTCGCGGTAGGTGATCCAGCGCTCGCGCGTGGTGCCGACCCCGATCTCGTTGTCATCGTCGCCGTCGCGCCAGATGGTGTCGGCATAGCGCAGCCAGAACGGCGAGGCCCAGGTGCCGGTGGTGAGATTGATGAAGGTGTCCGGCTTGTCCGCGCGGATGTCCTTGATCAGCTGGATCGCCGCGGCGAAGTCGCTGTCGAAGCGGCTCCCGGGAAACACGCTGCTGACGTTGCCGGTGCCATCGAACTTGAACTGGTTGACACCATCCTTGTTCAGCAGACTCATCACCACGTCGTGGAAGCGCTTGTAGTACTTCGGTCCGGACAGCGCAAAGCCGCCATCGATGATCTCGTAGCCCGCGGCCCTGCCGTTGTTGATCCGCTCCTGCTTGGGCTTGCTGTAGCCGCCCCATGGCGACAGCCAAACGCCGGGCGCGGCACCGTATTTCGCCGCCGCCTTGCGCAGCGGCACGAAGCCATGGGGGAAATCCTTGCTGAAGTTCCAACTGCCGCTGCGGTCGTCCCAGCCGTCGTCGAACAGGAACGAGTCAATCTTCACCCCGCGCTTGACATGCAGTTCTTTGCCAATCGTGTTGATCCGGTTCAGCGCCTGCACCTCGGTATACGGCGTGAAGTAGCCGATGTCATACCACGAGTTGTAGTGCAGGAACGGCCGATACGGATGCGCGCGTTCACGCTCGACGTAGCTGGCAAAATCGCGTCGTAATTGGCCGGCGCGCACCACGCCGACCACCGCCGAGTACGTGATCGTCTTGCCTTGCTCCAGCGGCAGCGTCCGTGCCAGCGTGAGTCTCACGTCGCTGCCACCAACCTCGCTATCTGACTGCGGATTCTCAAAGCCGAGATAAAGATTGCCAGCGACCACCGGCGAACCCTTCACCTCACCCACCACCTCCGCGTCCGCCGCCGTTGTTTCCAGCAGCGATACCTTGGCGATCTCCTCATCGTGCTTCAATGCAGTGATCGATACCTCTTCGCGCAGGTAGGGCGAGCCGTCGCGCTGCACCAGTTTCCAATCAACCCGAAAGCGACCACGGGTATCGCCGAAGCTCGCCTGTACCGACTTGCCCGGCAGGCGGGCGGCGAGACGTGCGGCCCTTGCGTCCACCGGCAGCGCCTGCTCGCGCGGCGGCGCCAGCAGGCGCAGGTCGGAAGCGTTGATTGTGCTGCCGTCACCCAGCACCAACGCAAACGGCGCAACCACGGACAATGTGCGGTGATGCACGCGGTCGATCACCGCCATGTCAATCAAGTGCTGCTCGTCAATCTTCCAGCTCGCCTCGATGGCAGCATTGCCGAACCGTTCGACGCCCTGCTGATCGACAAACGTGCTGCCGCCGGGATGTAGCACCAATTTGCCGGTAGTCATGCTGTCGTCTGCGCGCGCGGCGCCGATGCCGAACGCGCAGGCGGCGAGCAGCATCAACCCCAGCCGTGATTTGCGCGAGCTGGCTTGAGCGGCAGTTGAAGCTGCGAGCGGTGGATCAGAGAACCGGTCGATCATTTCCAGAACCTCCGGTGTGGATTTCCAAGGTTCCCGCCGCTCAAGCCGGGGCTCTATCGCAGCCGGCATTGAGCGGGGCCTTTGTGCCGTCGATGAACGTCAAGGATCGAAACTGGCGTGCGCTGAAGACAGAGGCTCAAACGACAAGATCGAAGGCAATCCCCGGCCAAACTGAGCCTTTCCTCATTGAGTCAGAGCAGTCACCCATACACGTTTGCGCCGTGCGCGTAATCATTGATCGTGGTTCGCGTGAGTCAGATCATCCAGTACACCCTGCGCCAAGGCGTGGATATCGCCGGTGGGTTCCGTCGGATACGTATTCTGCTCATGTGCCCACTTGCTGCCGAACGCGTACCAGTCGATCTCCTGCGGTTTCCCACCTGTACTCAGAGCCTCGTCCAACGAGGAAAAATAGAGCTTCCAGCGCGAGTAGTAATAGTCTCCGACCAGCCCCTGCCAGTCGCGGCGCGCATAGTCGGCGATCTGCGGCTTGCCCCAGATCGTGATCAGCGACCGCGCGTCGAAATTGATCGTTGCCCAATCGCTGGGGGTGCGAGCATATGACTTCGCGTTGGCCAGCCACGGGCCAAGCATGAACTGCTTATTGGTGCCCAACACGGTATCGAGCTCCTTCATCAGGTGCAGCCAGCGCCCGCTCAGTCGGTCGAACTCCGCCTTGTTCCTCGCATCGAATGCAGCGTTGATCTTCGGTAGCAGGACTCGACTGCGCACCGCCAAGGCCTGACGGGTGAGGTCGGTCAAGTCATAGCGATACGCGCTGCTGTCTCGCAGCGACGGAGCGACCTGGAGCAGTTCGGCCAAAGCCTGATCGATGCGTGCCGGGTCGTAGTCCAGCGGCAGCGTGTGCGCGTACAGGCTCGGGGCCAATCCGAAGAAGCCCGTCTGATATTTGCTGTCCCAAGTAGCGGGCAGATGGTAGGCGGTGTCTTGCAAAATATGCCAGGCGGCAACCGCGTGCGGATCCGGTGCGGAGCCGCCGTAACGACGCCACGCCCAATCCTTGAACCACTGATCGAGGTTCGCCGGTGTCTGGCGCCAGGCTAGCTCGGTGAAAAAGGCCAGTGCCGCAGGATTGTTGTCGCTGTCCTCCGGCATCAAGGCGATACCTGTCAGGGCACTGTGTGGCTTTTCCTTCCACTGCCAGTAGCGGGTGTTCCACACCGAAAGGTTGGCACCGATGTTGGTGTGTCCGCCGAAATTCCAGATCGTGCCAAAGGCATACGGCGTACCTTGCCACATCGCTTCCCGATCAGCGGTTGGCGCGACGGACTCGGCCTCGCCATCCACAATCAGTGAGTGGGACTTGTCCAACCCCTTGATGACTTCGGGTAGAGGGTTGTCCTCCCAGCCCAGAAGTACCCATGTAGCAGCGGGATGAGCCTGGTTCAGAGCCGTCTGAATACCTCTGGTGGCGGCGACCAAATCGATACCGCCATGGTTGCCACCTTCGATACCCTCATGCAGCGGGTCCATCTTGTACATGCTGCTGTCACCGAAGAGGGCCGTCTGCTTGCGGTAGAAGTCGGCCGCAACCTTGGCGAACCAGGGAGTGGTCGGGTCGAGCCAGTCCGGCCGTTGATACCCATCCCACGTGCCTGTGGGCACGACATGCGCACCGGGATTCTTGTCCGCGAAGCCCGGCGGTACGGTCCCGTAAAAGCCCGGGAATACCGGAATCATGCCCAGCTGGCGCAGGCGGTCGGCGATCTTCCGGGCAAGCACTGCCCTCTGGTCGATGACGCTTTGCGAGATGCGACCCGGCCCACAGCACAGATTCTGCAGCAGCCACCACGGTTGGTGCGCCGCTTGAGGTATCCAGCTGAGCAGGTAGTCACGGGTGTAACCAAAGTCCTGAAACGTCTGCTCGTACACCTTGGCCTGCCCTTGGTAGAGCAAGACCTCGTTGATGCCGTGCAGGGCCAGCACGTCAATCTTGT
>JBDTKM010000308.1:0-3231 GCA_039935315.1 Rhodanobacter sp. | reverse complement strand
GAAGCGTTCCGCCACGCCCGATTGACGCGACACACCGCCCTTACTGCGCTCACCCTGGACGACTTTTCTGCGCGTCTGGCCGAGCTGCGCCACGATCCGGCCGCGCAGGACAAACAGCCGCTGCTCGATCAATTGCAGGCGTGGGGCGAAGAGCTCGCCGCCAGCCTCCCGGTCTGATCGCCTCCACTCGATAATCGAACGCCATGCCAACAAGCTACTTCACGCCCGCCACCTTCCGTTTCCTGCGCGCACTGGGGCGCAACAACGAACGCGAATGGTTCCACGCCCACAAGGACGACTACGAGCGCCACGTGCGCGCGCCGTTCCTGCAGCTGATCAGCGACATGCAGGCGCCGCTGGCAAAGATCAGCCCGCACTACCGCGCCGACCCGCGCAAGCTCGGCGGGTCCCTGTACCGCATCTACCGTGACACACGCTATTCCAACAGCAAGCTTCCGTACAAGTCATGGCAGGGTGCGCGTTTCACCCATGAGCGTCGCCGCGAAATCCAGGCACCCGGTTTCTACCTGCACATCGAACCCGGTGAATGCTTCGCTGGCGGCGGCATGTGGCACCCGGAGCCGGATGCGCTGAAGCACATCCGCGAATTCCTGGTCGACAATCCTGCCGCATGGAAACGCGCCACCCAAAGCAAGGCGTTCCGCCAGCACCTGCAACTGGGCGGCGACTCGCTGGTACGCCCGCCGCGCGGTTATGACTCCACCCACGAGCTGATCGAGGATCTCAAGCGCAAGGACTTCGTCGCCACCACCCGGTTCGACGAAGCGTTGGCCTGCTCGAGCGAACTGCTGCCGCGCACCGTGGCCAGTTTCAAGCGCGTTGCCCCGCTGGTCGACTATCTTTGCGCAGCGCAGGAACTGGAGTTCTAGGCCACGCGCAACGCCAACCGACGGCGCTGCGCTGCCATCACGGACAAGGCGACACCGACGCCAAGGCAGGCGGTCAACGCCACGTAATGCGCGGGCGCCAGCACGCCCATATGTCGAACCAGCAGGCCGATCAGCGGCGGAGTCAGTCCACCAAACAACGCGTACGCCACGTTGTAGGAAAACGACAATCCGGAGAAACGTACCGCCGGTGGAAAAGCGACCACCATCAACGCCGGTACCACCCCGGTCACACCGGTGCTGAAACCAGCCAATGCGTACAACAGCACAAAATGCGCGGCCCCGGCCTGCAGGTCGACATACAAGGCGTAGGTCGCCACCAGCAGGACCAGCGCACCGATCAACAACGCCTGTGCGTAGCCCAGCCGATCGGCCAGCCATCCGTAAAACAGGCACCCGATGGTCAGCGCGAAGGAGGCCACGCTGTTGCCAAGGAACGCGCGGGTGGGCAGCACATGAAACACCGACTGCACCAGCGATGGCGTCATCAGGATCACCACCACAATCGCCGCCGTGAGCATCCAGGTCAGCAGCACCGACAACAACACGCTGGACAGGTGGCATGCAAACACCTCCTTCAGCGGCAGGCCGCGGGCGAGCTCCTTGCGCGCTTGCATCGCCTCGAACACGGGCGTCTCGGTGAGCCAGCGGCGCAACCACACCGCGAAGAAACCGAACACGCCGCCGATCAGGAACGGCAGCCGCCAGCCGTAATCCAGCAGTTGCGCCGGCGACATGCCGCGGTTGATCGCAGCGGCCACCAGTGAGCCGATCAGGATACCTGCCGTGAGCCCCGCGGTGAGGCTGGCGCAGGCGAAACCGACCCGCTGCGGCGGCACGTGTTCAGCAACGAATACCCACGCTCCGGGGACCTCGCCACCGACTGCGATACCCTGCATCACGCGCAGCAACAGCAGCAACAGGGGCGCCAGCATGCCGATCTGTGCATACACTGGCAGCAGGCCGATGCACAGGGTTGGCAGTGCCATCAGGAACACGCTGAGCAGGAACATCTTCTTGCGCCCCAGCGTATCGCCGTAATGCGCCATCACGATGCCGCCCAGTGGCCGCGCCAGGTAACCCGCTGCAAAGATGGCAAATACCTGCAGCTGGGCCAGCCACGGGGCGGTAGTCGGCGGAAAGAACAGATGGCTCAGTGGAATCGCGAAGAACACGAAGACCACGAAATCGTAGAACTCGAGTGCGCCACCCAGCGCCGACAGCAGCAGCGTGCGAGCGTCACGAAGAGTGAGTTTGCGCACCCGCTCTGACATGCCCGGCTGCGATGAATCCTGAACTTCGATCATGGGCGACTCGACGACATGGACATGGAAATCGGTCAGGCACAATAGTCCAAACTGCGGCCGTTCTGCGCGATCTCGCGCATGATGCGCTCATCCCTTATGCTCGCCGTGTCCGGCCGGAAGTGGGACCGCCCGGACACCGCGAATGCCCTGCATGGCGCTTTGCCCACCGCCGCTCTCACAAGATGCAAACGTCGTTCAGTCTCAGCTGCACCAGCCCCGCACGCGGACACGCGTTCAATCCAATCGAAAGGATCCATCGATGAACATGAGTAAACGTCTGGCAGCCGAATTCTTCGGCACCTTCTGGCTGGTTCTGGGCGGCTGCGGCAGCGCCGTGCTGGCCGCCGGCTTTCCGCAACTGGGCATCGGCTTTGCCGGGGTGGCACTGGCGTTCGGCCTGACCCTGCTGACCATGTGCTACGCGATCGGTCACATCTCCGGCTGCCACATCAATCCCGCGGTGACTTGCGGCCTGGCGGCCGGCGGTCGGTTTCCGGTCAAGGAAGTGCTCCCGTACGTTATCGCGCAGGTGCTCGGCGGCCTCCTCGCTGGCCTGGTGTTGTACACGATCGCCTCGGGCAAGCCAGGCTTCGATGCTGCCGCCAGCGGCTTCGCATCCAACGGTTACGGCGCGCATTCGCCGGGCGGCTATGCCATGGGCGCCGCAGCGCTGTGCGAGCTGGTGATGACCGGCTTCTTCATCTTCATCATCATGGGCGCCACGCACCGGAGCGCGCCGGTGGGTTTTGCCGGCATCGCGATCGGCCTGGCGCTGACCCTCATCCACCTGGTCAGCATCCCGGTCACCAACACCTCGGTGAACCCGGCCCGCTCCACCGCCGTCGCCGTATTCCAGGGTGGCTGGGCGGTGCACCAGTTGTGGTTCTTCTGGGTGATGCCGATCATCGGCGGCATCGTCGGCGGCCTGATCTACCGTTATCTATGGAGTGATCGCGCTGCCCTGCCGGACATCAAGGGCGACTCGGTCTGATCGATAGCCCGAGTCATCCAGCGCG
>JBDTKM010000307.1:0-2650 GCA_039935315.1 Rhodanobacter sp. | reverse complement strand
TGTTGTGCATGCGCTGGTTGATCTGCATGAAGCAGCACAGGACGCCGGCGGCAAACTCCAGCGGTGGTGTGTGTGCCTTGTGGAAAGTGGGGTTGTACAGTCGCAGCTGCAGATTGGGGCTGACTCGGGACAGTTCGTCGAGCAGGTCCAGACTGCCAAAGGAAAACAACTGGTCGGCCAGGATGCGCACGCGCACGCCGCGCCGCGCTGCTTGCACCAGTTCGTTCAACATCAGTTGCCCGACGTCGTCCTGGTCCCAGATGTAAGTCTGCACGTCGATCGTCCGGCGCGCCGCGCGGATCAGGTTGATGCGCGCAGCCAGCGCCGGTTCGCTGTCGCCGAGCAGGGTGACCACATGCACCGGATGCTGCGCAGTGGAGTCGGCCAGCGCCTGGTCGGCGGCCTCGAGCAAGGGCGAAGGCACCGCGCAGTGGTCGGCCTGGTGGCAGGAAAGCTGGCGGTCGGTGGTGGCCGCCACCACGGCATCGGCGCGGCGAATCTGTGCTTGCGACAATGCGCAGCCTTGCAGCACGACGGCGGCAAGCAGCAGTGGCAGGCCCATGCGGCAAAGAAGGTGGAACATCGCCCGATGATACCGGTTAGGCGTGGCTCGGCCGCAATCGGTGCGGCGCGGGTATCCGGTTAGGACCAGGACCGATCAGCGCGCCCGGTGTACGCGCGGTTCACCGGGTGTCCGGTGCCGGATTCAGGGCGACCAGAATGCGTCCAGGCGAGCGCCGCCCGGTTCCAGCGGACCGTCCAGGTGGAGTACCGCCAGTGCCCCGGGGGGCATGCCGCGGCATTCGTCGGAGCGGCCTTCGACCAGCAGCGCGACCAGACGCTCGATGCCGGGGTTGTGACCCACCAGCATCACCGTGCCGGCATCGCTGTGCTGGTCGAGCAGGACCAGCAGCTCGCCCGGCGTGGCGTCGTAGATTTCCTCGGCCACCTGGGGTATCGACGCGCCGTCGATCGCCGCCAGCGCCAACCGGGTGGTCTCGTCAGTACGGCGGGTCGGCGAGCACAACACGCGGTCGGGGTGCAGTTTGCGTGCCGCCAGCCACAACCCGGCAGCCTGCGCTTCCTGCTCGCCGCGGGGGCTGAGCCCGCGTTGCCGGTCATCGTCGCCGTTTTCTATGGGTACCGATTCGGCATGTCGCAACAAGATCAATTCGTGCATGAGAGGCTCCAGCGAGGGGATGGTTACGGCGTGCGCGATGGCGTCAGGCCGTTCGGTTCACGAGGATTGGCGCTTGATCCAGCGCAGCAAGGGCTTCCAGTCCTGCTGGTGACTGCGCACTTGTTCGGAGTGGTAGTCGAAGATGCCCTTGCCGAGCGAGGCCAGCAGCACATAGGCCTGGCTGTCACGCAATTGCGCCACGACGGGGAACGGTGATTCTTCAGCGAGTTGGACCACCGCATCCTGGCTGGCATGCGTCCATGCCTTCAGCCGGTTGGCCACCAACGCCACCGGCAGCTTGCCGCGGTGGATGCGGTTGATCGCGCGCAATTCGTCAGCGAAAGCCAGCGTGGCGTCCAGATCGAACGAGGACGGCAACACCGGAACCAGCAGCACGTTGGCCAGGTCCAGGTAGGGCTCCAGCTCACGCTCGCGTGAACCGGCGGGGGTGTCGATCAGCAACTGGTCCGTATCCGGCGGCAGCTTCTGCAACGAGCGGCGGCCTCCTTCAAGCGCCAGTACGCCAGGCACGTTGTCCGGTCGCAGGCTCGCCCAGCGGAGGCTGGAACCTTGCCGGTCGGCGTCGACGATGGCCGTATGTTGCCCGGCCTGGGCCCAGTGCGACGCCAATTGCGTCACCAAAGTGCTTTTGCCGCAACCGCCCTTGCTGCTTGCCACCAGCGTCGTAAGCATCGGTTCATCCCTGCCACGGAAGGTGGTCCCAGCCTAGCGGGGGCGACGCGAAAGGGGAATGGGCGAAGAGCCGGGAATGGCGAATGGGGAGTGCGGAATGGGCAACCGCGGACGCACCCACCCGGTGCGAGGAACCGGGTATTCCGATTCCCCATTTCCCACGTTCCATTTCCAGCTACTCAGCCTTGCGTGGCTGCCAGTCGGCCGGGGGGTCGGTCGCGATCTTGGCGTCACGCAGCGCGGCCAGTTGCAGGCTCATTTCGGTGCCGCCGTTGCGGGCCAGTGACAGCAGCTGCTGAGCCAGCGCCGCGTCGTCCCGAGCGCGAGCCAGCAGCTGATTGAAGCTCTGCACCTGCCAGATCAGGGTGCGGCGAGCGTCTTTTGCCTGCTGCTGGTCGGGATCGCTCCCGAGCACTTCGCGCAGGTGCAAGCCGAGCGAACGCGCCAGTGGGCTGGAGCCCCATTCGAGCCGTTTGGCCAGGCTCAGGCAGTCGGCCTTGATCGAGTGATCTTCACTGGCGTTCTCGCACAGTTTGGCCACCAGCTGCAGACCAGGCCGCGGCTGCATGCTGGCGATCCCGAAGATCAGCACGGTCTGCATGCCGACGGCGCCGCCCGCGTGAGCGGGATCGATGGTGTCAGCAGGAGGCGGCAACGCGCCGACCGCATCGGCCAGCGCCTTCAGGCTGGTGCCGGCGTAGTCATCGTAGGCCTTGGCGGAGGCAGCCTTGTGCAAGTCCTCGCGGGCCGCATCCTGGTGGTGGTCGCGTGCATCCG
>JBDTKM010000306.1:0-17257 GCA_039935315.1 Rhodanobacter sp. | reverse complement strand
GAAACGTTCCCGTTGTTTGCCGCCGCCGTGCTGGTCGCCTGCGCACTGCAACGCCATGACGGCATGACGGTGCTCGGTGCGCAGTTGTATTTCTGGGCACGCCTGGTCTACCTGCCGGTTTACGCGGCCGGTATTCCCTACTTGCGCACCTTGGCCTGGATGGTGAGCGTCGTCGGTATCGTGCTGGTGCTGGCGGCGTTGTTCTGACCCGCCCCGCGCCGCCCGTGGACGTCAACCTCGGTCAGTAACGCGGAACATCCGCCTTGTGGCACTGCTGCACCCATTTGCGTGCCGCGTCGGTGCCGACTTTGTCGTGCGCCTGCAGGCGTATCTCCACGATGGTCTGCCAGTTGCGTGCACACAGCGGGCCGAGCTTGGGGCCGAGCGACCAGGACTGATGGGCCAACTTTTCCGCGTTCTTGAAATCGCCAAGACGCACCGCGATCTCGGCGCGTTCCTGCAGCAAATCGGGCGAGTCCGGCGTGATCTTGAGCGCCTGATCGAGCGCGGCGGCCGCAGCGGGATATTTGCTGGCCTGCTCGTCCAGGTGCGCGGTGTCGACCAGCGCGGCAACCGCCGGATCGAGCAGCGGTTTGACGTCGATGACCGAGTTGTCGTGCGCACCCGCGGCGCGGATCGCGGCGACCATGTCGTGACTCGATAGCGCCGACTGAGGCTGGGGCTTGGGCGCCGGTGTCCTGGGTGAGAACAGACTGCAACCGGCCGCCGAGACCATCAACAGCAGCAACGGCAGCAACAAGAGGCGCTTGAATGGCAATGGCATGATCAGTTCCGGATGGAGGGGTTGGTGGAGGAAGCCGGCGCCGGCGCGTTGCCCGCACCGAACAGGTGCTGTACGCCCTGCCAGAAGCAGCCGTCGGTTTCTGGTGGCAGGCTGCCGGCCACCACCGGCACCTGCTGCGCACCCTGGCATTGCGGCTCGGTGCGCCGGCCGTCCTGGGGATTGATCCAGGCCATCTCCAGTCCGGCGCCGGGTGCAGCGGACAACGGCGTAGTCGGCAGCTTGGCAAACAGGTCGCGCCAGGCGCGCAAGCCGCCGCTGGCGCCGAACAGCGTTGTCGTCTTGTTGTCGTCACGGCCCATCCAGAACACCGCCAGATGCTCACCGGTGAAGCCCGCGAACCAGCTGTCGCGCAGGCCGTTGCTGGTACCGGTCTTGCCGGCAGCGTGCAGCCGGGCCAGGTCGGAATTGCCGATCGCGCTGGCGGTGCCGTACTCAGCCACCTGCTGCATCGCCCAGGTCGTCAGGCGCACCGCTTCCTGGTATTCGCCAGGGCCGGACTGCACCTGATAGCGCTTGATCGTGCGGCCATTGCCATCCAGCACGCCGCGCACCGCCAGCAACGGCAGCGCATGACCGTCAGCCGCCAGGTACTCATACATCTGGGCCACCTGAAGCGGTGCCAGGTCGAGCGCCCCAATCAGCACCGACGGACTCGGATTGACGTTGGGAAGGCCAAACGATTCCAGGAACGCGCGAATGCGCGGCAACCCCACTGCCAGCCCCAGGTGAATGGTGGCGAGGTTCCACGAATGTGCCAGCGCATCCACCATGATCAGCGGGTCGTGGCTCCGGTGGTCATCGTTCTGTGGCGTCCACACGCTGCCGTTGGGCTGGCGCATGCTGATCGGGCTGTCGTCCATCAAGCTGGCCAGGTTCCAGCGCTGCGGCTGGGTCAGTGCCACCAGATAGACGAAGGGCTTGATCGTGGAGCCGATCGGGCGCTGGCTATCCAGCGCGCGGTTGAAACCCTGGTCTCCCGGCGTGCGGCTGCCGACTACGGCCAGCACGCTGCCGGTCTGTGTATTGGCGACGACCGCCGCTGCCTGCACGCCGTCGCCGCGCTTGCCCAGCCCCTTCAACGCGCTGGCGATCGCCTGCTCGGTATAAAGCTGGGCAGCCGGATCGAGCGTGGTGAAGATCGACAAGTGACCCTCGCGCAGCGCCTTTTCATCGAAGTCGGCGGTGATCTGCTTGCGCACCAGATCCATGAAGGCAGGGAAGCGGTTGTGCGGCAACTGGCCGTCCTGGATGATATCCAGCGGCGCGGCCTGGGCCGCATTGAGCTGTCCGGCACTGAGCAGACCGGTGTCGAAGAACTCCTTCAGCACCAGGTTGCGCCGCGCCAGCGCACGCTTGGGTGCGCGGCGCGGATCGTAGTAGCTCGGCCCCTTGACCAGGCCCACCAACAGCGCGATCTCCTGTGGCCGGAGCTCCTGCAGCCGGCGTCCGAAATAGAACTCTGATGCAGCACCGAAGCCGTGCACCGCCTGGTTGCCCTGCTGTCCCAGGAAGACATCGTTGACGTAGGCCTCAAGAATCCGCCCCTTGCTGTAGTGCGCCTCCAGCAGCAGCGACATCAGCGCTTCGTTGATCTTGCGCGTGAAGGTCTGATCGCGGCTGAGGAACAGGTTGCGCACCAATTGCTGGGTCAGCGTGGAGCCGCCTTGCACGGTGTGGCCGGCGCGCAGGTTGGCAAACGCTGCCCGCGCGATCGCGCCTAAATCGATGCCGATATTGTTCTTGAAATTACGATCCTCGACCGCTTGCAAACCGTTGACCAGCAATGGCGGCACGTCCGCCAGATTCACGAAGCGGCGCTCTTCCTGGGTGGCGCCATACAGGGTGGCGATGCGCGCGGGATCCAGATGAGTCAATTTGATCGGCTTGCCGCTGGCGGCATCCTGCACCGCATCCAGCTCACCACCGCTCACGCTGACCCGGATGCGCTTGGGCAGTTCGCCGCCATCCGGCCCCGCGTAACCACGCGAGGAAATCGTGTAGCGCGAGCCCTTCTTCATCCAGCTGCCGGGAACTTCGCCGCGGCCATCATTGTTGTAACCGGCGAAGGCCAACTCCAGCTCCAGCGCGGCCGGCGACATCGGCTCGCCAACCTCCATCGGCAATGGCCGCGCATAGACCTTCGTCGGCACCGCGAACACCAAGTCGCTGAAGCGGTCCTGCACGCGCTTGTTGAGTACCAGAACGTATGGCAGCACGAAACCCACCAGCAGGCCAAACGTGATCCAGAACGGGATGCGCAGCCACGGCCAGCTGCGACGGGTGAACGAACGGGTACGGGTCAGGAAGGCCAACGAAGGGAAATCCGGCAGTCAAAGGTTGGGATCATAGAGCGCACACCCCAGCGCGCCCATGAACGCAGCAGACGGTTTGCGGGCAAAACGCGGGCAATCGGCGCGCTCATCCTTGCGGGGTTGGCTCCGGCGCTATCCACATCGCGGCATCGGGCTGGAATAGTCGCGGCTGGATATGCAGCAGGCGCTGCAATTCCTGGTTGTCTGCCACCAGGTCACGGTCGAGTCGGCTCAACGGGCCGCGCAGCGATGGATACATCCGTTCGCCCAACCGCAACAGCCAGGCCGGAATCCGGACCGCCACGGTGGCACACGCCACGCTTCCCCGCACCCGCGCAAACATCTGTGGATAGAGCAGCCGCTCGCCGCCGCCGATCGCGATGATTCGTCCGGCGGCGGCCGGGCACTCCAGCGCCGCCAGCACGGCCTGCGCAATGTCGTCGGCATGCACGGGCTGACGCAAACCACGACCGGCAGGGATTGGAAACAGCCGGGTACGCATGGCTCGATGCACAATCGGGGTGAGGCTTTTATCCAGGCCGGCGCCATAGACCAGGGTCGGTCGCAACACGGTCCATGCACAACCCAGACGGGCGCAGGCGTTGGCCAGCGCGGCCTCCCCCGCGCGCAACCGCCGCGCGATCTCGCGCTCGGCCGGCACCGCTGAATCGCATTTGCTCTCGGCGCTCATCGAACTGGTGGCAATCACCCGTGGCGCGCTACTCGGCGGCCGGCGTTCCAGCCACTCGGCCAGCGCCTGCAACGGGCCAAAGCTGATGATGGCCGACAACTGGGGCAGCGCGGGCAACGCGTCGGGCAGCGATCCCTGCAGCCATTCCACGCCCTCCCGTGGCAGTCCCGGCACGCGGCTCAATGCCAGGATGGGCTCGCCGCCGGTCTCCAGGCGGGGCAGCAGGAAATGGCCGATCTGGCTGCTGCCGCCCACGACCAGGATCGTCATGCAGGACTCATTGCCCGCCCTGCAGGCGAGCGCTCAGATCGAGCAGACGGGGATGATTGGGCGCCAGCTTGCGTGCGCGCGCCAACGACTGACCCGCACCGATCCGGTCACCCTTGCCCAGCTGTTGCTCGGCGCGATCAAGCCAGGCGCTGGCCAGCTGGTTGCCAAGTGCATCTTGTGCTGGATCACCGGGCGCCAGTTCGGCCAGATTGGCCAGCTTGTCGCCAGCCTGCGCCAGCTCGCCAGCGGACAGCGCTTGTTTGAACTGCTGCCGGACCCGCGCGGGCAGTCCTTCCAGACCGTTCCGCGCCGCGGCGTTGTTGCCATCGATCGCCAGCGCGCTGCGATACAAGTCGTAGGCGCTGTCGCCCGGCGGCATCATGATGTTGCCGCTGCGGGTTGCCTGCTGCGCACGCTGCACCAGTTGCCCCACCGCGGCGCTCTGCTGCGGCGACAGTACGGCGGCCGCGACATCCTGAATACCGTCGGCCGCGGCGGCGGTCGCGGCGGACGCCACCGACGCATTGCCGCGCAAGCGGGCGCGGGCTGCCGCAAGATCGGCCGACTTCGGTGCCAGTTGTGCCGCCTGCTCAAGCAGCTTGCCTGCCTGCGCGTGGTCGCCCGCGTCGATCGCCGCATTCGCCTGCACCGTCAGCGCCCGCGCCACGTCGCCCAGGCCGGCCTTGGCCTCGCTGCTGTCCGGATCAAGCAGCAAGGCGGCGTTGAACCGGGCCAGCGCGGTATCGTCGCCGGGGCCCGCGATACGGCCGGCGCGCAACGCTTCGCGGCCCTGCAGGATGGCGGATTTCAGCGCGCCGTCCTGCTGCTGGCGCGACTGCGCCTGCAGCGCACGCAGCGCTGGCAAGGCACCGTTGTTCGGTTGCAGCGCGGCGAGCTGTTCGATGTCCGCGTCGGCTTTGGCCAGATCGCTCGACTCCAGCGCATCGTGCGCCTGCACCGCCAACGCGCGGCCCACCTGGTCGAGCCCATGGGCAGCCACGGCGTTGCCGGGGTCCGCCTGAAGCACGCGCCGGTACAGCGCGGCCGCCCCCTGCTCGCCATCCAGTTTGCCGGCCGCCAACGCCTGTTGCGCCTGATCGACCAGGTCGCCGGTTTGCACCTGAGCCGCACGGGCGCGAGTGATCAGCGCGTCCAGTCGATCCACGTCGCTGCCGCCACCCAGCAGCTCGCGCGCCACCGCGGCGCGCTGTACCGCCTCGTCGAACTGGCCAGCCTGCAGCGCGGCATCGGCCCGCGACAATTCGGCTTGGCCGACCTGCCGCAGACCATCGCGTGCGCGATCATTATCCGGTTCCTGCGCGGCGGCCTGCTGGAACAATTCGCGTGCGCTCGTGCCGTCCTGGCCGTCCAGATGACCATCCTTCAGCGCTTGCTGAGCCTGCGTCAGTACGCTATTGAGATCGGTGCTTGGCAACATGCCGCGCAGGCTGCCCTGATTGAACCAGAGCAAGCCCGCCACCACGACCACCAACAACAGCAACACTGGCCACAGCCAGCCCCGGCGGCGTGGCGGTGCCGCACGCGCCGTCCCATGAGGCGGACGACGCGGCTCCACGGTGACCTGCGGCAGCCCGTCCGGCGCACGCGGGCGCCGCTCATCCACGCGATCGAGATCGCCCAGGGTCGGCTCGTTGCGCAGGTGCGGTCGGTTGTCGTGCGGGTCCCGGCGAATGCTCATGATCCATGACGTTGCGGATATCTGGCGCAGCTTAACATCGGGCCAGCGAGCGGCCGGGCTCCGCCGCGACGGGCGTTCAGCATTCAGCCGACGCCGACACGGCGCGCATCGGTCACGTTCGGCAACGCCAGCAGCTTGCCCAGCAGGGTCGATAGCTGCTCGAAATCGCTCACGCGCAAGGTGTAACGCATGTCCACCTCACCGCTTTGCGGATGCAACCGGCTGGAGGAGGCGATGATGTGGGTGCCGGCGTTGCTGATCACGCTGGTGACGTCTTTCTGCAACTCCTTGCGGTCGTAGCCGCGCAGCGCGACGTCCACTTCGTACGCCTGGCTGGCGGCGTGACCCCAGTTCACCTCGATCACGCGGTCCGGTTCGCATCGCAGCAACCGCGCCAGGCTGCCGCAATCGGCCCGGTGCACCGACACGCCGCGGCCCTTGGTGATGTAGCCACGCACGGCATCGCCCGGCAGGGGCTGGCAGCAGCGGGCCAAGGTCGTAAGCAGGTTGCCGACGCCCTCGATACTCAACGCGTCCTGCCCCAGCGTGGTCGGCCGGGCTGGCGGCGGCGCTGGCGGCGCTGGCGGTTGCGCGGCCTCCTGCAGCACGCGCGAGATCTGACCCGGCGTGACTTCACCCAGCGCGAGTGCAATCAGCAGTTCCTCCTGGGTCTGCAGATGGAAATGGGGCGGCAACTTGCTGATTTCAGTCGGCGATAACGCCAACCGCTTCAGCTCGCGCTCAAGCATGCTGCGGCCCACCGTGAGATTGGTGTCGTAGGCGATCCGGCGGAACCATGCGCGCACCTTGTCCTTCGCGCGTGCGGTGTTGAGATAACCATGGTGCGGCGACAGCCAGTCGCGGCTGGGCTCGGCCACCTTCGTGGTGAGGATCTCCACTCGGTCGCCGCTTCGCGGCTGGAACGTCAGCGGCACGATGCGGCCGTTGACCTTGGCTCCGCGGCAGCGGTGACCGACCTCGGTATGGATCAGGTAGGCGAAATCCAGCACGGTGGCGCCGCGCGCCAGGTCGAACACCTCACCCTTGGGGGTGAGCAAGTAAACCCGGTCCTCCAGCAATTCGGTTTGCAGGTCGGCCGCCAGGGTGCCGTCATCCTCGCCGCGCGGCTCCAGCAATTTGCGCATCCAGGCGATCTTTGCCTCAAACTCGGCATCGCTGCCGCCGCCTTCCTTGTAGCGCCAGTGGGCGGCCACGCCCAATTCATTGGCGCGATGCATGGCGTGGGTGCGAATCTGCACCTCCAGCGTCTTGCCGCCTGGACCGAGTACCGCCGTATGCAGCGACTGGTAGCCGTTCGGCTTGGGTCTGGCGATGTAGTCATCGAACTCGTTCGGCAGATGCGGCCAGCGCGCATGCACCACGCCCAACGCCGCGTAGCATTCGGTGATCCCGTCGACCAGGATGCGCACCGCGCGGATATCGTACAGATCGGAGAAATCCAGCGACTTGCGCTGCATTTTCTTCCAGATCGAGTAAATGTGCTTCGGTCGCCCGGCAAGATCGGCACGGATGCCCGCCGCGGCGAGTGCCTGCTGCAGTTCATCCAGCGACTGGCGGATGAACTCCTCGCGATCGACTCGCCGTTCATCGAGCAATTTGGCGATGCGGCGATAAGTGTCCGGTTGCAGGAAGCGGAAGGCCAGATCCTCCAGCTCCCATTTCAGTTGCCAGATACCGAGGCGATTGGCCAGCGGCGCGTGGATGTCGCGGCTCAACCGTGCCAGCGCCGCGGACTGCTCCGCCGGCAACGCGACCGCCGCGCGCATCCGCGCCAACTGGCGCGCCAGCAAGATAAACACCACGCGCAGGTCGCGCACGATCGCCAGCAGCAATCGGCGCAAGCCCTCCGTGCCACCATCCGCCGTGCGCTGCGCGTGCAACGCCCACACCTGCTCGGCAGCCTGCTGGCCGGCTACGAGGCGCTGCAGCCCCGCCGGCAGCGTGACGCGACGCGCAGTCCACAACGCTGGATCGACGCGGGCCAGCTCGAACCAGAGCGCCGCCGCCTGGGTCTGCGCGTCACAGCCGAGCATGCGCAGCAAGTCGAGCGTGTCTCCGCACTCGGCCTCGCCCAGCGATACGGTGGCGGTCGCCTGCAGCGCCTCGGCCAGCTCTGCCGGCAACGTACCGGCACGTTCGCGCCAGGGCGTCAGGCTGGTGATGGGTAGTCGTTGAAACATGTCGCCGAAGTTTCCTTGTGTCAGAACCATAGTAACGAGAATGCGGATCGACCCGCGCGCGGCGTCGGTTCCGTGACGCGCTTGGCTTGGGCTGGCTTGACGCGCAGAATCAGCACTCGCTGCTCGTATCCAAGAGGAAGTCGTCCATGCCGATCCGTCCGCGCCACCTGCTGCCGTTGCTGCTGATTCTTCCGCTGTGTGGCGTGACCGCCCTGGCGCAGCCGCCGTCCAGCGGATTGCAGCAGCGCATGAGCAGTACCGAATTCAAGGCCGCCGGGCTGGACAAGCTCTCGCCACAGGAACTGCAGAACCTGGACAGCTGGTTGCACACGCACGCCAAGACGACCACCAAGATCAAGATGGTCGACTCCAGCGGTGATCCGGTGTTCTATGCCGCCAAGGAAAAGCAGCAGAAAATCTTCGCGCACATCAAGGGACACTTCAGCGGCTGGGGCAGCGGCAACGAGTACACCCTGGACAACGGGCAGGTATGGAAACAGGTGGGGGACGATACGGTCTCGTGCTCGACCGAGGAGAATCCGTCAGCCAAGGTCAAGCCGTCGTTGATGGACAACTGGCTGATGTACGTATCCGGTTGCAACGACAGCGTGCACGTCAAGCGCATCCGCTAGCGGTCTGTCGTGCCTTGATGGTCAAGGCGAGAATTCGGCTGTCTGATGACAGATCTTCGAGGATTCGCCGGCCGGCCAACCAAAACCCGACAGACTCCTGGGGCGGCGGCAGGTTGCCTGAAACGGGGCTTCCCGCACTCTCGACGCGCCGGGTCAGGCCGGCTCGTGCGAGCTCCCCTGGCGCAACTCAGCTCACCGCGGCCAACGCCCTGGCCAGCCGCTTGGCCGACACCGGCTCGGCCGTTTTGAGCTCCTGCGCAAACAGCGATACACGCCACTCCTCGATCAACCAACGCAGCTCGGCCAGCGCGTTGTCCTCGGCTGTCGCCGCGCGACAGTGCAGATACGCACGCCAATACGGCATCACCTGCAACATCCGCTGCTGGTCCTTCGCGGGATCCTGGCGCAGCCGCTCAGCGCGCAGGCGCATCGCTTTCAGATAGCGCGGATAGTGGTTCAGCCGTGATGGCGACAACTCGCGCAGAAAGCCGGGGACGAGCAACGCATCGAGCTGTTCGCGCAGGTCGTCGTAGCTGGCACGGGCAAAGCCCAGCAGGGGTGGTTCGAGCCACCCGGTCAGTTCCGCTTGCGCCTCGATGATCGGCTCAGCCAGCTTCAACCGCTCGACACCGGCGCCGAACAACTCACGCGAACATTGTGCACGCAGCGCCTCGAACGCAGCGGCGGTGCGCACGTCCAGCGCATGAGCATGCAGCAGGTCCTGGAAGCCGCCCTCGAGCAGGTCGTCGCGCAAACCGTCCACGCCGCCCAGCGGCGCATATTTCAGACCCAGCGCACCGCCAACCGGCAGCCGGCGTCGCACCTGCTTGATCTCGCTGGCCAGCGCATTGCGCAGCAACCGCACCACGCCCTGCCGGTGCGCCGAGTGCGCCTCGTCGCTGCGCTCGAACACACGCAGTGCCACCGTCTCGCCGAGGTCGACCAGGGCGGGGAATGCGGTGAGACCACTGTCGGAGCGCACCTGCACCGGGATCGCCTCGAAATCCCAACGGGCGACGTCCTCGCGGGTCAGCTCGATATCGGTTTTGCGCGAGAACGCTTCGCGCGCCTGGCCTTCCCACTGGCCGCGCAGCGCGATCAGATCGCGACCGCTGGCCAGGGTTTGGCCGCGTTCATCGTGCAACCGGAAGCGCATCAGGAAATGTGGCGACAGCTCGATCCCGGCGAACTCGTTCGCACGGATGTCCACGCCGGTGGCGCGCTTCAAGAATGCCGCCAGCGCGCGGGCCAGCGGTTCGTCGCGCGGCGGTTCTGCCGCGACGAAGGCACGCGCGAAGTCGGGCGCCGGCACGAAATTGCGGCGCAGCACCTTGGGCAGACCGCGGATCAGCTCGGCCACCTTGTCGGCGAGCAGGCCTGGCACCAGCCACTCGCAGCGGGCCACGGGCACCGCGTTGAGCATCGCCAGCGGCAGCTGCAAGGTCACACCATCGGCCTCGTCACCCGGGATGAAGCGGTATTCCAGCTTGTGCTTTTGCGACCGTTCTTGCGCATCCGGCACTGGCTGGCTGGATTGCTCCAGCTCCGGCATCCCTGCCTGCGCCGGCGCCGGCGGCGCTCGACCATCCAGGTCCAGGGTCGCTGGAAACGCCTTCGCGTCGAGTGCGGCGCTGCCAGCCATCACATCGTCCAGTGACCAGCGCAGCGCTGCCTGTTCAGCTGGACGTGCCTTGCGATGCCACGCGTCCAGTGCGCGGCTGCTGGAGATTTCTTCGGGCATTTTGCCCTCGAAGAAGCCGACCAGATCGTCTTCGTGGCGGATCAACCCTTCACGTCGCTGCTGCGCCTCGATACCGGCAGCTTCCTGCAGGATGCGCTGGTTTGCGCGCACGAAATCCGCCCTCGATTCGATATCGCCACGAACCAGCGCCTCGCGCAGAAAAATCGCGTGGGCCAGCGCCGGGTCTTGGTGCTGGAACGTGACCGGTCGCTTCTCCACCAGCACCAGCCCGAACAGGCTGACCTGTTCGTACGCCACCACGCAGCCACGCTTCTTCGACCAATGCGGATCGCGACAATGGGTGCGCAACAAATGCGCCGCCTGCTGCTCGATCCACAGCGGTTCCACCCGGGCGTTGGTCATGCCCCACACGCGCCCACCGACGTCGAGAATCTGCGCCGAGAACACCCAGTTCGGCGGTGCCTTGGCCAGCGCCGAACCGGGGAAGATATGGAACTTGCGCTCGCGCGTACTCTGGTAGACGTTCTTCTCATCCTTGCGACCGACCTGAGTGGGCAGGCCGGCCAAAAGGCTGCGATGGACTGCCTCGGAAAGGCGGTCCATCGCGGCCTTTTGATCCATGACGTGCCCCTCGCCTTCGCCTGCGCTCCCCTGCGGCGACCGAACGGAGTCCCCTTGCGGGTGCGGGTGCGTGGCGACCGAAGGAAGTCCCTTTTTCGGGAGGGCCATGGCGCGCGGCTGGCCCGCAACCTTCCTGCCGTTGCTCGTTCGAGCTTTTCCAGCGCCCGTGCGTGGAGCCTCGTGCAAAGCGGCTCGCTCGCCCTCCACGGAAGAGCGGGGAAGGCTCCAGCCCAACTCCCCCACCACCACCAGCAGTTGCCGGTGCAGCTCGCGCCATTCCCGCATGCGCATGAAACTGAGAAAGTGCCTTGAACACCAGTCGCGCAACTTCGATTGGGTCAGTTCCTCGTGCGCCTCGTGGTAGGCGCGCCACAGGTTCAGTACGCCGACGAAATCGGACTTCGGATCGGCAAACACGGCATGCGCGGTATCGGCCTGCTGACGCGCCTCGCCGGGACGCTCACGCGGATCCTGGATGCTGAGAAAAGACACGATCACGAGCAGTTCGCGCAGCGCCTGCAACTTTTCACCTTCGACCAGCATGCGCGCCAGCTGCACGTCGATCGGCAGCCGCGCCAGGGTGTGGCCGATCGCCGTGAGCCTGCGCGCCTCGTCGATCGCGGAAATTTCGTTGAGCCGGCGGAAGCCATCGGCGACCACCCGCGGATCGGGTGCGTCCAGGAACGGGAACTCGTCAACCTCGCCCAACTTCAGCGCCAGCATGCGCAGGATCACGTTGGCCAGCGAGGAGCGCAGCAGTTCCGGATCGGTAAACGCCTCGCGACTGGCAAAGTCGGCCTCGTCGTACAGCCGATAGCTGATGCCCGGCCCGACCCGGCCGCAGCGCCCCTTGCGCTGGTCCGCGGCGGCTTGCGAGATCGGCTCCACGTGCAGCCGTTCGAGCTGGCTGCGCTGGCTGTAGCGCTTCACCCGCGCGGTACCGGTGTCGACCACGTAGCGGATGCGCGGCACGGTCAGCGAAGTCTCGGCCACGTTGGTGGCCAGCACCACGCGGCGCTTCACGCCCGGTTTGAACACGCGGTCCTGATCGCCCGCGGAAAGCCGCGCATACAGC
The DNA here is from genome assembly GCA_039935315.1 of Rhodanobacter sp. Classification (GTDB taxonomy): domain Bacteria; phylum Pseudomonadota; class Gammaproteobacteria; order Xanthomonadales; family Rhodanobacteraceae; genus Rhodanobacter. The sequence goes on along the minus strand of JBDTKM010000306.1, from coordinate 5,249 downwards.
GGCATGATTTCGGTCTCACGGTACTGCCGACGCGACAACAACTGGTGCGCGTCGCGGATTTCACGCTCGCCGGGCAGGAACACCAGCACATCACCGCGTGGGTCGTCGTGGGTGATCTCGTCGAGTACCGCAGCGATGTGTTCCGCGCTGCCCTGCTGCATGTCCTTGCTGCGCCCCTGGCGCGCCGCGATCTCGTCCAGCGAGCGCCAGCGCAACTCGACCGGAAACGCACGCCCTTCCACCTCAACCACCGGCGCGCCGCCGAAATGTGCGGCAAACCGCGCCGTGTCAATCGTCGCCGAGGTGACGATGATCTTCAGCTCAGGCCGTTTCACCGCCAGCCGCTTCAGATAGCCGAGCAGGAAATCGATGTTGAGGCTGCGCTCATGCGCCTCATCGATGATCAGCGTGTCGTAGGCGCTCAACCACGGATCACCCTGGGTCTCGGCGAGCAGGATGCCGTCGGTCATGAACTTGATCAGGCTGCGCTCGGACACCTGGTCGTTGAAACGCACCTGGAAGCCGACGATCTCGCCCAAAGGCGTACCCAATTCCTCGGCCACACGCCGCGCCATCGAGCGCGCCGCCAGCCGGCGCGGCTGGGTGCAGCCGATCATGCCGGCTTCGCCGCGGCCGGCGGCCAGACACAACTTGGGCAACTGGGTCGTCTTGCCGGAGCCGGTCTCGCCGGCGATCACCACCACCTGATGCTCGCGAATCAACTTGATGATGTCATCGGCACGTGCGCTGATCGGCAGCGACTCATCGAGCCGAAGGGCTGGCTTGGCCGCGACCCGAACGCGGCGTTTAGCGGCGGAGCGCTCGATATCGGCAACCAGCGACGCCAGCTTCTTGTCGTCTGGTCGGTGCGACAGCGTGCGCCAGCGCCCCAGCAGGCGGCCGAAGTCGCGACTGGACACGGTGTCGAGGCGCCGATGCAGCTCGCGCAGGGCGGGGTCGAGTGAAGCGTGAGGCTTGGGCGGGAAGGTGTCGTTCATCGAACTGCGCATGATAGCGGCAGCTGACTGGCTATCTCGATAGCTCATGACTATCGATGGTATCCAAAGGATTTATTTTACCCGCCAACGGCAACCCCTTAATGTGTTCCTGTCATCTTCATCCACCTGTCAAGGATCTGCACATGGCCATTTCCATCGGTATTGCCAAGAAAGACCGCGAGACGGTCGCCAGGCACCTGTCCAGGCTGCTGGCCGATACGTACTCGCTGTACCTGAAGACGCACAGCTTCCACTGGAACGTCACCGGTCCGCAGTTCAACAGCCTGCACCTGATGTTCGAAACCCAGTACGTGGCGCTGTGGACGGCGGCGGACGCAGTCGCCGAGCGCATACGCGCACTGGACGTATTCGCCCCCGGCTCCTACAGCCAGTTCGCCAAACTCAGCTCGATCAAGGAAGAGTCCGGCGTGCCCGAATGGAAGGAGATGGTGAGCCAACTGGTCGAGGGCCATGAAATCGCTGCCGCGACCGCGCGCGACACGATCAAGTCAGCCAACGACGTGGGCGACGAAGGTACGGCGGACATGGTGACCGGGCGTCTGATCGACCACGAGAAGACGGCATGGATGCTGCGCTCGTTGCTGCGCTAGCCAGCCGGGGGTCAGAGTCACTTGGCGCAAGCGAAAAGTGATTCTGGACCCTGCACCGCGTCGGGTTCCTGGCGCATGAGCCAGTTCAGTACACGCAGCACCGATTCAAGTCGAACCACGACGCGGGAGAAGTGTTCGGTGTCCGACCGAACGCCATCCTGTTTCACGTCGCTGGCGCCATGACGCCCCATGGTTTGCGGCTTGATCGGGCCATGGGCACGCGTGGCGCGGTCACGCTCGACACCGCGATCCATGGCCTCGGTGAGGGTGCGTGGCACCTGCGGTGCGAGCTCGATTTCATCGAAGCTGTCGCGATTGCCCTCGAACAGACGGACCTCGTGGCGATTCAACCCGAGCACCTGGTAACGATCGGCAGACTGCACGATGCGCAGCAACGGCCTGGTATGGAAGCTGTCGACAACCACGGCCAGCTCGGCGACCGCACGCTGCAGCCGGTAGACGCGGAAGAAATTCGGGCGGCCAGCACGGCCAATCCGTCGAGCGTCCGGTTCCAGAACCGGCTGTCTTTTGCCAGCGCCTGCAATGGCGCCAGCAACGGCGCGACATCGCGTCGCGGGTATTTCTGGCGCAGGGATTGAGTCAGCCGCTTGACCCGATTGGCGAAGCGAATCGGATCCTGCAGGTTTTCCGGATGCTGACGATGCGTCGGTTGGTATAGCGACAAGCACGGTGCGGCATGCTCGGCCAGGATCACGTTCGGGTAGTCGTTGGCAAGTTGGTCCATGGTGAGCTGACTCCTCGGCTGCGGGTTCCCCCTCTACAGGACAGCTTGCCGGTGGCAGCCCGTTTCAAGCTCCCATCAAGGTATTGGCACGCAACATCGTTCGCAATTTACGCAGCGTGACTATCGGCCCGACCACCGAGTTGCCGTCGAACTGCACGACCTGGCTGTCGAAGTACAGCGCGCGTGGGAGCTTTGGCACCCAGCCCCGGGCATCATGGAGGTGATTGTGCTTGCCCAGCCACGCCTCGATCTCCGCTCGATCGCCATCGACCATCGCCATGCGCGCCGGCGTGCCCATGACCAGAGACGGCAGCATCCCGACGCAGCTGCCGATCAATATGCCGTTAAGTGCGCCGCTCGCAGACCACCAGCTCACCAATCCAAACACGGAAAGCAGCGCCGGGCAGAACAGCAAACGGTAGGTATCACGTGCTTGCTGGCGCAGCGGCAACATTCGTATCGAGTAGGCTCTGAAATTCACTTGGTACCTTGGAAGCTCGTTTGCGGGGCCCGCCGAACTTTTTCATCCTGCCCGCCATTCCTCGCGCAAGGACGCAGACCCTGGCATCAACCCGAACCGCTGGCCGCCAGACTCATCGCGCGGGCCACGATGTCACTGGGGAAGCCCACCCTGCCCAGCAGGCGAATCGCATTCCTGTCCACCGCCGCGCCCGGCCGCAAGCGGTAGTCGAAGAAGCCCTCGATGTCAGGGTTTTCCTGGAAGTGATACAGGTCATAGTCGTCGGACAGGTCCTGCTGCAGTTCCACGTCGTGGGTGGTGACCAGCACTTGCGCATCCCTGCCCAGCTGCTCAAGCACCGCGCGGGCAATGGCAAGACGTTCGATCGTGTTGGTTCCGCTGAACAGCTCGTCGATGACGAACACCCGGCATCGCTGTTGCTTCGCATATTCGATGAAGGTCTGCAGCCGCTCGACCTCACCAAAATAATGGCTCTTGCCGGATTCAACCGAATGCTCGCGGCGAATCGACGCCATCACCGTGGATTGCGGAATGACCGCTCGCGAAGCCAGACAGAATCCCAGCGTGCGGCCCAGGATGATGTTGGTCCCCACCATCTTGATCATGGTGGTCTTGCCAGCCATGTTGGAGCCGGCGATCAAAGCCGAACGACCATCCAGACGCAGCGAGTTGCGCGTGGGGTGGGTCAGCAGCGGATGGCCGCCATCTTCGATGTCGATCAGCGGCGCGCTCGACAGCTCGGGCATGCAATGCACCGGAGAACATTCCAGGGCACACGCGACGGCGATGCTGGCATCGATTTCACCCAGCAACTCCCAGGTGGACTGCAGCACGGCGCGCACCGCGGCCACGTGTTTGAGTACCCTGGCGTAGGCGACCAATTCGAGCAGGAAGGTGATGTTGAGCCAGATCGATATCCACTGGACCAGCTCTAGTTGAAACAGCGAAAACCAGCGCAGTGTGATCGCAACCTGCTTGCGCTCGGGTCTTTGCGCACGAAGCTTCGCCAAAGCCCCTCCGGTCGCCGCCTCGTCCCCAAGGCGGCAAAGCGCCGTCGCCACTGGCAACATCGCAACGCAGCGTTTCAAGGCTTCCGAATCGCGCCGCAGACTGCCGAACGTGCGCAGGATGATGAGCACGTTGATGGCTACCGTGACCAACACCAGCCATGCCGGCACCATCGAGCCAACCGCGGCCACCAGCGTGAGCACGCCGATCGTGCTCCACAGCAGCAGCAAGCGCGGATATCTGACCGGCTGCGGCGCAGCGCCAAAGATGACGTCCGCCACGTCGGCATAGCGGTCATCCTTGAGTGCCGCCAGCACAAGCTGGATCCGCTCACGCAGGGCGGCATCGGCGCGCAGCGTTTGGGCACGCGCGTAACGCTCGGCGAGAACTTGCACCTCTTCCACGTAGGTGCGCATCGCGGAAAACAGATGCTGCCGACCCAGCGGTGTGATCGTCGTATCGAAGCGTGCAAAGATCTCGGGAAATTCCAGATCAAGCCAAGTCTTGTCGTCCACGGGGACGTGCGCTGCCGTACCACGAGTCAGATCAAAATGGGCACTGGCACGCCGCGCCTTGCCGTGCCCCGGTTGGCCCCAGCGCGAGCGGATAGCGGCAAGCACTTTGCGGCGTGGCAAAAGTTGGTCGCGCAAGGCGTCCCAAGCCAGTGAAAAGGCATTCAAGGTTTGGTCCTCGGCTGTTGCGGGAGTTGCGCTGCGCCTGGCATGGGCGGCAGCGGGTTACTGACAAGGCTGCGCCATACGCAACGCGGGATCTGCACCAATCTTGCCGCCGGCAAGTGGCGAAGCATCAGAGCGGCCCGTTCGGCCCAGACGCGGCCGTGCGGTTCTTGCCGATGATCTTGATCACTTTCAGCTTGAAAATGGCCATGGCAAACACCCAGACGAAAATCCCGTATGCCACGTCCGCCACGTATCTTTCGCCATCGTTTTGGCCGACAAGCAACAGCACGCATGCCACCGCCAGCAGCGGCAGAAACTGCACCAGAAACATGCCGACATAGCTGACCGGGCTGCAAGTCTTGATGGCCACGAGATAGAGCTCTCGCAGCTTCCGCTCACCCGTGGCGTAACGGGAGATCAGCGCAAACGACATGTTTGAATGGGCCATCAGACACGAGAACGTGCCCACGATGATGCCCATGTCCAGGGAGAAGAAAGTCAACAGCGCCAGCGACAGGCTGGCCCATGCGTAAGCCCAGCCGAAGCGCTTGACCAGCGGGTTGCCCTCCAGCGCGAGTTTGGGGGTGACCAGCCGTGTCGAGATCACATCGGCAAGCCTGCCGAACAGGGCAAACGCGAATATCAACCAGATCGTCATCGTGCGCACTCCTCAAGAAGCCGCAGCAACCGCGGGGTCAGAGTCACTTTTCGCAAGCGAAAAGCGAC
>JBDTKM010000305.1:0-19781 GCA_039935315.1 Rhodanobacter sp. | reverse complement strand
TCTGCTCAACGAGGCGCGCAACGACAAGCTCGCCCTCGACGCCAGTCTCATGGATGCGCTGCTGCAGGCACTGGACCGGCTCAACGAGATGATGGCCGCCGTCGGTGCAGCAACGCCGCTGGAGATGCCGTCAGCGGCGTTGCTGCAGTCGTTGTTGCCACCTGTGCTCACGCCGGTTGTGGCCGCACCCGCTCCGCTGGCGCCCGCCGGCGCCAACACGCCGGTCAACGACGACGAGTTCGAGGCGTTGCTGGATCGCATGTACGGCAGCGCGGCGCCCGGCGTGGTTACGCCCGCGCCGTCGGCACTCACGCCAGCGGCCGGCGCGGCGATGGATGACGATGAGTTCGAGGCCTTGCTCGACTCGCTGCACGGCAAGTCTGCACTGCCGTCGGCAGCGTCCGGTTCCTCCATGCCCGTCGCGGCGCCGGCGCCGAACCCGGCGCCAACTGCATACCATGCCGCGGCGGCGGAGAGCTCGGTGCGCGTCGATACCGCACGACTGGACGTACTGGTCAATCACGCGGGCGAACTCGTGCTGGTGCGCAACCGCGTGCTCAGCCTGGCGGCGCGTCTCGGCGGTGAGTCGCTGGCGACGGTGGCCGCTGAACTCGATCGTGTGACCAATGATTTGCAAGGCGCCGCGATGGGCATGCGCATGCAGCCGGTGAGCCGCCTGTTCCAGCGCTTTCCGCGAATCGTGCGCGACCTCGCGCGCCAGCTCGGCAAGGACGTGGAACTGGTGCTCGAAGGCGAAGACACCGCGCTTGATCGCAGTCTGGTCGAGGCACTGGCCGATCCGCTGATCCACCTGTTGCGCAATGCGCTCGACCATGGGGTGGGCATGCCCGGCGAGCGCGAGCAGGCTGGCAAACCGCGCAAGGGGCGCATCTGCCTGTCCGCGAGCCAGCGCGGTGAGCATATCGTGATCTCGGTAAGTGACGATGGCCGCGGCATGGATCCGGTCGTGCTGCGCCGCAAGGCCGTCGAGAAGAGGCTGATCAGCAGCGCCCAGGCGGCGCGTCTGAGCGAGGACGAGAGCCATGAACTGATCTTCCGCCCCGGCTTCAGCACGGCTGCTGCCGTGTCGGAAATTTCCGGTCGGGGTGTCGGCATGGATGTGGTGAAGACCCGCGTCGCCGAACTCGGCGGCACCTTGCGCGTGGAATCGCAGCTCGGTCATGGCAGCAAACTGGAGTTGACTGTGCCGCTGACGCTCGCGGTCTTGCGCGTGCTGATGGTGCGCGTCGAGGAGCGCCTGCTGGCGTTGCCAATGGGCAATGTGGAGGAAGTATTCGAATTGACCGCTGGCCAGGAGCGCGAGCTTGACGGACGGCTGGTGGCCGATCACCGCGATCGCACCCTGTCGCTGGCGGACCTCTCGCTGTGGGTGGGCGTGGAGACAGGCGCGGCCCGACATGTAGTGGTGTTGCATATCGGTCATCGGCGGATCGGCTGCATGGTGGATGCGGTGCTCGGTCGCGAGGATGTGATCGTCAAGCCGCTCGGCCCGCTGTTTGCGGACGTTTCGGGCATTGCTGGCGCCACCGTCACCGGCGATGGCCGGTTGGCCCTGGTGCTGGATCTGGCAGGCCTGGCGGCGGGTACCGGCCAGCCGTTCGCTGCGCTGCAACTGGAAGGCTGATGCGCATGGACAGAATCAGCACGACCGGCACGATCATGGGTTTCCTGGTGCTCATCGTGGGCACCGTGCTCAAGGGCTCGACGGTGGCGGCGCTGTGGAATCCGGCCGCGTTTGTGATCGTTTTTTTCGGCACGTTGGCGGCGCTGCTGGTGCAGAACCAGGGTGCGGTGATCAAGCACGCGTTGTCGATGATGAAAATGGTCTACCGGCCACCGCAGCACCAACCGCACGACCTGATCAGGCGGATCGTGAGCTGGAGCGAGATCTCCCGCCGGCAGGGCCTGCTTGGGCTGGAGTCGCAAATCGACGCGGAGAGCGACTCGTTCATCAGCAAGGGTCTGCAATTGCTGGTCGATGGCGGTGAGCCCGAGACCATCCGCAGCGTGATGGAGGTGGATCTGGACACCCGCGAGGCGGTCGATCTGGCCGGTGCCAAGGTGTACGAGAACGCCGGCATCTATTCGCCGACCCTGGGCATCATCGGGGCGGTGATGGGGCTGATGGCGGTGATGCAGAACCTCGCCGACCCGAGCAAGCTCGGCCACGGCATTGCCGCCGCCTTCGTGGCCACCATTTACGGCGTGGCGCTGGCCAACATGTTCATGCTGCCGATGGCGGCCCGGCTGAAGGCACTGGTCGGCAAGCAGTCGCAGATGCGCGAAATCCTGATCGAAGGGCTGGTGTCGATTGCGCAGGGCGACAACCCGCGCCAGATCGAGTCGCGCCTGCAGGGCTACGTCGCATGAGACGGCATCGGCCCGAAGAGCATTTGAACCACGAGGCGTGGGCGATCCCCTATGCCGACCTGATGACCTTGTTGCTGGCGTTTTTCGTGGTGATGTATGCGGTATCGGTCGTCAACGAGGGCAAGTTCCGGGTGATGTCCGCATCGCTGATTCAGGCGTTCAACGGAGCCCATGGTGGTGTCGCGCAACCCGCGGCTGTGCACAGCACGGTGAACACGCCCGCCGTGGTGTCGGTGGACCACTCCGCTGCGGCCAGAAGCGTGGTCGCGCTGCCCATGCCGACGCCCCCCAAGCCGGTTCCGGAGGCCAACAGCCAGCCGCCACCCCGCCAGCAGAACCTCGACACCATCGAGAACCAGGTGCGCCACGCGCTGCAGCCGCTGATCGACCGCAACCTGGTGGTTATGCGGCACAAGCAGGACGGACTCGAGATCGAAATCCGCACCGACATTCTGTTTCCCAGTGGCGTGGCACAGCTGTCGAGTTCGGCTGACGTCGTGCTGCAGAAGCTCGCTGCCATCCTGGCCCCATTCCCCAACCCGCTTCGGGTCGAGGGTTTTACCGACAACGTGCCGATCAGCACACCGCAATATCCGTCGAACTGGGAGTTGTCGGCGGGGCGGGCGGCCAGCGTGGCGCGTCTGTTCGCGGTGAGCGGGGTAGCTCCGGAACGGCTGGGCATCATCGGCTGGGGCGAAGTACGACCGCGAGCCGAAAACACCACGGTCGAGGGCCGCAACCAGAACCGGCGCGTAGTGGTCGTGGTGATGAATACCACAACGGACACCCCGCGCCAGCCCAGCGAGGTGGCGCAGTTGGGTCAGCTCGCCAGCGCGGCCGCCACACCTCCTGCAGGGGCCGGGTTACCCGTGGCCGCGCCGCCGCCTGCGCCATCGGTCGTCCACGTCACCGCCGGGTCTGCGGCCGACGCTGCCGGGGTGCCGGCCGCGGCGGCGGCGCGAGTCGACGCCCAGCATGCGGGACCGTCCATCTCGACCGTGGGCGGCCTGTCAGATGCCGGGCGCCCACGCGTGAGCCCGGATCGGTGACCGGGGTGATGACGTCAACCCGCCAGCGAGCGCTCCGATGAGTACGCCGGTAGTCTTGTCTGCACATAACGCAGGACATTGGTTGTCGTTCCATATCGGTATCCATCTCTACGCGGCGCCACTGGCTGACGTCAATGAGGTGGTCCGCGAAGGTGACATCACACCCGTGCCCGGTTCCGCCCACGAGGTTCTTGGCGTGCGCCATTTGCGCGGACGGATCGTTCCCGTGCTGGACGGCCGCCGGCGTCTGGGTGTACCCCCGTCGCTGGCGGATCCGGCCCAGCTGCGCCTCGTCGTGTTGGCGCACGCCGGCCTGCTGGTGGGCCTGCGGGTGGATGCCGTCGGCGAGCTGCTGTGCAGCGATGGTATCGAGATCGAACCACCGCTGGAACGCGCCAGCGGTAGCGACGATCCGGTGACCGGTATGCTGTGCTGGCAGGGTGAGCTGGTGGCACTGCTTGATGTGTGCCGGTTGTGTCGACTGTGAGAGGCTGTAAAAATCGCCTGCCTGCTGTGACCGTCGCCGAACGCCCGGCGATGCTCTCACCAGGGCACTCGTAGCTTCACGACTTCTGAGCGGAGAAGATGCCCATGTGGCTTGAAATCGGGGTGACGATCCTGCTCGCGCTGGGGTTGGCCCAATTGGCAATGTTGTTTCGCCTGTGGCGGCAATCGATGCAATTGCGCCAACGCGTCGAGGGGCTCGCTCACGGTGCGGCACATGCGTTCACCGATGTGCCGACATCGATGCTGGTGACAGCACTGGGGCGACTGGAGCGCCAGGTGCGGCTGGTCGAGCAGAAACCGGACCCCACGCATCAGGACTACGGCCTCGCCCAACAGCTGGCGCGCGCAGGTGCCGACCTTGAGCTATTGGTAAGCCGTTGCGGGCTGTCGCGCGACGAGGCCAGACTGGTCATGCAGATGCATCCGGCTAACTCCTGAGCGCTGGCGCCGATCTGCGGCGCGCGGTCGCAGGGTTGCTCAGTCCGGAGCGTTGCTTATCTGCTCGCTCCGACATGCCTTCAGTCAGCGGCGCATGACCGCGTTGAGGCGCGGGCGGACAACGTTCGGTGATGAGTGTTTTGCCCGCCGCCAACCATCGTCGCCAGGCGTTCGCCTCGTGCTGACGTAACAGTCCGGTCGTGAGCCCTCTTCCCGAAGGCGGGCCTTCGCGGCCGGCAATTCGGAGTCGAACAGCAACGACGCATCGATCACCCGCCGCCAACCGGCACGGGTCGTGGCGGATACGTCATTTCGCGCCGGGCAGCATGCGCCGCAGCACCCCGTCGTGCCGTAAAAAATGATGGTACAAGGCCGCTGCAACATGGAGTGCGATCAGTACGGCCAAGGTCCACATCAGGTAAATATGGATATCTCCGGCCGTCAATGCCCAATGCGCTCGCGGTGCGGCGATCACCGGCAACGTGATGAGGCCGAACACGTCGACTGGCAGCTTGTGGGCGGAGGCGGAGGCCCAGCCCAGGAACGGACCCACCAGCAAAATGAAGTAGAACGCGAGCTGGGTCATGTAGGCGGCTCCGCGCTCCCATGCGGGCGAACTCTGCATGTCCAGCGGCACCGGATGGAGCAGTCGGTTGCCGAAACGAACGGCCATCAGGACGAGGATGAGTACGCCGAGCGAAAAGTGCAGGTTGATCAGTGTGCCGGCGACGGTGTACGGGCCGATATCCGGCATCAGGATGGCAACCCCGAACTGCACAATGACCATCAACACGATCGACCAGTGCAGCCACCTGGCGGCCGAGCCGTAGGGTCTGGAAGGTGATGCCGTTGCCACTTTATTCATGATCAGCAGCGTAGCTGATTTGCCTTGGACAACGGGAGCGCCGCGCCAAGCCATGTTCGTCGTGCTCGGGAGGTTGCCCGCGGCGGCTTCCGCTTCGCCACAGTCGCGTGATCCGGGGGCAAGATTGCCTTTGCCCGCTCTCGGCACGCAAAGCGGCCGGTGCGTGCTGCACTGATGTTCGATACCCGCACAGGTGAAACCATGCGGCCAACACCAGGCCAGCGTCACCTTTGCCGGTCATCGCAGGGACCGAGTGGACCTCCGCGAGCTGCCATCGCCGCAGTCTTCCCGCCGCTGCTGGCAAAGTGCGCCTGCAACAACATGCTCGCATGCGGCCCATCGCCACCGGCCGGTTTTGGCTCGAAAGCGGCCGTCGGGCCCCGCTGCAAACTCGATCCACCCATCGACTGATCAAACCGTCGCGCCTGGAATCTGTCAGGCCGGGTTGCCGGGCTGACCCAAGTCGCACGCCGATCCTTCTCACTAGCGCAGCGTCACGCCTGAAGAAGAAGTCGAAGACTTGCAAGGAACTGACGCTGGCGGCCTGGCACATGACTCCACCCCTGCTCCCGCCAGGGTTGATCCACGCGACCCCGACAGTGTCGGAGTTGGCGGTGGCTCGCGCTAGCGCATTCGCGTGAGGCATCAGGATTTCGACACCAGTGATCGGTCCGCTGATCGCGCGCTCAATCGTGATAAACGAACGCCAGCGACTGGGTCCATTGGCTGCGCGAGCCGAAGCGTGTGACCAGCGGGCTGGAACCCGCATCGCCCAGCAAGCGCCCGTAGACCACGGCGAGCGCGAAGCCGGTGTGCTTGCTGGTGGGCACGAACAGGTCGTATTCCAGCGAGGCGAGCTCACTGCCGGCGCCGGGCTGCCACGGGCGTACCTGCAAGGCGCTGGCCTGGCTGGGGTTGATGCCGAAGTGGCGCTGCATCGCAGCGCTGTTCATTGCGTTCCAGGTCAGCTGGATTGACTGCTGCAACAACCAGACTGGCGGCAGATCCCACTCGGCATAGAGCTGGACGTAAGCACCCGCGCCTTGGGTGTCGTGGCTGAGATTGGCGCCCACGTTGACCCGTTTGTCGAGCTGCCATTCCAGATAACCGCCCAAGGCGAGTCGCGGCGACAATGGCGCGATCTTGCCGCGCAGCGCGCCCAGGTCGTCGCTGTCGCGGCCCCATTGGTAGGCGCCATAGAGGCCACCGTGCAGCATGGTGCCGCCGATCACGTCCAGCTGCAGGCCGTCCTGGGTGGACAGGCTGAGGTGGTTGGGGATCTCGATGTCGACGTACGGGATGGGTTGGTAGCGTGAGGTCGTTGCGCCGGCCCATCTGGGCAGGTGCTCCATGCCGACGCCAACCGCAAGAGTCGGTTGATCCGGCTGGTCGGGCTGATCGACGGCGTCGGCGAGGCATGCTTGCGCCCACAGCAAGCATGCCAGCACGCCGGCGGCCGGCAGCACGCGGGGGGATCGAGAGGGTGGCTGGTGGGTGCGGGACATTGGGTGGAAGCATAGAAGCTGGCGCGGCAAACTGTTGTGCACGGATCGACCTTCGCTCAGCATCTGTTGGGTCGACGTACGGCTGAGGATCTGATGGCGCGGCCGCCGCGGGTGCCGCAGCCGCTCACGCGTGGACGGGTCGGCCATGCATTACGCTGGCGCGGGCCTGCCAGGCGGACCCCGGCAAGGCTTGATCAAGTTGGTGCAGCGTCATGGCCCGTCCCATGTTGATGCGCAAGCGAGCAGGGCCTGGATAGCGCTTCGCGGCGTCGGAATGACGAGCGAAAACCAGAGCCCTCCTAAGCATTTCGCAAGCCGGGTGCACGATAGTGGCGACAACGACTGGAGAGGGTGTGGTTGCGCCGCAGCCACACCGCCAATTGAGGGAGCAAAGGATGCACATCATCCTGGTGGAAGATGACGCACAACTGGGCGCGGCAATTCAGCGCGCGCTGGAGCGTCTTGCCTATACGGTCAGCTGGTTACGCAACGGCCGCGAGGCGCTGATCGCGCTGCGTGACGAGACCGCCGACCTGGTGTTGCTTGATCTGGGCTTGCCGGGCATGGATGGGCTCGATGTACTGGTCGAGGTTCGTCGAGCACACGTGAAGACGCCCGTGATCGTGATGACCGCCCGCGATGGGCTGCAGGCACGCGTGCATGGGCTGGATGCAGGAGCGGACGACTACCTGATCAAGCCGTTTCATCTGGACGAGCTGTGCGCGAGGATCCGTTCGCTCAGTCGGCGCAGCCAGGGACTGGCGGCGAACCGGATCGAAGTCGGTGCGCTGGCGCTCGATCTGGGCACTTCGCAGGTGACGTTTCGCGGCGAAGAGGTCGAGCTGACCCGCCGCGAGTTCGCCCTGCTGCAGTTTTTGCTGGAACGCGCCGGCCGGCTGGTTCGCCGCGAGAGCCTGATCAACTCGCTGTACGGCCTGGACAACGTGGTTGGCGACAACGCGCTGGAGGTATTGATCCACACCCTGCGCAAGAAGCTCAGTTACGACACCGTGCGCACCGTGCGCGGGTTCGGCTACATGGTTCCGCGGGAACCCGAATGAGGGCGCCAAGTCTGCGCGAGCGGCTGCGCTGGTTGATCATCCTGGTGATGGTCGCGGTGTTGCTGCCGCTGGCCATTTACAGCTTCCGGCGCACCATGGACGAAGTGCATGAGCTGTCCGATGGTCGGCTGGCACAGTCGGCGCGCACCCTGCAGGTGATCATCGATCAGGAAGGCGCCGAGGCGCTGCGCGGGCACAGTGAGGGCGACAAACTGGTGCCGATCCATGCACCGACAGCGCAGGTGGAGAGGCACCGCGAATACAGCTTCGAATCCGAGGTGGGGTTCCAGGTGTTCGATGCCTCCGGTGGGTTGATCCTGGCCACCACCAATCTCGCGGCGCTGCCGCCGCCGCAGGTGGGCGATGCCGAGTTCCGCGACATCAAGGCAGGCGGGTACCGCTGGCGTCTGTTCACGCTGGTGGACAAGTCCGACGCCGTCGTGATCCGCACCGGCGAGCGCTATGACAGTCGCAACGACATCCGGCGTGCGCTGTGGTTCGATCACGGCTTGCCATTGCTGGTCGGCCTGCCCTTGCTGGGTTTGCTGGTCGGCTGGGCAGTGAAACGCGGGCTGCGGCCGCTTGAATCGCTGACCGATGCGCTGGGCTCGCGTCCACTGGGCAGTCGCGAACCGATTGTGCTGGCCCGTGCGCCACAGGAACTGCAGCCGGTGCTGGATGCGCTCAACGGGCAGTTGCAACGACTCGCCGACGCACTGGAGCGCGAACACCGCTTCAGCGCGGACGTGGCGCATGAGCTGCGCACACCGCTGGCCTCGATCATGTTGAATATCGAGAGCGCCACGGCGACCCGCGACCCTGCCGAAGCGGTCCTCAGCCTTGCCGGCGCGCAGCACAATGTGGCCGCCCTGGCGCGTCGGGTCGAGCAGCTGCTGGCGCTGGCGCGGCTGGAGTCCGGCATGGCCTCGGAGCAGGCCCGCACGATCGACCTGGTCGCGGTCGCCATCGACGTGATCGAGGAGCTGACTCCGGTGATCGCTGAATGCCGCGCCGAACTGGGTTTCAGCCACGACGGCGGGCCGGTGCTGGTGCATGGCCACGAGGCCGCGTTGTCGGCACTGTTGCGCAACCTCATCGAGAATGCCATGCGCCACGTACCGGCGGGCGGTCAGGTGCAACTGTCGATCGCGCGAGGGGTCGTCAGCACCACCATCGATGTGGCCGACGATGGCCCCGGCATACCGTCGGAGCGGCGGGCGGCGGTGTTCGCCCGTTTTCACCGCGAGTCGGGTAGTCGCGGCGACGGCTACGGTCTGGGCCTGTCCATCGTGCAACGGGCGGCCGAGCTGCATGGCGCGACCATCGCCTTGCTCGATTCCCCGTTCGGTCGCGGGCTGCGCGTGCATGTGGCCATTCCGAACGCCAGCTGACGCCCACGCGATCAGCCGCCACGGCCTGCTCCATGACGCGTTCGCCGGAGGCGCGCGGCGGGACCGGTGATGCGACCCCGCATGGCCGTAAGCAGAATGAAAGCTTGCTGGTCTGAAAATGCCGGCCGTTGCTCCACTCGGGACCCGGGAGAGTGCACGGACGCTGCCGGGTTTGCCGCGCTGGATGGCGCTGATCCGGTTCGCCATGTGCACGGCCGCCACGAACCGGGGAACCCGACACTCGATATCAATTCGTGCGGTCGTAGACAACCGCGCTGTGCCGGATGCATGCATGAACAACGCAAGAAAAGCGGCGCCCAACGTACTGCCCATCCTCATGTATCACAACATCGCACAGGCACCCGCCGGTTTGCAGGTATACCGCAGCCTCTATGTAAGCCCGGGGAAATTCGCTCGGCAAATGTGGTTGCTGCACCATCTTGGGTATGCAGGCTTGTCCATGTCTGCCGCCATGCCTTACCTGCGCGGTGAGCGCCACGGTCGCGTCGCCATCATCACCCTGGATGACGGCTATGCCGACAATCTCGATGCCGCGCTTCCGGTACTGCAGAAATTCGGATTCAGCGCCACCACGTACGTCGTCAGCGGGTCCATCGGGCGTTACAACGCCTGGGATGCGGAGCGTCTGGGCATCAGGAAACCGCTGATGTCGGTTGGGGAGATGCGTCGCTGGAATGATGCCGGTATGGAAATTGGCGCCCACAGTGTTACCCATCCGCGACTCACTTCCTGCACCGATAAACAATTGCACGATGAAGTTTGCGGCGGCAAGGCCGATCTGGAAGATCGTCTCGGTGTAGCGGTGCCCCAGTTTTGCTACCCCTACGGCGATGTCGATGACCGTGTAGCCGCCACCACCAGGGACGCCGGCTACGCCGCGGCCACGACCACGCATCGCGGACGTGCCGTGGCGGGCGCGGACCTTTGGCGGCTGCCCCGTGTCCAGGTGGCGCGGCACCATCTGCTGCCGCAGTTTGCGGCGCGCATCCTGACCCGGTACGAGGATCGCCGCGCATGAAGTTTCTGTTTGTCGGCACCAATCCCGAGAGTACGGGTGCGGCCACCCACTTCGTTGCGCTGGCGCAGGCACTCGTCGAGGCCGGTCATGCGGTCAGCGTGGTGGCTTGCGCGGATGGGCTGATCGAGCAGGAACTCCTGCATACGGACGTCCATTTACATCGGGCCATGTTTCGCAATGCGTTCGATTTGCGCGGCTATGCCAAGGTGCTGTCAGCGGCGCGACAGTCAACGCCGGACTGGCTGGTGGGCAATTTCGGCAAGGAATACTGGCCACTGATCGTCATCGGACGGTTGCTGCGGATACCGGTCGTGCTGTTCCGTCACCGCGTCCCGCCGATGAAGTGGCTATCGGGCTGCTTGCTGCCGCGTCTGGCGCATCGCTTCTTCGCCGTCTCGAACTATGCGCGCCGGTCCTATCTTGAGCGCGGCGTACCGCCCGGGCTGGTCCAGGTACTCTACAATCCGGTGAACATGGCCCTGTGCCAACGCAGCCCCGTGCAGCACAGCGCGATCTTGCGCTCACTGGACATCCTGGGAGACCCGATCGTGCTCGGCTACTGCGGCCGCATGCACCAGGGCAAGGGAATCTTCACCTTGTTTGAAGCGGCCACGGCAGCCATGGCGCAGGAGCCTCGGCTGCAGTGCCTGTGGCTCGGCGCCGGTCCGGATGCCCAGGCCTTGCGCGATCGGGCCGCTGCGCACCCACTGGGGAGCCGGCACCATTTCCCGGGCTGGGTGAACAACATCCATCCCTACTACAGTGCGATGTCGATGCTGGCTTTCCCCTCCATCGCCCCCGAGACGTTCGGGCGTGTCTCGGTGGAGGCGCAGGCCGCCGGCATACCGGTGCTGGCCAGCAACGTTGGGGGCATCCCCGAGACCTTGAATCCAGGTGTGACCGGCGTGCTGCTGCCGCCGGGGGACGTTGCGGCCTGGCGAGCGGCGATCCTCGATATGTGCGACGCGTCCAGCAGGTTGCCGATGGGGGCGGCGGCACAGGAGTTCGTTCGCGAGCACTTCAGCACGAGCGTGATTGCGGCTGAGTTTGTGAAGCTGCTGACCACCCCGACCACTCCGCAGCCCGGCGCGGCAGGCGTCGATCAGAATCCCCCACATCGAACACGGCGATCGCCTGGTTGAGCTTTCAGTCGCTTGCGCTACGCACTTTGCTGGATGCCGTGATCGGGCGGCCGATCGGGATCGAGCGGCGTCCCTGACAAGCTGTTACCAGACGCCCCCGCCGACACTGAAGGTGGTGCCTCGAACGGCAGCTGGCGCCCCACAAGTCGTGTGAAAGTGTGGAACGTCCGGCCAGCCCCGGCGCAAAAGATTGATGAGTGATGTCTCTGTCCGGTCAGGGCCGGCATGAGCACCATCGCGTGCTGGTGTGCCACCCGAACGACCGGCTTGGCAACAGTGGATTGGTCAGTTCGTTGCTAGCAGAAGGCGAGGCGCCGTATGCGGGCGTCCAGGGGTTGTCCGGGAGTGGTTGGGTAGAGGCGGGAATTTGGCTGTGTTTGCAGGGCCAGTTTCGATTTGCCGGTCGATCGTGGTTCGCTGGACCCGGAATCGGCGCACCGTGGCCACCCGGCTGAATTCGCGGACCGGCCAGCCAGCGGTCCGACAGGCTCCCGTGTGCACCACTTCAAGTCATGAACGTTGCAAGGGCGATCCACTCTTCATTCGGCGCTCCTGATGAGAGTCACCTGCAGTCCGGTCGTCGTGCGCTTCGGCCGTCTTGGCGATACGGTGTTGTTGCAGCCATTGTTGCGCAAGCTGTCCTCCCGCTATGGCCAGCCATGCCAGTTGCTTTCGCTTGGCGGCTGGTCGTCCGTACTGTTTTCGGCGCAACCTGAAGTCGGCGTCCTGATCCCGCTGAAGACTCAGTACGGACCGTTGTGGATGCGCCCGGGGCGCTGGAAGGCCATTCTTGCACTCAGTCGCCTGCGCGATCGCCCGTTTCACATCGCCGAGCCCGCGTTTCGCACCCGCACCAAGCTCCGCCCCATGCTGAAGTTGGCCGGCGTCCCGGCGGAGAATTGCCAGTTCATCGAAGACTTGCCCAGGCGTGACGACGAGCATTGGCTGGATTGGTTGTCGCGGTTCAGCAATGCCACGCCGCCCGCTTTTCGCGAACGGTTCGAGCGCGGCGCAGGCGCGCTGTGCGGTGCGCCGGTGCTACGCGTGAGCCCAGCCGAGCGCATCGACTGTGACCGCTGGCTGCAGTCACGCGGCTGGGCGCAGCGACCGTTGCTGCTGCTGCAGCCCGCCAACAAACGCACGATGCGCTGGAACGGTGTCCGAGCGGCTGCAGACGATGTCAAGTCCTGGCCGCCGGAGCGTTGGGCGGCGCTCGCCCGGGCCATGCTCGAGCGCATGCCCCATGCGCAGCTGTTGTTTTGCGGATCGCCGGCAGAGGAGGGCTATCTGCGCCAGCTGGTCTCCTTCGTCAGGCCCGCGACGTCGGCCATCTCAACCGCAGCGCTGCCGCTGGGGCGGCTCAAGGCGTTGCTGCCCAGCGCGCACAGCATGGTTTCCGTGGACACCGGACCGGCCCATCTGGCGGCTGCGGTGGGCTGTCCGCTGGTGGTGTTGTTCGGAGGGCGTTCGCCGCGCATGTGGGCACCACGCAGCGGGCTGGGCAGCGCGGTCAGCGTAATCGGGGGACTGCCGCAGGTGCAGCGGATTGACCAGATCGAGGTCGCGACCGTCGTCGCTGCTTGGCGCGAATTGTTGCCTCGCGGTGTGTCGAGAGCAGTTTTGGCGCAGGGTGACCGGCGTCTTGAACAAGCGTCTTCCGCGTTGCGCGCGGGCTAAGCGCAAGCAAACGCGTTCGTGTATGGTGAACCCGCCAAGGCTTGACGTCGGCAGGCAGGCAAGGGTCTCGATGATGGCGGTCCCGAAGGTTGCGCTCGAGGGGCATGCCGGCAAGATCATCAAGCAGGAACTGGGGAAGGATTCCGGCGGCAGCGATCTGCGTTACTCATTTGAGATCAAGTCGGTGATGGTTACGCATGAGGTCGCAGTTGAAGCGGCTACCGCCGGGTGCTGGAAGATTCGGTGGCAGGCGCCGACAACGATTAACCGCGGGCCGTCGGTGATCCACGCTGGACCCGGCTATCGGCATAACCCGCCCCTCAGCAGTCGATAAGGTTGTTGAAAGCAAACTGCTTCAGGCTCAAGCCATGCCCATGCCCCCCATCGCCCGCTCACTGGTGGCCGCGCCATCTGTGCCGGTCAGCTCGCTGAAACCGGTATCCCGCTGGGATCCCTGGCGACGCAAGGCAGTGGCCGGCGTTCTGGGCCGAATGTTCCGCCGGGTCGGTGGCGCGCTGTGCGAACCCGCTGGCTTGCCGATCCGAGGCATCCATCGCGTACTGATATGCCGGCCCAACCACCGCCTCGGCAACAGCGTACTGATCAGTGCGCTGATCAGTGAAGTCGAGGCACTTTACCCCGGTGCCGAAATCGACTTGCTGGGCAGCCAGGCCGCGGCAGACTTGTACGCCGAGCGCTTCAGGGTTCACCGTGTGCTCGTGTTGCCACAAAGGATCGCCCGACACCTGTGGGACTCCGGCCATACCCTGCGCGAGCTGCGGCGCAGCCGCTACGACCTGGCGATCGATGCCTGCAACGGCTCGCAGTCCGGGCGCATCACGCTGGCTTTGGCACGCGCCACGTACAAACTGGGGTTTCCCGACCTGTCCCTGAACCCGCGATCGGCATGGCATGCACTGGCGTGTCCCGACCATCTGGCGCAACGCAGCGTCTTTCTGCTGCGTCAGGCTTATGCCGGAGAGACGCGCTCGAGCTATCCCGAACTCAATCTGGAAGTAACGCCGGGCGAAAAACGCGCGGCGTCTCTGGTGGTCGCCTCGATGTGCGGTGGAGCGCGCAGGCAGCGCGGGCCCACGATCGCGATTTTCCCCAACGCCACCGGCGCCAAATGCTATGGCGAAGACTGGTGGAGGCAGTTCGTGGGAACTTTCCAATCGTTGTGCCCGCAAGTCCGGCTGGTGGATATGCTGGCCGCGCACGGCCGCTCGCAACTGGGTTCGAAGCTGACCCCGTGTTACTCACGAAATTTGCGGCGCATGGCAGCAATGATTGCGTGCATGGATGGTTTCATCAGCGCCGACTGCGGCGTGATGCACCTGGCCGCGGCCAGCGGCACGCCGACGCTGGGGCTGTTTTCGGTCACCGATCCCGCCAAGTACGCGCCGTACGGCGGCGACAACGCTGCGCTCGACACTCGCGCCATGGACGCGGTGGCGGCCGCGACTGCCGCTGCAGCGTGGTGCGCTTGGGCGGTGTTGGCACGCCAGCCGATCAACAACGTGTTGAGCAAAGCGCCGTAGATTTTGCCGACGGCAAAACTGTGCGCTGGGTGCGCGCGACGAAAGTCCTGAACTTCGGATTCGCTGTGATTCGAGCAGCAGCCAGCCAACTCGGTCCAATCGATTCACTACCGCGGTACCTCATCGGACTGGTCTTCAGCGATCGGACCGCCGACGAACGTGATCCGGTCCATGCTGCGTTCCAAGGCCGCTCTCGCACCATTGCTGCCGGTGGCGACCGTCCCCCGTGGGAGGGTCGGGGTACTCGGGTCCGACCTGGCAATGCGTCGAATGGTTTCGTTCCACACACGCTGCCAAGGCGGTGCGGACCGTATCGATAACGGCTTGCCCTACGTCATGTTGCGGCGGGCGACACAGCGTGGCCGATGGGTAGCACGGACTGCCAGCGTGGTTGCAGGCATCAACCGCAGGCTCGTCAATGGACATTGCAGGTGGAATGCCTGCAGGGGCTCGCCCACGCCGATCATCTGGCACGCGCCGGGCTCGGCTGCAAGCAGCGTCTTGAGCGGCGTAAAGACTTCCACTACCCGTTGCTGATACTGGATGACGCCGATGTTGTAGTGCGCCGCAGCGTCGGTGGGGTCGATCATTCCAGCCTGCTGGAAGCAGGTTGGCGCACGATCACGGTGCCCGGCCGCATTCCACGCGTTGCCGGGAATGAGCCAGCCGCTGGCCGGATCCGGAGCGATCTTGACGGCGTTGCCGAGATCCAGGATGGCGCCGGTCGCAGCGTCGGCTTCGAGCTTCAGGTTGTCCCGTTCGAACCGGGCGGGTCAGAAGGAGCGATTCCGCGCGATCGCCTGCCTGCAAGCGGCCAGTGGCTTGCTGCGTTCTCCCCGTTGCTGCAGTAGTCGGGCCTGTTGCTGAAACGATGCAGCGGTGTTCGGGGGCGCCGGTGATGGTTGCGCTTGTTCGCTCATGCCGTCGTCAACTTGGGGAAGCTCAAACCCAACGAGGCCCAGAGGGCGGTCATTGTCTCAACTGCCGTGGTCGCATCCGTCTGCCAGTCGGGGTACTGCGTGGCCTTGTCGTGAATCAGGACCGGCTCTGGCGGTGTCGAGTTGAGGTGTCGCGCCCGATATTCCTGCACCACGCCCTCCAGCGTGTCGTTGCCATATGGGATCAGGCGGATTTCATCGCGCATGCCCAGAAACAATCCCGAGGTTGCCATGCGCGCGTGAAACTGACTCCAGCTAGCCTGGACGGCGTGGAAGTAATCCATGGCCGCGATCTGCTCGAGCGAGTAGCCGAGCATCATCAGATCGGTGAGGATCCAGCGCTCGATCGCGCTGCGCGGCTGGCGCGCCGGAAACAATCGATCAGGCGGCAGCCCGCCGCTTTTCTCGAAGATCGAGATCGCCGTCGGCAACGGATTGCGCAGGGTCACCAGATAGTCCGCCCGCCCCTGGCCCAACAGCATCTTGAAGCTGCCGCCCCAGTGAACCAGCTTGTGCATTTTCTTGGGCACCAGCCAGTAACCATGTGGATGGCGCACGGTGTTCTTCTGGTAATAGAGGTTGGCGATCACCAGAAACTCGGCGGTCTGGAAGATCGCGTCCTGCAGATGAAAATACGGCCGGTCACCGTTCCAGTCGTACCAGAGGTCGCGCAGCTCGGGAAAACCGTCGTGCGCCAGCGCCTCGGAAACATGGGTGTGGTCCAGACCGATCGTGCGCAGCAGTTCCTTGGTGAGGTAGCTGCCACCGCTGCGCGGATAGCCAACCACGAAGGCAAAGCGCAGTGCCTGCGTGTAACGGCGCACCAGCAGGTAATCGCCGGCCAGCAAAGCAATCGCTACGTGCAGCAGGTCGGTGACCGCGCGGTGGCTCAGCGGGGTAGTGAACAGGGACTCATCGAACTTCGGCAGCCGCTCCGCGCTGTGCAGGAAGTCGGTGGTCTGCGCGGCCCAGTCGTAGGAGCCATCGGACCAGTCCGAGTAACGTTCATTCAGTTCGGCCAGAATGCCCACGAACGCGGCGGACGGCTGGAATCGGAGGTTGATGTCGAACGCAGTCATCTTTGTCCAGCAAACGTGCAGGTAAACGGTGGGGATGCCATGACCCGTTACCCATCGAGGCGCTCGGCAGCGTGACCAGGCCGGTAAGAGATCTACAACGGTTGGGATCGGTTTATAGCATCGGCACCGTGTGTTGACTCGTTCCGGCCGCAGCCGGTTCCAGCACCGCGTCAGCTCCAGACACATTACCAAACCTGCGAAGCCGAGGGGCGTGCCCCCGCTTCGTCGGGTTTGGAACTGATGGTGGGCCTTTACATGCCTCGAGGCTGCTGCGGCAAACTCGGGTTGCCGACGATGATGGCAGAGACCGCAAACGGATCGAGGTGATAGGTGCGGTTGCACGCCAAGTGTGGGGTACTTGTGACGGCGGTACAGACGGTGAGGTCGACTTGGGTCGGCTTGCCGAAACCTGCACGAAGATCATAGGTGGCCATCGGATTAAGCCAGATGCTGGGGCCGGAGACCGGGACGATATACCCACCCTGCATAAGTTTCTCGGCCGAGCCAATACCCGACTCGGTATTGGGCACGACATCAGGACCGGCTTGGCCTGGGTATACCGTCACGTTGGCCAGCGTTGGCTGGGTCAGCGCGTAGTTGCTGGCCAGACCGCCGTTGTCGCCGTCGCTCAGCGTGAGCGCGGTGGTCACGCCTTGGCTGCCAGCGTTGGCACTGGCCAAGGTGCCGGTGCTGTCGTTGCCCAGGGTCAGCGTCTGTGTACCGACCAGACCATTGAGCATCGCCGTGCCGCTCAGCGGATCGAGTGTGCTGCCGTCGTAGGTCTTGTCGGTACCAGTGAGGCCGGTCACCGTGAGCGATGCCTGCGCAATGGTCACCGGAGCCAGCGTCGGCTGGGTCAGTGTGTAGTTGCTGGCCACGCCACCGTTACTGCCATCGCTCAACATGAGCATCAAGGCCACGCCTTGGTTGCTGGCGTTGGCGCTGGCCAAGGTGCCGGCCACAGTCAAGGTCTGCGTACCGATCAGACCATTGAACATCGCCGTGCCGCTCAGCGGGTCGTTCGTGGTGCCGTCGTAAGTCTTGTCGGTACCGGTGAGGCCGGCCACCGTCAACGCTTTTTGATCGATGGTGCTGGTGGTGTTGCCAGCCAAGGTGAGGAGGTAGTTGCCACCACCATTGCCGTCGCTGATACCCACGCCGGAGAACGTCACGGTCTTGTTGCCTATACCGGCATTCTTGTCGGCATAGGTAACAGTGGCACCGGTGACTGTGTCGCCACTCAGTAGCTCGCCCGACAGGCCCGCCAGGTCCGTTGAGCTGAGGGTGTAGCCCGTGGTGCCGTCGTAGGTTTTGGTGACGTCCGGCAAAGTCAGGGTCAGGGCCAGCGGATTGATAGTGACACTGCCACTGGCACCGGTCAGGGTGTAGTTGCTGTTGCTGAGGGTTAGCCCGCTGAAGCTGGTGATGGCTTCGCTGCCGGCGTTCTTGCTCGCCAGCGTGCCGCTGCCGGTCAGGCTCAGGCTGTCGCCGGAGATCAGGTTGGAGGCCGAAAGCGCGCTGCCGGCAATACCATTGCTGCCGTTGTAGGTGCGGCTGCCGGTCAGGACGACTGCCAGCGGATTGATTGTCAGCGCACCGCCGACATAACTGATGATGTAGCCCTGCTGGTCCGACCAAAGGTCGGGCGCATACGCCGTCGCGCTGGCATCCTTGGCGCCGTTGTAAGAGCTGCCCAGGCCGTACAGATGGCCTGAGCTGCCCGCTCCGGCTACCGAGTAGCTCACAGTGCTCAGGGCAAAGCTGCTGCCGTTGTAGGTCTTGGTCTGATTGTCGGAGGTGACAATCAGCGGCGTCATGAAGTAGCGCAGCAGCGGAGCTGTGTGGTCGCCGTAGATGATCCAGACATTGCTGAAGTCAAAGTTGCTGAAGCTGCCCTGTTGCATGATGTGGGTGGTGTCCAGGCCACCGCCACCGGCGATCGTGCCGCTGTTGCTGGCGCCGACCATGGTCGGCTGGCCGGAGGTGCTGGTATCCCAGTAGCCGTTGTTGATCGTGCCGTTGGAGTTAATGCCGACCAGCGCACCGATATTGCTGTTGCCGCTGACACTACCGGTAGCGTATGCGTTGCTGATCGTGCCGTGGGAGTTGGAACCGACCAGCCCGCCGGCATTGCTGTTGCCGCTGACGCTGCCGGTAGCGTACGCGTTGATGATTGTGGAAAGGGTGTTCTTACCGACCAACCCGCCGGTAGCGGAGTGGATGCCGCTGACGCTGCCGGTGGCGTAAGAGTCTCTAATCGTGCTGTTGTTGGAGTTGTAACCGGCCAGCCCGCCTATATAACTGCTGCCGCTGACGCTGCCGGTGGCGTATGCGTCGCTGATCATGCCGTTGGAGTTGGACCCGACCAGACCGCCGATAAACTTGAAGCCGCTGATGTTGCCGGTGGCGTAGGCATCGCTAATCGTGCCGGTGGCGGTGTTGTAACCGACCAGCCCGCCAACAAACTGGCCACCGTTGACACCGCCGGTGGCGTAGGCGTCGATGATCGTGCCGCCGTGGTTGTAACCGACCAACCCGCCGACATTGTACCTGCCGCTGACGCTGTCGCCGAGCAAGCCGATATTGCGCAGTATGCCGCCGTCTACGTAGCCGAACAGGCCGACATTATTAGTGCCCGACCGGTCGATGGTCAGGCCGGAGACAGTATGTCCCAAGCCGTCGAAGACGCCGGTGAAGCTGTGGTTGCTGTCCGCACCCAGTGGGGCGAAGCCGGCACCGCTGTTCCAACCGCTGGTGGCGCTGGCGTCGATATTGCCGCCCAGCACGTAGTCGAGCGCCAGCCCGGTGCTGTTGATGTTCTGCAGTTGGTTCAGCGACAGGATCACGTTGTAATACGTCGGCGTGGTGCTGCTATCCGTACCCAAAATCACCGAGCCGCTGACCGTGCCGAAGCTGGCATTGGCCAGCAGATAGGGGGTGGTTTGGTTGTCGATGTTGCCCCAGACGCCGGTGGTGAAACCTGCGGGCAGGGCCGATGCCAGCGCCGAGGTGCTCAGACCAATGACGTTGGGATTGTTGGAGTTGCCCACGCCTTGTAGCCCCGCCGCAGTGGCGGTGTTGGTGTCCCAGTAGCCGTTGGTGATCGTGCCGTTGGAGTTGGAACCGACCAGCCCGCCGACATTGCCGTTGCCGCTGAC
>JBDTKM010000304.1:0-3806 GCA_039935315.1 Rhodanobacter sp. | reverse complement strand
CAGTCCCCGAAGAAATGCCTGATTTGGCGCGTGCGCCTGCATCAGATGACACCGTCTCCAGACGCTTGATGATCAGACGAGCCGTCGCCTGCGGCGAAAGCGAGCTCTTGATGTCCAGCGCGGCCTGAGCGCCGACAATTGCGGCGAACTCGGCGTCCTCCACGACTCGTCGCATCTGCTTCGCTGCATGTGCAACGTCGGGCTCAGCCCACCGTTGATTTGCGTGATGGAGATATTCACCCTCACCTACAGGCACCAGGTGGTAGTCGACCAGGAAACTATTCTCCGTCGTCATGAAGTCCATATTCCCCGACCAGGCGGTGGCGATCACCGGTTTGCCCATGCGCATGCACTCGGCAAGACCCAGACCGAATCCTTCGGCGCGGTGCAGCGAAATGTAGGCGTCTGCACAACGCTGCAATGCTCCCAAGTCGCTGCGAGGGATAATCTCATCCCTGACGATGATGCGTTCGTCGGCACCAGCGGCACTCAACAAGGCGCGCAGCTGCTCCGGGTGGCGATGACCATTGCTCGACTTGATCAGCAACTTGACGTTCGGCCGACCATCCGCAAACGCCAGTTGGAACGCACGGATCGCCGCCTGCGGATTCTTCCGCGCCAGGTAGGAGTTGAAATCGAAGCTGTTCAGAAAAATGAAATCATCATCCTCCAGCCCGAAATCGCGTCGACCCAGCCCACTGTCGACCGATTGGGTAACCGGCAACGGAGCATTCCATACCGGCTTGTCGGTGACCTTGGCCACCGCGTTGCGGATGAAACTGGAGGAAACCATCACTTCGTCCACACAGTTCAAGGCCGGCAGCCATTCATCCGGGAATTTCTCCAGTTCCCAAAACCAGCAGGCGATCGTGTACCGGTCACCCAGGCTATCGTGACCAATGCTGGTCATGGCCTGATCAAGATAATCCGGATTGACGAAGATCAGGTTGGTCTCATAGGGCGTTTCTTCGCCAATATGTGGATCGAGGCTGAAGTCGTCCATGCCATGAGGTATATCGATTTCAATGTCGTGAATGGCCACCGGGTAGCCTTCGGCAAGCAGGGCCCGCGCATACAATCGGGCGCCCTCGGCGAGCCCAAACTGCCCATGGACGTAGGCGAATATGTTGACGCCAGCACCTCCGACATGTGCCGATGTGCAAGAAGCTGTCAAGGTCGACTCGGGCGGCCGGTTGCTGCTATCCCAGTTGGAAGTCCGCCTGAACTTGAGGTTCTCACTGGCACGCGCGGCCAGGGCCTCCGAAGCGCGGTTACGCATCGTCACCGGAAAATGACGATAGATCGCCCTGAGCCACTGCTGTCGTCTTATCCACGCCGACAGACCCAACAGTCCGACGCCAAAGGCTATCCTTTGCTTGCTCACGGTACTCACCTGCGTCTGCCCGCCTTATTGTCCCAGTGCGAAATACGTCCAACATTTGCCGGTTGAACGGGTCATTTGTCCAGAGTTGCTATTGGCCCAGCGCAGCGGCCAATTCGGCGCGCAAATCGTCTACATCTTCCACGCCCACGGATAGCCGCACCAGCCCATCGCTGATGCCTAGCCGACTGCGAATGGCCGCCGGCACGGAGGCGTGAGTCATGATGGCGGGATGTTCGATCAGGCTTTCGACGCCACCGAGCGATTCGGCCAACGAAAACAGCTCACAGCGTTCCAACATGCGTCGAGCTTTCCTCAATCCGCCCTTGATCTCGATCGTGACGATACCTCCGAAACCATGCATCTGACGCTTGGCCAGTGCGTGCTGCGGATGACTCTTCAGACCCGGATAGATGACTCGCTCAATGGCCGGATGCTTTTCCAGCCACTGCGCCAACTCGAGCGCGCTGGCGCAGTGCTGGCGCATGCGTAGGTGCAACGTCTTCAGCCCGCGCATGGCCAGAAACGCATCGAACGGACCCGCCACGGCGCCGACGGAGTTCTGCAGGAAGCCCATCGGCTCAACCAGCTCTGGGTTGCCCACGACCACGATGCCACCGACCATGTCGGAGTGGCCATTGATGTATTTCGTGGCAGAGTGCAGCACCAAGTCGGCGCCGTATTCCAGCGGGCGCTGCACCATCGGTGAGCAGAACGTGTTGTCGACCACCAGGATCAAACCGTGCTTCTTCGCAAACGCGGCAACCTTGGCCAGATCGACCAGCTTCAGCATCGGGTTGGTGGGTGTCTCGGCCCAGATCATCTTGGTGTTTGGCTTCAACGCCGCCTTCAGGGCCGTGCTGTCGTTCAGGTCAATGAAGCTGAAATCCAGGCCAGCCGAACGTCGACGCACTTTCTCGAACAACCGGTAGGTGCCGCCGTACAGATCATCCATCGCGATCACATGGCTGCCCGAATCGAGCAGATCCAGCACCGTAGCCGCCGCGGCGAGGCCGGACGCGAACGCGAAACCGGCCACGCCGCCTTCGAGATCCGCCACGCAGCGCTCGTAGGCCATCCGCGTGGGGTTTTGCGTGCGTGAGTACTCATAACCCTTGTGTACACCAGGGCTCTGCTGCACGTAGGTCGAGGTGGCGTAGATCGGCGTCATGATCGCGCCGGTACTGGGATCGGGGTGCTGGCCGGCGTGGATAGCGCGGGTACCGAAGCCCCGTTTAGCGGATTGCTTGTCATTTTTCATTGATTTGGTGTCTCCCAACGGGCCGAACGGATCGCGTGCATGATGGACAAGCCTCCCATTGTAACGGTTGCGTGGTAACCGACGGGCAAACGTATGCTGATGGTGTTCATGTTGAACTGAGAAACGTATCGAGTTTCTCGCCATTTGGCGGGCTGCGGCACCACAGATGCCGCGACGAGCACTTGGCCATCGCGCCGGAAACCGGCATCATCCAGCGTCTACCGGGAGCTGGATCGGCGATCTGGCTGGCATCGAGCCTCCATTGTCATGGACCTTCCCATCGACGACCCTGGGTGCCGCCTTGCGGATCAGAAGGTGGTACGAGGCGCCGGATGAGGATACGAGCGGAGCGTGGAATCGCAACGTTGGGGTACTGCCACACTGGCTCCGCCCGGACCCTCCCCCTAGTCCCTCTCACCCGCAAGGGGACTCCCAGGGTCGCTGATGAGAGGGGCGTGTTCTTGTGATAGCTGAGTCCATTCCAATCAACCAGGGACGCATTTGATGAACGAACCATCCACACGGAATAAAACTCTGCTGATCACTGGTGGAGCCGGTTTCATTGGCGCCAACTTCGTGTTGCAGGCGGTCGCCGACGGCTTGCGCGTGGTGAACCTGGACAAGCTGACCTATGCCGGCAACCCGGACACCCTGGCCTCGCTGAGCGGCAACAGCCAACACGTGTTT
The DNA here is from genome assembly GCA_039935315.1 of Rhodanobacter sp. Taxonomy (GTDB): domain Bacteria; phylum Pseudomonadota; class Gammaproteobacteria; order Xanthomonadales; family Rhodanobacteraceae; genus Rhodanobacter. The sequence goes on along the minus strand of JBDTKM010000304.1, from coordinate 477 downwards.
GTGCAGGGGGATATCGGCGACCGCGCGCTGGTAGCGAAGCTGTTGGCCAAGCATCGCCCTGATGCGATCGTCAATTTTGCCGCCGAGTCCCATGTGGATCGCTCGATCGACGGCCCGGCCGAGTTCGTGCAGACCAACGTGGTCGGCACCTTGGGCCTGCTCGAATGCGCTCGCGACTACTGGCGTGGCCTGGACGGCGCGGCACGCGACCAGTTCCGCTTCCTGCATGTGTCGACCGACGAGGTCTATGGTTCGCTGGGCGCCGACGGCAAGTTCACCGAAACCACACCGTACGCGCCGAACTCGCCCTATTCTGCGTCGAAGGCGGCGTCAGACCATCTGGTGCGGGCGTTCCATCACACCTACGGCCTGCCAGTGCTGACTACCAATTGCTCGAACAACTACGGCTTCTACCAGTTTCCCGAGAAGCTGATTCCACTGGTGATCCAGAAGGCGCTGGCCGGCGAATCGCTGCCC
>JBDTKM010000303.1:0-4771 GCA_039935315.1 Rhodanobacter sp. | reverse complement strand
CCAGCGCCCGTGTCCACGAGGACCAGACGCGAACCCGTATTGATCAGGAACGCGTTGACGGATGTTTCCAGCGGCGATTTCAGAAACGCTTTCTTGAGCATCGCGTGCGTGAGCGCGGCCGGCGTGCTGAGGAGTTTGTCGACGGGCTGATCATCGGTGCCGTCACTCAGGGCCGTGATTTCAAAATTGCCCAGCATGACGCGATAGAAGCCTGGTGCCTGGACTTTCACCATCGGCGCAGCTGCAAGCGCCGCGGCAGGCGTGATGGCAAGACCGGCGAAGCCGAGCGCCAGGGCAATCGCCGTACGGGAAAGCAGGGATGATGGAAGGTGGTTGGGATTCATGAGCTACGTTCTCCTGGGTTCAAAGAGGCTCGAACTGAGCGAGGAGAGAGTTTGTATCGTTGCAATTAATCGAACAATTACCGAATTCGCAATTTCATGTTGCGCAATGCGCAATCATGTTGATGCCCCGAGCGGCTGGATAGAAGCTCTCAATGACGTTTATTGCTGCCACGACGCAGCGCGCATGTTGCCTGATGTGGCACATGCGATTGTCGACGGCACGATGGCGGGCGTTGCCGCACACCAGTCACGGATCATGGGCACAGCCTCGGCGGCGGCATGGCAAGACCTTGTGATATGGCGGTGCAAGCACGAGCGGATCGCACCGTTGTCCCGCAGCAAGCGTGATGGCTGCGGAGCCGGGCTTGCGCAGACGCAAGGCACCCCAAGCTGGCGGTTCACGGATCGACTGCTGAAGGGCTGCTTATGTCACAACAAAATGCCTCAACAGTAGAGTTGATCCGCGCAGCTTATGCAGCCTTCAACGCGCGAGACATGGATGCTGCACTTGGCCTGATGACTCCGGACGCAGCTTGGCCGCGAGCCTTCAAGGGCGGTTTCGTTCAAGGGCCTGAAGAGGTTCGCGCCTACCGGACTGCGCAATGGAGTGAGATCGACCCGCATGTTGAGCCAGTTGCTTTTCACCCGGCCGATCGGGTTTTTCTCCATGTGCATCAGCTCGTTCGTGACATGACTGGAACCGTGATCCCCGATGAACACGTTGGTCATCGCTTCACGATTTATCAGGGCCGGATTCAAATCATGGAAGTCTCTCCGCTTCCACCGTCCAGCCAAGCCGCCTGACCCGCGGTGGGTACGTCAAACGAATGAAGCATGGTCAGGAGTGGAAGAAGCACTTTGGCGTGATGGCCACGACGGTCGATGAACTTCTCTTCGAAGGCGAGGCCGTTTCAAGGTGCGCACGCAACACGATCAATGATTCGTCCGGGCTCTTGTCTCGGCGCTTCGTCATCGATCGAGGCAGACCTCCAGCGGGATGCGGAACTGGCGGCGCTTGCGCGGTGGCGGGTTGCGGCTGAACGCGATCGGGCGGAATCCGGATCAGGCCGACGGCAGTCCTGACTGGGTTGGCGCTTGAGTGATCTGGCTGCTGTCCCAGTACGCCGGTTCGCCAAATGCCTCTTTCAGATGGTCGACAAACAAGTGCGCCTTGGCCGCATTTGAACGCCCGGGAAGTCGCACCGCGTGGATCGCCGATGAGGAGGACAAGGCCGACATCAAGGGCTCTGCAAACAACGATACCAACTTGCCCTCGGCCAACATGTCACAGACCAGCCAGCTGGCCAGGTGCACGACACCCAAGCCGTCCACTGCCGCCTGCAGCAACGCCTCCGTGTCGTTGCTGCGCAGGCTGCCGTGCACCGGTAATGCGATGCCGTGTTGCACGCCAGGAAAACTCCACCAGCCATGCGGGACGTGCCCGGAAGCCACCGTAAGGCAGTTGTGCTTCAGCAAATCTTCGGGTCCGGCAGGCCGCCCGTGCCTGGCGATGTACTCCGGACTGGCACAGGCCACCCGGCGCACACCGGCCAGACGGGTCGCCACCATGTCACTGTCGAGCAGACTGCCCATGCGTATCGCCAAATCCACGCGCTGCGCCGCCAGATCCACCGCTTGATCGCTGAGGTGCAACTCCAGCTCGATCTGCGGGTATCGCTCCAGGAAACCGCTGACCACAGGGATGACATGGCGTCGTCCGAAAGCGGCGGGAGCGGTGACGCTCAGCACGCCGCGGGGGTCAACCTGCAGCTCGGCCAGAGCATCCTTGGCGTCGTCCAGTTCCGCCACGATGCTGCGCGCACTGAGCACAAATCGTTCACCGGCGTCGGTAAGCAACACCAGGCGGGAGCTGCGACGAAAGAGTTTTACGCCCAGCTCGGCTTCCAGCATGTCGATCTTGCGCGTCACCGACGACACCGCCATGTTCTGGTCCCGGGCGACCCGGGAGAAGTTGCCCGCAGCGGTCACCGCCAGGAAGATGCGTAGTTCTTCGATCACGGCGTGGTTCTCGTGGAAACTGCAAATATCGGAAGGCGGATTGCTGCATCAGGTCATTGATGCAAAGTGCGCAACACCTGACCATACCTCACACCGCACAGCCACGGTCATGCCGAGTGCAACCGAGCAAGGGCCTCACCGCTCCGATCCTCGACGATCAGCCGCGCTCCAGAATGATCAGCGGCAACTCAATGTTGACCGGCATCATGCGGCACTAAGCGGTGCGCACCATCTCACTCACGCCTGCGGTACGCCCTCTCATTTCGTCCCTGAAGCACTCATTCCGAAGGCGGCCGGGGAGGCGTTTTCGAAGTGCTCCACCAGCAGCTTCACGAATGCGGTGACGCGCGCGCTCACATGTCGATGAGAGGGATACAGCGCCCACACCTCAATGTGACGGTCGACGAGCGTGCCCCAGTCGAGCAGCCGGCCGGCGTCGATATCCGCCTGCACCAGTGAGCGCGGCATCGCCGCGGCACCCACGCCGGCGAGCACCGCATCGTGGATCATCGCCATCGATGAGAGGCGCAGCACGGTGCGGGTGGCGACGGTCAACGTGCGACGTGCACGGCTGAGTTTCCACAGCGCATCGGCCGGCGTTCGCGGCAAGCTGACGGCCGGAACGGCGATTTCCCGTTGTTTCATCGGCCTGGGCACCGACGGCGCCGCCGCGACCACCAACATATCGCGCAGGAAGCAGCGGCCAGCAAGTTCCGTCGAGGGATCGGGGTTGGCGCGGATGATCAGGTCGAAGTCATCCTCCAGCGGATCGACGAAGCGATCTTCGGTGACCACCTCCAGTTGTACCTGCGGGTAGGCGAGGACATAGTCCGCGGCGATGCGGCCCAGGCCGCGCTGGCCGAACAGCACGGGAGCACTGACGCGCAGCCGGCCGCGTGGCGTGCTGACGCCTCGCCGCAACATCTCACCCACTTCATCGATGTGCTCCAGCAACGACTGCGTTCGTTGCTGCAGCTCACGCCCTTCCTCGGTGAGGCGCAAGGTGTGGCCACCGCGTTCGAACAGGCGCACGCCGAGCATGTCCTCGAGTTGGCGGACCCTGCGTGAAAGCGTGGCCTTGGGCCGGCCGGTGATCCGCGCGGCGCGCCCGATGCCACCGTGGTGAGCCACATCGTTGAAATCAGCCAGCGCGAGCAGATCCATCACGTGTTCCACTAGTGAGACAAGATGTCCATATTATCCGGCTATCGGCGGTTCAAGTGAAACAGCAAAATAGGGCCGTCCATCATCCAATTCACACCATCAAGGAGACCTCTCATGAACATTCTGGTTACAGGCAGCACCGGCACCATCGGCAGTCTGGTCGTCCGCGGACTGGCGGACCAGGGCGCCAGCGTCCACGCGTTGACACGCCAGCCGGACAAGGCCTCGTTCCCCGCAGGCGTCACCGCCATCAAGGGCGACATGACCGACATCGCCTCGATGCGCGCGGCGCTGAAAGACGTCGATACGTTGTTCCTGCTCAACGCGGTGGTTGCCGATGAGGTGACCCAGGCCATCAGCACGCTGAGTCTGGCGCGCGAGGCCGGTATCGAACGCATTGTCTATCTGTCAGTGCTCAACAGCGATACGTATACCGACGTGCCACATTTCACCGGCAAGTACACGGTGGAACGGATGATCGAGCAATTCGACCTGCCGGTGACGGTGCTGCGCCCGTCCTATTTCATGCAGAACGACGCGATGCTGCGAGACGGATTGATCCAGCACGGTCGCTACGGCATGCCGGTCGGTGATGTCGGCGTATCGATGGTCGATGTGCGCGATATCGCGGAGATCGCCGTGACTGCCTTGCTGCGTCGGGCGCGTGCGCAATCCCCGTTGCCGCGCGAGGTGATCGAAATCACCGGACCCGATGCCCTGACCGGCCATGCGCTGGCAAAGATCTGGTCAGAGGTGCTCGGAAAACCGGTGGCCTATGGTGGCAACGATCTCGATGGCTACGAGGGCTTCCTGGCAAGCGTGATGCCGTCGTGGTCGGCTTACGATTTGCGGCTGATGCTGGCGCGCTTCCATGTCGACGGCATGTTGGGCAAGGCGCTCGCGGTCGACATACTCACCGGCCTGCTCGGCCATTCGCCGCGCCGTTATCACGACTTGGCTACGGAGTTGGCGCAGAGCTGGAAGTAACCCGCACGCAACTGGAAAACAGTGGTCAGGGTGGACTTGCCTGGCACTGGCTGACATGTCAGGGCAAGTCCAACCACTGACCAGAAGCGTCTGCCAGGGCCAGGCGAGTCCCACTTGGCAGACTTCCGGCTTCCCTGGAAGTCAGTAAAAGTGTTCGCCAAAGCGTAGAAGCCCCCGCTCCGCTTGAAGCGTGTTTACAACGAATTCTCGGGCACGAAACCACTGGCGTGAAGAGTCGCAAGTGGTTGGAACAGGGG
>JBDTKM010000302.1:0-3689 GCA_039935315.1 Rhodanobacter sp. | reverse complement strand
CAAACACCCCCAGCGCCTCGCGCGAGCTGATCCGACCCGAGGCGATCGGCCGGCCGGCGGTGCGCGCTACCTGCGGGTCCAGCTTGCGGTCGGCATAATCATTGATCGCGCAGCCGGCTGCGCGCATCACGAACACGCCCAGGGTGAAAATGAGCAGCAGCTTCCACGGCGGGAAATCGCCGGCGGCCAGCCACAGTGCCCACCAGGTCGGCCACAGCAACAGCAGCGCGCCGATCGGCCGATCCATCCGGGTCAGTACCAGATAATCCAGCGCCTTTTCGCGCCGGCGTGCCGGCAGCTTGCGCAACAGCCAGTTCAGTACGCGGGTGGCGCGGGTCGAGCTGTCCGCCGGCTGCAGCCTGGCCCTGGCTGGGGCCTTCGTCACGCTGGTGCGCGGCTGCGGCTTGGCGGCGGATGCCGGTGCGCCGGCCGTGCGAGGTTTGCGTTTTCGTGGAGTTGAAGCCATGGCGTGAGTTTAGCGTGCAGGGCACGTTCGCAGCGGCTACCGGATCACCGGACGGGTGGCTCCCGGACGCCGTCGTGCACGGTCATTCGATCAGCGTCGTACCCAAAACCCCTTTCCCAACGTCGCTGAGGGGAGCAGGACCACCTCAACTGAGCCTTGGCCCAGCGCTACAGCTTCGGACTCGCCGGCGAGCGCTCGAAGCTGCCGGCGAAGCCGGGAAACACCACCGGACTCTCATAGCCGTCGGCGGAGACGGACGAGACGCCGAAGAACCAGTCATCGATCACCACATCCTGCAGCACCGTCTTGTCGACATCGCCGACCGCGCGGGCGTATTGCCATAGCGGGGCGGTAGTGTCACGCCAATGCACGCGATAGCCGGCGGCGCCGGGGACCTTGTTCCACTGCACGCTGGTGTCGGTGGCCAGCGCGCCCTCGATCTTGACGCCGGTGGGCGGCGCCGGTGCCCGACTCAGGCTCGCCATGGTGATTGCGTTGAGTGCGGTGACCCGGGCGAGGTAGCGGAAGTCGACGCCGTCGATGGTGTCGCCGTAGCGGATGCCATTCTCGGTGCGCAGGTCCTGGTGTTGCCGGGTGTAGTTTTCATGGGCCTCGGTGACGCGCACGGCGGGGTAGCCGGCCTTGAGGAATTCCACCTGATCGCCGCCGCGGCCGAAGCGGTCGGTGCGGTAGATCATGTGCACGCGGAAATCGGGCAGGTACTGGTCGGCGAGGCGGTCGACGGTGCGCGCCAGGTTGCGCGAGGGCGAATCCACTTCGCCACCGTGGTAGCGACGATAGTCGGCCTGCGCCGGAGTTTCGTTGGTCTTGGTGCCTTCGGAGAACACGCGCACGGTGCTGTTGCCGATGACGCCATTCTGGCCGTGACTGTTGCCGACGATGTCGTTGTTGAGCTCGGCCTCGACCTTCCAGCCATGCGCCACAGCGTAGTCCGCCAGCACCTTGCCGCCGTACAGCCCCTGTTCCTCACCGGACAGCGCGGCGAATACCAGGGTCGCACCGTTGTCCTGTTTCGACAGCAGCCGCGAGGCCTCGATCAGCGCGGCCACGCCGGAGGCGTCATCGTTGGCGCCGGGGGCGTCGCTGCTGGCGTTCATCACGTCGGTCACGCGCGAATCGAGATGGCCGGTCATCACGATCACCCGCTGGGGGTCGCTGCTGCCGCGCTTGATTGCCACCACGTCCATCACCTCGGTCGGCGTGGGCAGGCGCTTGCCGGTGAACGTCTGCGAGGGCGTGATCACTTCGATGCAGCCGCCGCAGTCCTTCGAGATCGATTCGAAGCGCGACTTCACCCAGCGTCGTGCGGCGCCGATGCCGCGGCTGTCGGATTTCGTGTCGGACATCGTGTGGCGGGTGCCGAAGCCGATCAGGCGGGTGATCGTCATGCGCAATTCGACCTGGCTCGGCGCATCGGCCAGGGCGTGCAGTGACGGTTGCTCGCGTGGCGCGGCCGGCAGTGCGGCAGCGGCGGCGATCGCCGCAGTCGACACAAACAGAAGCAGGGCGGGCGGCAGGATGAGCCGGAGCATGGTCGGATTCCTTGGCGACGGAAGCGTGACCATACAACGTTCACGCCCTGGCCCACCCGCCAAAGAAAGAGCCTGCTCGTCACCGAACAGCTTCCACGCCGTCGCCCTCATTGTCCCCTGAAGGCGGTGAATCGCGGGTCCTTGTGCAACGCCATGCTTGCTGCGGCTCCGGGGCTCGTAGCTGCCGGTCAGCGTGCTGCTCTTGTGTGCCTTGCGGACGCGGACCGTGATGGAAAACGGGGCCGCCGATGCTGACGCCGTGCTCCAGAACGTCTGGCTCGTGCGACCATGGACGCATGACTCCAACCTCCTCTCCCCGACTCGCCATCATCGGTGGTGGCCCGGCCGGCCTGATGGCAGCCGAGACTGCCTGCGCCGCTGGAATCGCCGTGGATTTGTACGATGCGATGGGATCGGTGGGGCGCAAGTTTCTGTTGGCCGGCAAAGGTGGGCTCAACTTGACCCATGCGGAGACAACGGAACGTTTCGTCGAGCGCTACGGCGCGCGTCAGGCCGAGATCGGGCGCTGGCTGACGGCGTTTGACGCACAAGCGGTACGCGACTGGGCCCGCGCGCTCGGCGTGGAAACCTTTGTCGGCAGCTCCGGGCGGGTGTTTCCGGCGGACATGAAAGCGGCGCCGCTGTTGCGTGGCTGGGTACGGCGCCTGCGCGAGTCCGGCGTGAGGTTTCACATGCATCACCGGTGGCTGGGCTGGCAGGCGCACGATGCATTGCATTTCGCCACGCCGCGCGGTCAGCGTGCGGTGCCGGCCGACGCGGTGGTGCTCGCCCTTGGCGGCGCGAGCTGGCCGAGGTTGGGCTCCGATGGCGCGTGGACGGCGCCGCTGCAACGCGCCGGCATCGATGTGGCACCGCTGCAGGCAGCCAATTGTGGTTTCGAGCTGGCATGGAGCGAGCATCTGCGCAGCCGTTTCGCTGGCGCACCGCTGAAGCCGGTGGTAGCGCAGTGGACCGATCGCCGGGGTGTGGCACATCGGCGCCAGGGCGAGTTTGTGCTCAGCGAATACGGTATCGAGGGCAGCCTGGTCTATGCGATCGGCGCCGAATTGCGTGAACAGATCGCCGAACGCGGTGAGGCCGTGCTGAACCTGGACCTGGTGCCCGGTTACACACAGCTCGTGCTGGCCGAGCGCCTCGCGGCACCGCGTGGCAAGCACAGCATCGGCGACTGGCTGCGGCGCCGGGCCGGGTTGGACGGGGCGAAAAGTGCGCTGGTGTTCGAGCTGGTCGACAAGCCCACTCTGGCCGATCCGACGGCGCTCGCCGCGCAACTCAAGGCGCTGCCGCTGCGTCTTTGCGCGCCGCGTCCGGTGGCCGAGGCGATCAGTACGGCCGGTGGCGTACGTCTGGAAGAACTGGACGAGCAGCTGATGTTGCGCGCTCGCCCCGGCGTGTTTTGCGCGGGCGAGATGCTGGACTGGGAAGCACCCACCGGCGGCTATCTGCTGACTGCCTGTTTCGCCAGCGGCGTGTTGGCCGGACGCGGTGCGGCGCATTGGCTGGCGCGCACCGCACAAGGCTGATTACGCACTGCTTGCCAGGGTTTGCGCCGGCGCGCTCGTGCTGCCCAGGTTCAAAGCGCGGAGGCAGTCTTGGCCGGGCTTTCCAATGCCCGGTCCGACCAACCGCCACCCAGATCACCGATCAGC
>JBDTKM010000301.1:0-10848 GCA_039935315.1 Rhodanobacter sp. | reverse complement strand
ACGTACAGTTTCAAATGCTTTTCCTGCACATCTTCGCCCAGCGCCAGCAGCTGACCGGACAACGCTTCGTACATAGCGCGGATTTCGGGTTGCGCGTTTTCCAGCTGCTCTTCCGCGGTCTTGTCCTTGCCGACTGGCTTAGCCTTCGCCAGCGTTGTCGAGATACCAGTGTCGGCTTTGGCCGCGGTGGCATCGTCCACGCTGACGCTGTTGACCAGATCAAGCAGCAACAGGTCGTCAGCAAAAAGCTTGTAACGGATCAGTTCGATATTGCGTGGAATCTGCTGCACGGCATACTGGTCGTAGCGGGTGAAGTCAGCGGCGATGCACAGCAGTCGTGTGCCGGCCCAGTCGATCTGCTCGGCGACATCCTTGCCCAGCTTCTCCATCACCAGCCACTGGAACTCGGCGCGATGGTCCATCAGCCAGTCGAGATAAAACAGCCCTTGGTTGATTACGTTCTCGTTGGTGTGTCGCTTGTACTCGATGATCACCGGGCAACCGTTCTCATCCAGTCCCAGCGAGTCGATGCGGCCCTTGTGCGTCTTGCCGGTGGTGTATTCGGTGGCGAGAAAGCGCACGCCGAGGAAGGTCGGCATCTGCGTCTCGATCATTGATTGCAGATGCTTCTCGACGGCGGCAGCGCGACCGGACAACTCCACGGCGCTGGCGCCGCTCAGACGGAACAACTGGATATCGCTCATTCCTTTCTCCACTCAAAGTCCTGTATCAAAAATGGGGTCTTCGTGAAATCGTGTGGGTGATTCTGCCCCATTTCATAGCTCCGGCAGCATGCAGGTGAGCACCTTCAGCCGCAGGTAGTCCTCGTCACGCAGGCCGTAAGCGCGCCGCTGGATGACACGGATCTTGTTGTTGAGCTCTTCGACGAAACCGAGCGGCACTTTGTTCTCGGGTCGGCAGTAAACGGCGATGCCGTCCCAGTGACGTTCGATCATCTCGGCAAATTTCTCGAACGGTTTGAGTCGTTGCCAGCGCAGTGACTTACGCCACTGCTCGAAGAAGCGACGAGCCCAAGCTTCGCGCCGGTAGTCCCACCGCTGACCAGAGCTTTCCTTGAGCAGGTAAGCGGTGTTGAGTCGCTTGTTGGCGGCCAGCAGTTGCTTGAGCGCCGCCTTTCCGTCCAGGCTCAGGTTCTCCCGGTGCGAGAGCAACGTGTACTTCTGTGCCTTGATGAAGCGAAGGTCCTTGCCGCTGAGCCGGGCATACTCGGCCTTACGCACGGCATCCAGCGCTTTGCCTAGGTGCGCCATGATGTGGAACTTGTCGAACAAGATGGCCGCCTGCGGTGCGTGCGTGTGGGTAGCCTTGCGAAAAGGCTTCCACATATCCATCACTGCCAACCGGATACCCGCGGATTTCCTTGTGCCAAGGGCCTCGTAGAACATCGCCATGCTCGCCTCGGAGCGGTCGTTGCCGCCGAACCAGATCGGTCGTTTGCGGATCAGATCGCTGACCACGATGCGGTAAGTGTGACCCTTGCGGATCGAGATTTCGTCGATGCCGATCGCCTTGGGCCCGGGCATTCCGGCACGCCGAAGTTGCTCGGCCATGCACTGCTTGTCCAACGTCTTGACGGTCTGCCAGTCCAGCCTGAATTCTCTGGCCACATCCCGAACGGACGACTGCCGACAACGGCGCCCAACGTGCCAGGCAAACCGCTTCGTGTAGAACGGGTTGTCGGCCAGGAAGTCGAGTCGCTCGGTCTTCACCTTGTCGCAGGCTCGACAATCCACGCGACGAACCTCCAGCTCCAGCCAAACCCGCGTGTCACCGCACGACAGGTCGCGTACACGGTGCACTTTGCGGTCATACCAGCCCGATTGTCGGTGACCGCAACATCCGCAGACTGTTTTTTCCCCCGGCGCACGAGCGTGACGACCCGCGCCTTGGGATCGCCGAACACGCCCTTGGCCGTCGCCTGCGGACGAAAACCAGGGAACTGATAGGCGTCACGCACACGCCGCGGATGCTTCGCACGAATGGTCATCGCCAAAGCGTGCCAGATTTCGGGTCCACGCTGACATCCGCGAAAGCCCTGTGCCGCAGAGACTACGCGGTCCTCAACGCCGCCAATTCACCCACACGTTTCCACGAAGACCCGATTTTATGGGGCAGCATCTACGTCGACGCCATCAACCCATCGGCCCAGTCCGTCAGCTCCCGCCTCAGAAAGGCCATCCTCGCGAGCCAAGAGGACAGTGACATTGGCCTTTTGTTCATCCTCGACAATCGCTTCGATCCGGAAAAAGCAGACCGGGAATTCCCGGTTTTGGCGCAGGTCGCGAATACGGTCCGCCTTTCAGAGTTCGCTGAGAACTATGTTGCGTTGGACCGATGGTCGCTCCTCACTTCGAGCAGTTTCATCCAGATTTCAGAGCTCGACAGAGATCAGGTGAGGCTCGATCTGTTCTGATCTGATCCTCAGATGTCGAGCTTGGGCAACGCCCACACGATCTTCATCGTTTCCAAGCTAACTGTGATCACCCGAAGGAACAGATCCAGCGGGTATCGTGGGTTCATCATCGTCTCGATCGCCCAGTCGTTAGCGTCGTTGACGATACCGCTGTCCTTGTCCTTCTTCACGGGTCAATACCCCTCTGTCGATACCAATCGAAAGTAGAGACTCGGGTCGCTGCCGCTGCTGTTTGAACACCATCGGTGGCAGATGACCGATGGCGCTGTGGGTTCGTTGCTCGTTGTAGACGGGGATCCACTGCTCGCTGATAGCGCGAGCCTGATCAAGGCTCTCGAACTGATAAGCATCAAGCACCTCGACACGGAACGTGCCGTTGAATCGTTCGATGTACGCGTTCTGGGCCGGACAGCCTGGTTGAGTGAATTGCCATTCGATGCCGCTGGACTTGGCCCACGCCTGCACGACGTGACTGCGAAACTCCGGACCGTTATCGCTGCGCATCGCATCGGGTTTGCCGTGCCATTCGCATAGCTGCTGCAGTACACGCACGACACGTTCGCCGGTCAGACTGAAGTCGATTTCGATGGCCAGCACATCACGCGAACAATCGTCGATAACGTTGAAAGTGCGGTAGGCCCGGCGATTGACCAGTGTGTCGCTCATAAAGTCCATCGACCAAATTTGGTTGGGATGAAGTTGTTGTAACAGCGGCTGTTGAACGCGTTCGGGCAGGCGACGCCTGCGCCGACGGCACAGGGAAAGGCCATGCTTGCGATACAACCGATGCGTGCGCTTGTGATTGATACGGTAGCCTTCGCCGCGAAGCTGTTGATGGAGCTGAGGGTAGCCCCAAGCACCATGGGCATTGGCCAGTTCGACCAATCGCGATTCAACAGCGCCATCCTCCCGACGACCGCGTAAGATCCGCCGTTGCGTGCCGCGTGGCTGTGCCATGACACGACATGCACGGCGTTGACTCAGTTCTTTGTCGTCCATCGCCCATGCCACCGCTTCGCGGCGCTGCATGGGCGTCAGAATTTTTTTGTGAGTGCTTCCTTCAGCACGGCGTGATCCAGGCTCAGATCCGCAAACATGCGCTTCAGGCGCGCGTTCTCCTGCTCCAGTTCACGCAACCGCTGCATGTCAGACACGCTCATGCCGCCGTACTTGGATCGCCACTGGTAGAAAGTGGCTGCGCTGATGCCGTGCTTTCGCGCGACCTCCGCCACGGCCAACCCAGCTTCGGCCTCCTGCAGGATCGCGGCGATCTGACTCTCGGTGTATTTCGATTTGCGCATGGGACTCTCCTTGGGGAGAGTCTCTACTTTTCGCTGGTATCACTCTAGGGGGGTAAGGACCGGTAAGGACCCCACCATCAAGCAGGCGGTTGAGCACCTTGATCTGTTCGGCTAGCAGGCCTTGGTGTTGGTGCTGCTGCCAGAAGCGCGCTTTGGCCAGCACCCCATCGACGCGCTGCAAGGCTTCCTGCAGGCTGTTCAACAAGGTGGTGAGAAACCAGTGCAGCCAGGCGGTGATATCCAGCCCAGCTTTCTGGCTGGACTCCAGCACGCGGTAATAGCCGGCGCGATCGGCCAGGATGCTGGCCGACATGGCGTGAAAACGGATCGCGTAATGTTCGCCTTGGGCCAAGGCCAGATCGGTGATGGCGCGGGTGAGCCGGCCATTGCCGTCGTCAAACGGGTGCAGGGTGACAAACCAGAAGTGCGCCATACCAGCACGCAGCAGCGGATCAAGAGCGGCATCGCGGCGGCTGCGGTTGAACCAGTCAAGAAAGGTATCGAGCTGCACCTCCAGCCCTTCGCGCGGTGGCGCCTGAAAATGCACCGTAGGGCGATCAATGCGCCCGGATACCACTTGCATCGGCTCGTCGCCACGCAGGCTGCCGACACGGATGGCGTGCGTGAGTAGTGTGCCTTGCTGCGGGAATAACCAAGCGTGCCACTCCAGCAGACGCGGCATGTTCAGCGGCACGTCGTATCTGGCTCGACAGCACCACCTCCTTGCGCACATACATGAATACGAACAGATCGGGATTCGGCAGCGTCAGAACCGAGCCATCCAGCCGACCCAGGGCACGATCCGCCCGAGAGAGCAGGCCCGGCAGATCACCGGCCAGCGCCAGCGGCGGCTCGGGAGGCAGCGGCGCGGCGATGAAAGCGCGGTAACCCGTTGGCTGCCGGATATAGCGACCGGCGCGGGTGGAAGTCAGCGGCTGGTTCATGCGCTTCCCTGAGTTGAACAAGGGCCGGATCGAGCCTGTGTTCAAGCGGGATTATCGCAAGCCCAGGCCGCTTGTTGGATGCCGTCGAAGGTGGATGGCCCGGGGCAGGCGTTGATTTCACTTGAACAAATCGTGCCCGTTCGGCGCGCAGCCATGGCGTGGAGATGCCGGGCTTATTGGAAATGCCAGCGTTGGGAGGGTGCATTGATCGCCTCTCTGGAAAGGATCATTATGTTCCATAACGCCATTATTAGTTCTTATATGGTACTTTTAGTTCCTATCATGATACCTTGTCGCAGTTCACCTACTAAGAGCTGACAGATGCCGCCGTCGACATTGTCCTTTCCGCTGCGACACATACCGGCCGATGAAAAGACGGCGTCGAACTTCCGCGATACCGTGCGTCGCGACCGCACCCAAACGGCGACGTGCCCAGCATGCAGATGCGCGAAGACTTGGATGAGTACCTCAGTTATCACGTCTACGAGCTCAAGCTCGACAGGTTGTTTACCGATGGCAATTCCGAATAATCGACACATTCCTCTACTGGCTGTGCGGGGCTGCGGGACAAATCTTCATCGATCGGGATTCCATCGGTGAGCGACACCACCCAGGCCATGCCAAAGGCCAAGAAATCCGTGGCATTGTCCGGCGTGGCGGCAGGCAATACCGCGCTGTGCACGGTGGGCCGCAGCGGCAACGACCTGCACTACCGTGGTTACGACATTCACGACCTGGCGGCCAAGGGTTGTTTCGAGGAGGTCGCCCACCTGCTCGTGCACGGCGTGTTGCCGACCTGGACCGAACTGCAGAATTACAAAGCGAGGCTCAAGCGCCTGCGCGGGCTGCCAGCCCCGGTGAAGGCGGCGATGGAGCTGCTTCCCGCTGCGACCCATCCCATGGACGTGCTGCGCACTGGCTGTTCGGTGCTCGGTACCGTGCTGCCGGAGAAGGACGATCATCATGTCACCGGTGCGCGCGCGATCGCCGACCGCCTGATGGCCAGCTTCGGCTCGATGCTGCTGTACTGGTACCACTTCAGCCACAACGGCAAGCGCATCGAGACGCAGACCGAGGATGATTCTATCGCCGCGCACTTCCTGCATCTGCTGCATGGCAGGAAGCCGAGCGAGCTGCACGCCCAGGCGCTGGACAAGTCGCTGGTGCTGTACGCCGAGCACGAGTTCAATGCCTCGACCTTTGCCGCCCGCGTCATCGCCGGCACCGGTTCGGACATTTACTCGGCGCTCACCGGCGCGATCGGTGCGCTGCGCGGGCCAAAGCATGGTGGTGCCAACGAGGTGGCGATGGAGATCATCTCGCGCTACCGCAACACCGATGAGGCCGAAGCCGACATTCGCGCCCGCGTCAAGCGCAAGGAAATCATCATCGGTTTCGGTCATCCGGTTTATACGGTGTCCGATCCGCGCAACGAGATCATCAAGGAGGTCTCGCGCAAGCTGTGCACCGATGGTGGCAACCGGACCCTGTTCGACGTTTCCGAGCGGATTGAGCAGGTAATGGGCGAGGTCAAGAAGATGTTCCCGAACCTCGACTGGTTCTCCGCCAGCACCTACCACATGATGGGCGTGCCCACGGCGATGTTCACGCCACTGTTCGTGGTTTCGCGTACCGCAGGCTGGAGCGCACACGTGATCGAGCAGCGCCAGGACGGCAAGATCATCCGTCCCAGTGCGAACTACATTGGCTTGAAAGATCAATCCTACGTGCCGATCGACAAGCGCTGAATAACCCGCCGGCTGAAACGCCAACGGAGCTGAAATGCGCTTTTGGTGGGCAGAACACCGCTTCGCGATTGCCCCTTAGAGAGGTCGGCGAAAAACACAACCTCATGACCACGTGCAATAAGGCGGCGCGTCACATAAGAGGCTATATACGAGAACCTTCATTCACGCTGCCCTCGGAAATCCCTGGACGAATAGTGCCCACCGACACCATCGGCAGCAGGAGGGCCATCGGGTTGGAATAGTCGTTCTATATAGCAACCCAACGCCTCATAGGCGTCCGGCAAAAGGAACCACAAATGAAAATTCTGGTCGCCTACAAGCGCGTCGTGGACTACAACGTGCGCATTCAGGTCAAACCTGATGGCAGCGGCGTGGTCACCGATGGCGTGAAGCTTTCGGCCAATCCGTTCGACGACATTGCGCTGGAAGAAGCGCTGCGCCTGCGTGAGGAGGGTGTGGCGACTGAGGTCATCGTGGTCGGTATTGGCCCGACCGACCTCACCGCGCATCTGCGCAACGGCTTGGCCATGGGTGCCAACCGCGCGATTCACGTGGTCACCAGTGAAGCGGTGCAGCCGCTCACCGCCGCGCGTACTCTGCTCAAGCTGGTCGAGAAAGAGCAGCCCGGGCTGGTGATCCTGGGCAAGCAGGCGATCGACGATGACGCCAATCAGACCGGCCAGATGCTCGCTGCCCTGTGGGATCGCCCGCAGGCAACCTTTGCCAGCAACGTCGAGATCGCCGACGGCAAAGTTACCGTGACGCGCGAAGTCGACGCGGGTCTGGAAGTGATCGAGGCCGAGCTGCCGGCGGTGATCACCACCGACCTGCGCCTGAACGAGCCACGTTTTATCAAGCTGCCCGAAATCATGAAGGCGAAGTCCAAACCGATCGACACGATCGAATTCGCCTTGCTCGGCGTCGAGTCGCACGACCACCTCCGGACCACCCACTACGCGGCGCCGGCCAATCGCAGCAAGGGCCTGATGGTCAAGGATGCGGCCGAACTGGTCGCCGCGCTGCGGCAGAAAGGACTGCTGTAAACCACCCCGTTATGGGAGCGCCCACCTTGTGGGCGATGCCTTCACCACACGACCTCAAGAGCATCGCCCACAAGGTGGGCCCTTATGCGAAATACCGGAGACTCCACATGAGCAAGATCCTGGTCATCGCCGAACACCTGGGCGGCAAACTGAACACTTCAACGGCGCGCGCGGTGAGCGCCGCCAGCGCGGTCAAGCCAGAGAGCATTGACGTACTGGTGCTGTCAGACGCGCCGGATGCGATCGCCGCCGAGGCGGCGAAAATCGAGGGTGTCAGCCGCGTGCTCACCATCGCACGCAGCGAAAACGCGCATCCACTGGCGGCCGTGCTCGCGCCGCAAATCGCGAAAGCCGCCGATGGCTACAGCCATGTATTCGCGCCCTCTACGACGTTCGGCAAGGATCTCGCCCCGCGCGTTGCCGCGCTGCTCGGCGTGGCCCAAGTCAGCGACCTGATGAGCGTCGAGGGCAGCCACACCTTCAAGCGTCCAGTCTACGCCGGCAACGCGATCATCACGGTCGAAGCCGACTCCGCCCACGCCGTGATCGCAACCATCCGCACAGCTTCCTGGCCCGCTGCCACCAGCGGCGGCAACCGCGCGCCGGTCGAGGCGCTGTCGGTCAATGTGGCGTTGCCCACACACACCCGTTTCGTCGAGCTCAAGCAAGGCAGCAGCGACCGTCCCGACCTGCAGAGCGCATCCAAGGTGGTCTCCGGCGGACGCGGTGTCGGCTCGAAGGATAACTTCGACATCGTCTACAAGTTCGCGGACAAAATCGGCGCGGCCGTGGGTGCTTCACGCGCCGCCGTGGATGCCGGTTATTGCCCGAATGAAATGCAGGTCGGCCAGACCGGCAAGATCATCGCACCGGAGCTGTACATGGCCATCGGTATCTCCGGCGCCATCCAGCATCTCACCGGCATCAAGGACGCCGGCATCATCGTGGCGATCAACAAGGACGGCGACGCGCCGATCTTCGAAGTGGCCGACTTTGGCCTCGTCGGCGACCTGTTCAAACTTATTCCGGAACTGGAACAGGCGCTGGGCTGAACACTCGGGATATCCGATGGCGAATTCGGACGTACCGATAATGCCAAGCTCGACCGTGACATTTCGCTGATCAAACCACTAACCGCCTCTACATTCCAGGTAACTCGGAAAAACGAGGACGCTTCAGTGTGATCCAACCATCCCTAAGATGAAGGAAACCCTGCCGTGTTTCCGACCGCGCCTGAGAGAACATCAACGTGCCATTCCGTCCGAGTCGAGAAGATTCGCTATAGCTCGAAGAAGTTGAGCCACTGCTGACGTATCGCACCCGGTCGATGTACTCGCAGACCGATTGATCGCATCGAGCGCATCCCCCAAGTCGCCGGTTGGCATTTTTGTCGCCAAGTAGTGCAGCTTCTGCAGTGTGCGCGTGTCCGTCGCGGGCTCATCATGCAGCGCTCGACTCACACTTGGTTTCGAAATGCCGCACAACCCCGCCAGAGTGGACTGAGACAGCTGCCTTTGCTCCATGAAGTCTCTGACCACTTCGCGTTTACGTTTAGCTTCAGCGCTCTTGATCTGATTCGGTGTCAGCCCCGATATGTGCATGTGAACTACCCTGTGTTGCTCAGAGCCTGCTGGCTTCGAGTCACGCTGTGTGGAGCAACACTACCCGTAGCCGATAGTGGGCCTCTGTGGTGATGGAGTGCATACCTATGGAATAGGTGATGGTCATCACTGCCGTTATCTTCGCAAGACGTTTCACAAGCTGCTCAGGACACATTCTGAATTGGATTCGTTCCATTGGAATCGAGTGGATGACTGGAATAGCCGCGGCCCTGGCAAGCGCCCGGACGTCCAACATGTCCTGCGACGGACCGGGGAACACGCGGCTTGCGCGCTTCAGTGAAGGCCTCCGAAAACTGCGCCTCCCAGTCGCGTGCAGATTCATGACCACCCGCGAAAAGCGTCACCAGTTCCGCATACCGCTATGGAGACTTACAACAACGACCTGCGGCTCGCCGAGACGAGTGTTGGAACGGTTCACTGATCGTGTTGCACGTGGGCCTTTAAACCTTCCTGAGAGCACCGACGCCGGGCGCAGCCGCCGAAACAGAGCAGTGCCACGGGACCGACCATCTTCAAGTGTCGGCCCGGCATGGCGCGCCCACGAAGGCGTGCCGTTCTCGGTGGAAATGTCGGTGACGGAATTTTCCATGGAGCTCCTGGGTCACGGGTGCTATTTCCATTTAATCATGTTACTTTCTATCGAGAGGATCAACTTTCTATTATGGATATTTTTTAGTAAGACTTCCCGCAGCACGTACAGCGTACGTTTGAGCAGGCACGGGGCAGCGACAGGCGTAGAAAATACGGTAATTCAGGCGAACCGCACGCGTACAAGACTGCGTGAACGGCGGGGAAAACCAAGATCACACATCAGGCTGACCACCATGACCATGCAGACGACATCCCGTTCGGAGCCCTTTGGCCCAGACGACGAAGCCATCGCCGCATTACAGCGCGATGGCGCCGTCGTCTTGCGCCGCGTAGTGCCCATGGAGTGGGTGGAGCGCATGCGCGCCGCCATTGAAGTCGAGCTGGCCGGCAACTCCCCTACTTCGTCAGAATACGGCCGCCAAGCGGGGCGGTTCTACGGCGACTTCTTCTTGTGGCTTCACAACCCCGAGTTTCGCGCGTTCGCCTTCGATTCGCCCCTGCCGGCGTTAGCGTCCCAATTGATGGGCTCGGCTCGAGTGAACCTGTTCTACGACCAGCTCTTCGTGAAAGAGCCAGGATCGGTCGAACCGACACCTTGGCACCAGGACCTGCCTTACTGGCCCGTCGCCGGCCGGCAGATCGTATCGATCTGGACGCCCTTCGACCGGGCGACGCCAGACAATGGAGTCGTTACCTATGTTCGCGGATCCCACCTTTGGGGTCGGACCTTCAAACCAAAAGCGTTCGATAACAACAATGCCGGCGCCTTCGCCGCCAGTCCCTACGAGACGATTCCCAATATCGATGATGAGCGAGATCGCCACGAGTTCATCTCTTGGAGCCTCGATCCTGGCGACGTCTTGGTTCATTTGGGTCTGACCATTCACGGTGCGGCCGGCAATCCCACCACCGACCAGCGACGTCGCGCCTTGGCGGTGAGATACACCGGGGACGATGCGTGCTATGACCCTCGACCCGGAACCTTCATGAATATGGAACAGGTGCGCGCCAGCGTGCCAGCACCTGGCCTAGAGCCCGGAGCACCCATGGGGGGACCTCTGTTTCCGCCCGTATGGCCAGTGGCCGTTGCTCGATCCTGATGGCCACCGAGTCCAGCCCAGGGATCGTGGATTGTGGGTCGCAGGCGTGCGAGTCTGTCTCTTGC
>JBDTKM010000300.1:0-3218 GCA_039935315.1 Rhodanobacter sp. | reverse complement strand
CCTTGCTGTGTGATCCGCTCTCCCTGCAATACCTCACCGGCGCGCAGATCGACTACGCCG
The DNA here is from genome assembly GCA_039935315.1 of Rhodanobacter sp. Classification (GTDB taxonomy): domain Bacteria; phylum Pseudomonadota; class Gammaproteobacteria; order Xanthomonadales; family Rhodanobacteraceae; genus Rhodanobacter. Next base: position 3,158 of record JBDTKM010000300.1, on the reverse strand, counting down.
AGAACCTCAGCGGCGCGCAATTCGTGATCAGCAACCCGAACGCGAAGACCACCTGCGGCTGCGGCTCCTCGTTCACCGCCTGAGTACGGCGCCATGGATCCGGCCGCGCTGGCACGCCCCAACACCTTCGCCGGCCTGAGCCGCGTCCTCGACCGCAACGCCGAGCACCGCGACGACGGGGCGTGGATCGCCGCGCAAGCCCGCGCAAGCAATGCGCGTTACCTGCTGCTTGATACCACCGGCGAAGCGTTCCTGCGCCGCGACGGCGATGCGCTGCGTTGGCTGGATGCGCAAGAACGCGCGCAGTGGTTTGCGGATGCTCCGGTCATTTTGCTCGGCATCGCACATGACCGGCCGCACTTCCTGCTGACGATGGACGTGGACGATGCAGCACGCCTCGACGCGCTGGAGAGCGCACTCGGCGCGCGGCGAGCAAGCTTGCGTCAGGCCGGGCTGCTGCTCGCTGCCGACGAGGCCGGCCTGTTCGCCTACGCCAAGGGACTGGCCCACTGGCAGCGCGAAACCCGCTTTTGTGCCTACTGTGGTGCGCCGTTGCAGCTGGTGTCCGCCGGCCATCGCGCGCAGTGCACCAACCCCGATTGCGCCCGCCTGCACTTCCCGCGCACCGACGCGGCGGTGATCATGCTGGTCGAACACGACGGTGCCTGCCTGCTCGGGCGCCAGCCCGGCTGGCCAGCGCACCGTTATTCCACCCTGGCCGGCTTCGTCGAGCCGGGCGAGGCGCTGGAGGACGCGGTCCGCCGTGAGGTGACCGAGGAGTCCGGCGTGATCGTCGACGAGGTGCACTACCACTCCTCGCAACCGTGGCCGATGCCGGCCTCACTGATGGTCGGCTTCCTCGCCACCGCAGTGTCGCGGCAGATCCACATGCGCGATCGTGAGCTGGAAGACGCACGCTGGTTCACGCCCGAACAAATCGTGAGCGGCATCGCCGATGGCAGCTTCGTACCCTCGATGGCGTTGTCGATTTCGTACCGCTTGCTGGCGCACTGGCTGCAGTTGCGCGCAGGACTGGACCTGGACGCACTGACCGGCGCCACGCATTCGGCCTGAACCAGGCGTTTCGAAACTTCGATCCAGCGTGACGGTCTGTGCACGGGACACCGGCCACGGATTGATCACGGATGACTGCAAATCGACGCACCCCGGCGGGACGGCAGGGGTCGGCTCGCCGGGTCGCCACCCATGTGTTCGTCATCGGTATCCACCTCGGAGCCTGGTGGCTGTTCTTTGGCGGCAGCGTGCCGCCGTGGTGGCTGCCGCCACGCCGCGCCGATCACCGGCTGGATAGCCTCCGCATCCGGCTCATTCCCGCCCCGCCGCCGCCGCTTGCGCGGACTCCACCACCCGCGCTGCCCACACTTCCCAAGCGGGTGACCTTGCGCATGCCCAGGACCGTGCCATCGACGCCGGTGGCACGGTCAGCTGCAGCACAAGCGCCCGTCATCGCGGCGACGCCAGCGCTGACATCCTCTGGCGACTACATTCCCGGCGGCAATCTGCTGCGTGGCAGGGAACAGAATTTTCCGCCTGCGGTTCATCTGCCGGGTTCGGGCGCGCCCATCGTCGGCGGGTTCCACATGACCGATCCGCGCATGCAAGGCATGGCCGGGGTGGCGCGGACGTTGCAGCACTTCTTCGGCATTCCCGACCCGCATTGCGTGGATGTCGACGCATGGCGGGGCATGACCGTGCAGGAACAACTGGCCCACCACATCAGCCTGGCGCAGGTGGAGCGCACGGCCGATGAGTATCACTGCCTCCCGCATCAGCATGACCCATGGCTTCAATGACGCATTGACGAGTTTCTTCGACATGGCATGAGCGGATGCACGTTGACGCCGCTTCGTTCGACCGCGTGCCTGTCCGTGATCCGTCGGCGGCTCACTCAGCCATCCGCAAGTCCGGGCCTGCGTTTGGTCGAGCCCACGTTTACAATGCGGGCATTGCCCACGAGTCTGCCCGCCATGGCCATCCGTCTGCTCGCCGTCCTGATTGCACTGGGCCTGCTGCATGTTGCTCCGCAGCTGGCTGGCTGGCGGCGGGACGGCCTGTTCCGGCGCTGGGTGCGCCAGTTGTCCGATACCAGCGGTGCCGGGCGCGTGCTGCTGGCGCTGCTGCCGCCGCTGGTGATCTGCGCGTTGCTGGGGTGGTTGTTCAGCCGCACCTTGCTGGGCGAGCTGCCGCGACTGCTGTTCGAGCTGGTGGTGCTGCTGTACTGCTTCGGCCCGCGCGAGTTTGAGCGTGACCTGGAGACGATCCTGACCGCGCCCGATGGGGTCAGCCGCCAAGCCGCGGCGCAGGCATTGGCGGACGACGGCAGCATCGTGGTCTGGAACGCACCAGCACTGGGCGAGGCGATCGCGTACGCCGCGTTGCGCCGACGCTTCGCGGTGCTGCTGTGGTTTTTTCTGCTCGGACCGGTGGGCGCCCTGCTGTACCGACTGGCGCAAACCCTGAGTCGCGACGACTCGATGGCGCTCGACACCAGCAGTGAGCGGGCGGCCGGTTACCTCGCCAACGCGCTGGACTGGTTTCCGGCGCAACTCCTCACCTTCACCCTGGCCGTCGTCGGCCACTGGGACGCGGTGATCAACGCCTGGCGGCGCTGGCACGTCCAGGCCAGCCCCACCAGCTGGTATGAACGCGGCCCGGGTTTCCTCGGCGCCGCCGCACAGGCTGATGTGTTGACCGACATCGAGGCTGGTGACGGTTACGCCGTGGAACACAGCGATCCGCTGGACGAATTGCGCCGTCTGCGAAGCGCCTTGCTGCGCGCCTTGCTGGCCTGGCTCAGCGTGGTGGCCCTGCTGGTGATCGGGGGCTGGACCGGCTGACAGCTGCTCAGTCACCAGTCTTCCCGCACACACTGTTCTCGAGAGGCCGCTCGGGGGCGCAGCTGCGGGGCGGGGCTGAGATTTGGGATCGGCAAGCGCATCGCCCGCTAGCGGACTCGGACGAGTCATCAACGCATGATTGACGGCCGATGGCCGCACAAACTTACGGACGCTCGCCACGCAGCTCGCGGATCCGGGTTTCGAGAGTCGCCGCGCTGGCCTGCTGCGGCGACACCGGCACGTCGACCACCAGTTCCACCCGGGCGCGGAAGCGACGCGGCAGGCGCATGCGACCCAGGC
>JBDTKM010000299.1:0-8327 GCA_039935315.1 Rhodanobacter sp. | reverse complement strand
GCGTCAAAAATCGTCTTGCCGCCGAGCACGGTGGTCAAGCCACGAATGCGCACCAAGATGCTGTCGTCAGTCGCGGCGTCAACGGGATCGGTCATGGGCGGCAAGTGCAACGGGGAAAACAGCCAAGGTAGCCGAAGCGCGCGCCGAAGGCCATGTGCAGGGCGATTGTCGGCAACTCAGGCTTCAGCCGCCAGCAGGTCGGCGATCAGTCGCTCATGTCGCTGCCATTGCAGGCTGCTGCGCAGTCGCACGGCGCGCACAATGGCCTGCAGATCGGTCAGCGCGGTCTCGAAGACATCGTTGACCAGAATGTAGTCGAACTCATGCGCATGGGCGATCTCCCCACGCGAATTGTGCAATCGGCGCTCGATCACCTCGCTGCTGTCCGAGCCGCGCCCGCGCAGGCGCCGCTCCAGCTCGGCCCTGGACGGCGGCAGGATGAACACGCTGACGCAATCGGGCTGGCTGCGGCGGATCTGCGCGGCGCCTTGCCAGTCGATTTCCAGCAGCACGTCGAGGCCTTGCTCCAGCATGGCCGTGACCTTGGTCCGCGAGGTCCCATAAAGGTTGCCATGCACTTCGGCATGTTCCAGGAAAACACCCTCGGCAATCTTGCGCTCGAACTCGGCCCGGTCGACGAAGTAGTACTGCCGCCCGGACTGCTCGCCCGGCCGCGGCGGTCGCGTGGTATGGGATACCGACAACGAGATCGTGCTCTCACGCTCCAGCAGTGCATGGACCAGGGTGGATTTGCCGGCGCCGGAGGGCGCGGCGACCACAAAGAGCGTTCCCGCCGCTTCAATCGTCATGGGCTGCGTAGCTCGTTGGCGCCTTCTCCCACTCGGGGAGAAGGTTGGGCTGAGGCGCCAAGGCTGGCGCCGAGTTCACCGTCGTCATTCAATATTCTGCACTTGTTCGCGCATCTGCTCGATCAGCACCTTCAACTCGACCGCGGCATTGGTGCTGCGCGCATCGACGGATTTCGACCCCAGCGTATTCGCCTCGCGGTTGAATTCCTGCATCAGGAAATCGAGGCGGCGCCCCACCGGCTCGGCCAGACCCAGCACGCGACGAGTCTCGGCGATGTGGGTGCTGAGCCGGTCCAGTTCCTCATCGACGTCGGTGCGGGTGATCTGCAGCACCAATTCCTGTTCCAGCCGGCCCGGCTCGACGGGCTGCTTGAGATCGGCCAGGCGGGACTCCAGACGAGCGCGCAACGCGGTGCGAATCTCCGGCATCCAGCCGCGCACATCGGTGACCACCTTTTCGATGGCATCGAGCCGCTCGCGCAGAATGGCGGCAAGCTTCTCGCCTTCGCGCTCGCGCGTCGCGGTGAGCGCGGCCAGCGCTCGATCCAGCACCTCGAACAGCGCCGCCCGCTGCGCCTCGGGGTCGCTCTCGGTCTGCTGCATGACACCGGGGAATCGCAACAGTTCGGTCAGCTGCACCTGGAGGCCCGGGAACAGCGCCACCAGGTCGACGTTCAACTCGGCGAGCCGCGCCAGCAACGCGCGATTGACCTGCAGCGACTCGCCGCGCGCTTCGCCGTTGCGGCGCACGGTGAGATCCAGCTTGCCGCGCGAGAGCCGCGCCGCCACCCGTTCGCGCAACAACGATTCAAACACGCGCAGATCGTCCGGCAGGCGCGGGCTCAGCTCCAGATAGCGATGGTTGACCGTGCGCAACTCGCAGCTTAGCGTGCCGGCGGGTCCGGTCGTTTCAGCGTTGGCGTAGGCCGTCATGCTGCGGATCATGGGTGCCTTCCGGACGTGGGAAAAGACGGCAATGGTAAACTCTCCGCTGCCGGCTTGCCCAATCGGGTCAAGCATCTCCCAGGATCTGCCCCATGAATTCCCTCGCATGAATGACGTCCGCCGCCCCAGTGGCCGCGCCAGCGACCAGCTGCGCGCCGTCAGTATCGAACGCCATTACACCCGTCACGCCGAAGGCTCGGTGCTGGTGAGTTTCGGCGACACGCGGGTGCTGTGTACCGCCAGCATCGAGGACCGCGCGCCGGCGTGGTTACGCGGCAAGAGCGAGGGCTGGGTCACTGCCGAATACGGCATGCTGCCGCGCTCCACCCATACCCGCATGCAACGTGAGGCGGCGCGTGGCGGTCAGGGCGGACGCACCATGGAAATCCAGCGCCTGATCGGGCGCAGCCTGCGCGCCTGCGTCAACCGGCAGGCGCTGGGCGAACGGGTGATCACGCTGGACTGCGACGTGTTGCAGGCCGACGGTGGCACGCGCACGGCGGCAATCACCGGCGCCTACGTGGCCCTGGTCGATGCGGTGAGCGCGTTGATGCAGCGCGAAAACCTCAAGCGCAACCCGATCGTGGGCTCGATCGCCGCGGTATCCGTGGGTATCTACCAGGGCATGCCTGTGCTCGACCTGGACTACGCCGAGGACTCCAACTGCGACACCGACATGAACGTGGTGATGAACGACGGCGGCGGTTTCATCGAGCTGCAAGGCACCGCCGAAGGCCACGCGTTCCGGCGCGACGAGATGGACGCACTGCTGGCGCTGGCCGAGAAGGGCATCGGCGAGCTGGTGCAGGCGCAACGCGCTGCTCTGGGCGCTTCAACTTAGTCATGTTGTGGCGCGCAGCGTGACCCGTGCCCTCTCCCGCGAGCGGGAGAGGGCACGGGTCAGGCAACAACTTCCGGAGACACGTATCACCATGCAACGCATCGTCCTGGCCAGCAGCAACCGCGGCAAGTTGGCGGAGTTCAACGCACTGCTCGCCCATAGCGGCTTCGACGTGGTGGCCCAGGCAAGCCTCGGTATCGACGATGCGGAAGAGAGCGGCCTGACCTTCGTCGAGAACGCGTTGCTCAAGGCACGTCATGCGGCGCAGTCCAGCGGGCTGCCAGCGCTTGCCGATGACTCGGGCCTGTGCGTGGACTATCTGGGCGGCGCGCCAGGCCTGCACTCGGCGCGCTACGCCGGCGGCCACGGCGACAATGCTGCCAACAACGCAAAGTTGTTGCGCGAGCTTGCTGGGGTGCCTGCAGAGCAACGCGGCGCGTTCTTCATCTGCGCCCTGGTGCTGCTGCGCCGCGCCGACGACCCCACTCCGCTGATCGTCGAAGGCCGCTGGCATGGCCGCGTACTCGACGCACCACGTGGCGCGCAGGGCTTCGGCTATGACCCGCTGTTCCTGCCACATGGTCAGCAAGTCAGTTCCGCCGAACTCGATCCGACGCTGAAAAACAACCTCAGCCACCGCGGCCAGGCGCTGGCCAGGCTGCAGGCGCGACTGACCGAGCTGCGCGGATGAGTCTGATCGCGCCACCGCTGTCGCTGTACATTCACATGCCGTGGTGCGTGAAGAAGTGCCCGTACTGCGATTTCAACTCGCACGGCCTGCGCAGCACGCCGCCGCCGTACGCCGAATACATCGACCATCTGCTGGCCGACCTGGACGCGGATCGCGCTGATTTCGCTGCCGCGCTGGAGGACCGTCCGGTGCTCAGCATCTTCTTCGGCGGCGGCACACCCAGCCTGTTTGCACCCGAACTGATCGCACGACTGCTTGATGGTGTACGCCAGCGGATGGCCTTGTCCAACGACGCCGAAATAACTCTGGAAACCAATCCAGGCACAGTCGAGCATGGCCGTTTTGATGGCTATCTGGCTGCCGGGGTCAACCGCATCTCGTTCGGCGTGCAAAGCTTCGACGACGACAAGCTGAAGCGCCTCGGCCGCATTCATTCGGCAAGCGAGGCGGAAGCGGCGGTGAAATCGGCGCAGGACGCAGGTTACACCAACATCAATCTGGACCTGATGTATGCGTTGCCCAGGCAGTCCCTCGACGGCGCGTTGGCGGATGTGGATCGCGCGATCGCCCTGGCACCCACACACATCTCGCACTATCAGCTGACCCTGGAGCCGAATACCGTGTTCGCGGCCAATCCGCCGCCGCTGCCGGACGACGATCATGCGTGGGCGATGCAGGAGGCCTGCGAGGCAAGGCTCGCCGCCGCCGGTTACGCTCAATACGAAATATCAGCGTACGCCCAGCCGGGTCGGCGCTGCGTGCACAACCTCAATTATTGGCAATTCGGCGATTACCTCGGCATCGGCGCCGGCGCCCACGGCAAGCTCAGCGATGTAGCCCATGGGCAGCTCCACCGACGCTGGAAAGCCCGCAGCCCACTCGCCTACATGGCGTCGAACAGCGGGCCCGCCCGGATCGGCGGCGACAGTGTGGTCACGGGTACCGACCTTCCGTTCGAATACATGTTGAACGCGCTGCGCCTGATCGACGGTGTGCCGATGAGCGATTTCAGCGCACGCACCGGCCTGCCACTGGACAGCATCGCCGCCCCGCTGGGCGAGGCCCGTCGCCGCGGCTGGCTCCGCAACGACGCCCAACGGCTGCACACCAGCGCGCTGGGCCAGCGCTTCCTGAACGACGTGATTGCCAGTTTTATGGACTGACTTTCTTTACTATGGCAATAGTATCGCCCTGGCAACCAGCATAGACTTGGTCTATCCCGGGGAACAAAACAGGCTTCTTGCATGGACGTCGGACAGGACCTGCGACGCTCGTCGGCGTCGCACCCGCCCGCCCGCCTCAACAACGGGCGATGGTCTGTGCGTGCGCAGCAATTGATCGAAACCAGCTACACCTTGTGCGTGGAGGGCTTGTACGAACCCGTGCGCCGGTGCATTGGCGAATTCGAAAGACAACTCTTCGTGCTGGCAGATCATGCGCACCGCTCCGACGAGCAACACGAATGTTTTGACAGCCACCAGCGGGTGCTGCAGGGGCGAGACGCCTTCGTCGAATCGTTCATGGAACAGATCGGCACGGGGCTGAGCGAACTGGACCAGACCGCGGAGAATCCCGCCGAGGCGAACGTCGAGGCCAGTTCATGGCCAACGCTGGAACTGCTCGACCCTGGCGTGCAGGAAATGTCGATGACGCTGGATCAAGTGGGTGCCCGTGGCGATGCACGCCATGGTCGTGCGCTGTACGAACTGGGCTACCGACTGGCGGTGCTGATCGGCTCGCCGCCACTGGAAGGCGCTGCGCTGCCGCTGGGGCCGCATGCCTTGGCCAAGGCATTCCAGCAGGCGAGCATCAAACTGGAACTCCCGCTCAAGCATCAACTGCTGCTGCTGCATGAATTCGACCAGTGGGTGGTCCCCGCCCTGGGCGCGCTGTACAGCACCATCAATCTGCACTGGCAATCCGACGGCATCCTGCCGATGTTGCGCAGCGTCCGGGCACCGCGCCATGTCAACCGGCGCTCACACGCCGCCCCGGCCGAGGCCATCCCGGTCAGCGAACCCGTCGGCGCGGAGAGTCCAGCCCATTCCCACCCGGCAGGCTCCAGCGAAGACTCGATCCATGTACTGGAATCCTTGCGCAACCTGTTGGCGCGAAGGCGCGATGGTCAGGGTATGGCAGTCGGTGAGGCGACCGGACCGGCCGCCACTGAGGATGAACTGCAATCAGCTCTGGGCGCGCTGCAGCAGCATCTGGCCCAGGTCACCGACCATGCCAGCCGTGAACTGCGCAGCGCCGCGCGCCTGCGCGAGGAATTGTTGACTCAGCTCAACTTCGGCAAGCCCGCCGGTGCACCGCACACCCAACTGACCAGCGAGCAAGGCGACACGGTTGAGCTTGTGGCTGGCTTGTTCGAGCAACTGGGCCAGCAACTGCAGCAGGGCGGCAACGCGCGCAACTTGCTGAGCAACCTGCAACTCCCGATGCTGCGCGTAGCGGTTGCCGATCACAGCTTCTTCGAGCAGCGCAACCATCCTGCTCGGCAACTGCTCGACACCGTCGCGGCGACTGCCAATGACTGGCTTGACGGCAGCGACGATGAGAGCAACCGGCCACTGGCCACCAAGCTTGAAGAACTGGTCAGCCGCGCCAACCTCGAGCCGCCCAGCGCCGGGCTTTACACCACTCTGCTGGCCGATATCGAACACCATCTCGCGATGCTGACGCGCAAGGCACAGGCCGCCGAGCGTCGCCACGTCGAGGCGGCGCAGGGGCGTGAACGGCTGGACCAGGCGCGCCACCGCGCCAGCGAGTTGATGGCCGAACGCTTCGCCCAGTCGCCACCACGCGGCCTGTTGCGCGCATTGCTCGATCGCGCGTGGTCCGATGTGCTCGCCCTGACGTTGCTGCGGCACGACGAGGACAGCGACGCGTTCCAGGCCCAGTTGGCGATCACCGACCAGTTGCTCGGTCGACTGCCCATACCCGACCGTCAGCAATTGCAGCAAGACGTGGAAAGCGGTCTGCAGCAGATCGGCATGCACGTCGAGGAATCGGAGCAAGTCGCGCAGCGCCTGGTCGGGACCAACCCGATCGATCCCGCAGCCGAGCTGCCCAGCGCCACGGACCTGGCGTTGCGCCTGAAACAGCACCAGCGCCTGGGCGAACAACGGGCCGCTCCCGAACCAGCCAGCGCCAGGCCGGTTGCGCAACCTGCAGCGACGGCGAAAACCCTGGTAACGACGGCAATGGCGGCAACAACGGCAACACCGAATACTGCAGCCACGCCGGTGCGGCCGCCTGCGGTCGACCCACGCGAGTTGCACGTCGAACAACGCCTGCGCAAGTTGCCATTCGGCAGCTGGTTCGAATTTGTCGATCCCGTCAGCGGCCAGGTAGCGCGGCGCAAACTGGCCTGGTACTCGCCGATGTCCGGACGCTGTCTGCTGGTCAGTCGACGCGGCCAGCGCGGCGAGGAAATGACCATGGCTCAGCTGGCCCATGAGGTTGCCAGCGGCCGTGTGCGCGAGGCGCGGACCGAACCCGAGAGCCTGCTGGATCGCGCGTGGCGCAGCCTTACCGGCAACCTGCGTCAGTCAGCCGCATTGGCGCGTGGCGGCAGGCCGCAGGAGTCCGCTCGCCAATGAGCCCGCCGAACGTTCCCGTCAACCAGCGTCGGGCACCGCGCAAGAGCGTGCCCCCCAATGCGATCGTGACGGACGTGATCCGCGGCGAGCTGATCGGGCACCTGGGTAACCTTTCCAGCAGCGGCATGTTGCTGATCACCGCTCAGGCGCCACGCAGCGAAGCCTTGTACCAGGTCAGCATTGCCCTGCCTGCCGCTGGCCGTGCCCTGGTTCAATCCCAACCGATCGAGGTGGGCATCCAGGAGCAGTGGCATGAGCGCGCCGCCAGCTCCGGGAAGTTCTGGGCCGGCTACCGGATCATCGCGATTACCGACATCGACGCCGCGCGACTCGAAGGCTGGCTGGCGCAGGGCTGACCGCGCCCGCCATACAGCCGGTCTGACGGGTTGGCATGTACGGTACCGACTGGAACTGTCGGCATGGGCGCGTCATCATGGTCGCCCCACTTTGTTCATGACCCGGCCTTTCACTTGGCGCGCGCCGTCATTGGCGGCCCATCTGATCCCGGAGGATGCCGCACAAGCGCATGTCGATCGGGAACGGGCGCCTGCCAGGAGTTTCCATGCACGACCGACTCGCCACGCTTTATCCGCAACATCTCGCCACGGTGCGCAATCACGCCGACCGCGCGCTCGCACTGGCCGGCTTCGATCACCTGCTGGTCGCCGCCGGCATGCCCGGGATCAAGTTTCTCGATGACAATCCCTACCCGTACGCGGTCAGCCCGCCGTTCAAGCACTGGCTGCCGCTGATCAACGCGCCGGGGAGCTGGATCGCGTACACGCCCGGCGCCAAGCCGAAGCTGGTGTTCCTGCAACCACGCGACTACTGGCATGTGGTGCCCGATGCGCCCAACGGCTACTGGGTCGACCAGTTCGAGATCGTCATCGTGCGCACCGCCGAAGAGGCGGCGGCCGAACTGCCCAGGCGAAACTGCGCCACGATCGCCGAAGCAAACGCCATGGTCGCCGGTATCGAGGTCAACAACCCCGGCGCGGTGCTCGACTACCTGCATTACCACCGCGCCTGCAAGACGCCGTACGAACTGGAACTGATGCGCGAGGCCAACCGCATTGGCACGCGTGCGCATCGCGCCGCCGACCAGGCGTTCCGCCGCGGCGCGAGCGAGCTGGGCATCCACCAGGCGTACCTGGCCGCGGCCGGCCAGATCGACGCCGAACTTCCCTATTCCAGCATCGTGGCGCTGAACGAGCATGGCGCGGTGCTGCACTATATGGATTTCACGCGCCAGCCACCGAAGCGGACGCGCTCGCTGCTGATCGACGCGGGCGCCAGCGCCTCCGGCTATGCCAGCGACATCACCCGCACCTACGCGGCCGCCGACGCCGGTGAATTCCAGGCGCTGATCGAATCCATGGACACGGCTCAGCAAGGTTTCGTTGCCAAGGTTCGTGCGGGACAAAGTTACCCCGCGC
>JBDTKM010000298.1:0-2868 GCA_039935315.1 Rhodanobacter sp. | reverse complement strand
GGGCGGAACGAGGAGGGTGGGAAGGCATGGCGCGAACGAACTCCTGCGGATATCGCGGCACTCGGATGCCGCTGTATGGCCGTTCAGAGTACGGCGGTGATGGGGTAATACGACGTGAAATCGCCGTTCTGCACGGACTCCATGCGGCCGGCTGGGCACACTACCCGTTGTCTGTTGTCGCCAGTGGTGTCGTACGCCGGTCAATCTTCACCACCCGGTCGAGTTTCGCCGGTGGCATGATGGTCGGCGGAGTGGCCGCTGGACGATGCAGCGGCCGTTCGCTATCTCAACCATGAAATTCTGGATGTTCCCGATGCCCCAGCTGTGCACGCTTTCCGATGACGCCATGCTTGATCGCCTGCAGCGCGCGGCATTCGACTATTTCGTGGAGACCATGAATCCCGCCAACGGACTGGTGCCGGATACCTCGCGCGACAACTCGCCGGTCAGCATCGCGGTGGTGGGATTCGCGCTGTCGGTGTATCCCGCCGCGGTTGAACGGGGCTGGATGGAGCGCGGCGAGGCCGTGCGCCGCAGCCTGCTCGCGTTGCGCTTTTTTCGCGACAGCGACCAGAGCGGCAGCTCCACGGCGACCGGCTACAAGGGCTTTTACTACCACTTTCTCGACATCCACTCGGGCAAGCGGGTGTGGCAGTCGGAGCTGTCAATGATCGACAGCGCCATGTTGATCGCCGGCATGCTCACCGCAGCCACCTACTTTGACGCCGACAATGCCGCCGAGACCGAGCTGCGCGAGCTGGCCGACATGCTCTATCGACGGGTCGACTGGAGTTGGTCGCAGGACAAGGCGGAGACGATTTACCAGGGCTGGAAGCCGGAAAGTGGTTATCTGCACTACGGTTGGGAGGGCTACAGCGAAGCGATCATGCTGTACGCGCTGGCGCTGGGTTCGCCCACCCATCCCGTCTCTGCCGATTGCTACGCCGGCTGGACCGCCACCTATCAGTGGGAGAACCTGTACGACCAGGACTTCCTGTATGCCGGCCCGCTGTTTGTGCACCACTTTTCGCATGCCTGGGTCGACCTGCGCGGCATCCGCGATCCGTTCATGCGCGAAAAGGACTCGGACTATTTCGAGAACAGTCGTCGTGCCGTCATCGTGCAGCGCCGATACGCCCAGCTCAATCCACACGAGTTCACCGGCTACGACCGCAACTGTTGGGGGCTGTCGGCTTGCGATGGTCCCACCGACAGTCAACCTGCGGTCGACAACGAGCCCCGCCGCCTGTTCGGTTATGCCGCTCGCGGCGTGCCCTATGGCCCGGATGACGGCACCTTGTCGCCACCGTCCGTGTTGACCTCGGTGCCGTTTGCGCCCGAGCTGGCGCTGGCGGCGTTGCGCAACATGTTGCTGCGCCATCCGCAAATCCTCACGGACGACCGCCTGGCCACCAGTTTCAACGCCAGCGTGGTGGACGCCAACGGCCAGGCATGGGTATCGGCAGGACACTACGGGCTGGATCAGGGCGCCATCTTCATGATGATCGAGAACCACCGCAGCGGCTGGATCTGGCAGTTGCTGCGCGGCTGCAGTTACCTGCGCGATGGCTTGCGCGAGGCCGGGTTCAGCGGTGGCTGGCTCGCCCAACCGGCACCGACGGAGGCACGCGCATGACCGCAAGATTCGACGCCAGCACCCGCGCGCCGCTGGATACCTTCGAGCGCAAGCGGCTGGATGCCGTGAGTCCCGAGTCCTGGAACAATCCCCAGCCGTCCGGGCCGTATCAGCTGGTGATTCTGGGCGCCGGATCGGCCGGGCTGGCTGCCGCCAGCGCCGCGGCCGCGCTGGGCGCCAAAGTGGCGCTGATCGAGCGGCACATGATTGGCGGCACCTGCTTCAACACCGGCTGCGTGCCCTCCAAGACCTTGCTGCGCACGGCGGCGGTGTATGCCGAAATGCGCGATGCGGCGCGCTACGGTGCGCAAGCTCCCGACGAGATCAAGGTGGACTTTCCAGCAGCGATGTCGCGCCTGCGGCGCATTCGCAGTCATCTCACCAATACCACCTCGGTGCGTCTGCTGGCGGCCAGCGGCGTGGATGTGTACTTCGGCAACGCGCAGTTCGAGGGCCCCGACCGCTTGAGCGTCAACGGGCAGCCGCTCACCTTCGAGAAAGCGCTGATTGCCACCGGCGCACGCCCGCACATACCGGACATTCCCGGACTCAGGCAGGCCGGCTTCCTCACCAACGCCACCGTGTTCGACCTCACCGAACTGCCGCCGCGGCTGCTGGTGATCGGTGGTGGCCCGCTCGGCTGCGAGCTGGCGCAGGCGTTCGAGCGGCTCGGCTCGAAGGTCACCATCGTGCAGAACATGCCGCTGTTCCTGCCGCACGAGGAACGCGACGCGGCGCAAACCTTGTCCGAGGCGTTCGCCCGCGACGGCATCGAGGTGCGCCTGAACACCACCGCCAGCGCCGTCCGCATGGAGGGCACCGAACGCGTGGTCGACCTGGTCAGCGACGACTACCACAGCACGATCCGGGTCGACGCCATCCTCACCGGCGTCGGGCGGCGGCCGAATGTGCAGGGCCTGGCGCTGGAGTCCGCGGGGGTTGCCTACGATGCCGAGGCGGGCATCACCGTTGACGATCATCTGCGCACCGGCAACCCGCGGATCTATGCCGCCGGCGATGTCTGCCTCGAAGCGAAGTTCACCGATATCGCGGAAGAGTCGGCGCGGATCGTGGTGCGCAACGCGCTGCTGGGTGGGGACGAGCTGTTGAGCGATCGAGTCGTGCCGTGGTGTACCTATACCGACCCGGAAATCGCCCATGTGGGCATGTATGTGCGCGAGGCGAACGCGCGCGGCATTCCGATCAAGACCTTCACCATCCCGATGCATGAA
>JBDTKM010000297.1:0-7042 GCA_039935315.1 Rhodanobacter sp. | reverse complement strand
TCGCCACCCGCGGCGCGGCTTTCGGCGAAGCCCGGATGCGCGCCTTCGGTCTCGGCAAGCTCGGTCGACATCGACAGCGCGTGGAAGTAAATCTCCTCGGCGATGCGGCTGGACAGCGCCAGCGCCTCTTCGGCGTCGAACGGCAGCCGCAGTTTGAAGAACACATCCTGCAAGCCCATCACGCCCAGTCCCACCGGCCGCCATTTCATGTTGGCGGTGCGTGCGGTCTCGATCGGGTAGAAGTTGAGATCTATCACGCGATTGAGCTGGCGCACCGCGGTACGCACGGTCGCGGCGAGTTGGTCGAAGTCGAAGGTTTCGCTTCCATCGGCGCCGCGCACGACGTGGCGTGCCAGATTCACCGAGCCCAGATTGCATACGGCCGTCTCGTTCAACGAGCTTACTTCGAGGATCTCGGTGCACAGGTTGGACAGGTGGATCATGTTGTCCGGTTTGGCCGTCTGATTGGAGGTGGCGTTGCAGCGGTCCTTGAAGGTCATCCAGCCGTTGCCCGTCTGCGCCAGCGTGCGCATCATGCGCGCGTAGAGTTCGCGTGCCTTGATCGTCTTGGTGGCCTGGCCGTTCGCCTCGGCCCTGCGGTACAGATCGTCAAACGACTTGCCCCAGCTGTCGACCAGTTGCGGCATCACCTTCGGATCGAACAGTGACCAGTCGCCATCACTCTCGACCCGGCGCATGAATTCGTCCGGGATCCAGTTGGCAATGTTCAGGTTGTGCGCGCGGCGTGCATCTTCGCCGGTGTTGTCGCGCAGCTCGAGGAAATCCTCGATATCGGCATGCCAGGATTCCAGATAGACGCAGGCCGCACCCTTGCGCTTGCCGCCCTGGTTCACGGCAGCGACCGATGCGTCGAGTGTTTTCAGCCACGGCAACAAGCCGTTGGAATGACCGTTGGTGCCCTTGATCAACGAGCCGCGCGAACGCACCCGTGAATAGGCCAGGCCGATGCCGCCGGCGAACTTGGAAAGCTTGGCCACGTCCGCGTATTTGTCGTAGATCGATTCCAGCGAATCGACCGGTGAATCGAGCAGGTAGCACGAGCTCAACTGCTCATGTGCGGTGCCGGCGTTGAACAGGGTAGGCGAGCTGGCGATGTATTCCAGCGACGACAACAGCCGGTAAAGTTCCAGCGTTTCCCCTATCTCGTTGCCACCCAGCGCGCACGCAATACGCATGAAAAAATGCTGCGGTGTCTCGATCACCAGCCGCTGTTGCGGATGGCGCAGCAGGTAGCGGTCGTACACCGTGCGCAGCCCGAAGTACTCAAAGCGGCGCGTGGCCAGCGGGTTGATTGCGTCATTGAGCTTGCGCGCGTTGGTGGCGACAAAGTCGCGCAGGCGCTCGTTGAGAATGCCCAACTCGGCACCGCGCACGACCGACTGCGAGAAACTCTGGATCTCCTGACCGCTGACTTCCTTGTCGATGTAGGCGCCAAGCAGCCGCGCGGCAAGCTGGCCGTACTCCGGTTCCTCTGCGGTCAGTGCGGCGGCGGTACGAATCGAGAGCTGATCCAGTTCCTGGGTGGTGGCGCCGTCATACAGGCCGCCGATGGTCTTCAGCGCCACCCGCAGTGGATCGACCCCGTGCAGGCCTTCGGCGCTGCGGCTGACTGCGCGCACGATCTTGTTCACATCGACCGTTTCCTGGCCGCCGTTGCGCTTGGTCACGTGCATCGAAGCCGCGCTGTGCGGCGGAGTCAGCGAGAAGGTGGGAGGGTTGGGCTGTGTTTCGACAGTGTTGGGCACGTCGACGCGCGCGACGGTGCGCTCGCGCTCCAGGGTATCAAGGGGTTGCATGGCTGGTGGCTCCGGAACAAGGGCATCAAACGCCTGCTTCCCACGAGCAGGGCCTGATAGCGAAGGTTCCGGGGGCGACGCGCAAGCCTGACGCCATGCGGCGACCTGCTTCACGACGCACTTCCCCGCGGAAGCCGTCACTACGCACCGGGGCACGTTCGCCCCGATGTGCCGGCAGGTCTTCGGACTTGCGGACATGGATCTTGCGATCCGCCTACTTGTGCCCGCTTCCCAGCCCTCGTAGGCCAGTGCGTGTGGGCACGTTCGTTTCCGCTCTACCGCTGCGGGGCAGTTCCGGAGTCACACCGGATTCCCTATTAAGCCCGACCGATGTCGCATCGTGTCGGGCACCGACAGCCACAACATATCGGGTGATCCGGGCAGCGTCAACCCAAGGGGTTGTGGATAAGTCGGGATGTGGCGAAAGCGTTGCCCACGCTGGTGCCGCTACAGCGCGTCGTTGTCCAGTTCGCCAGTGCGGATGCGGATGACCTGCTCCAGCGGGCTGACGAAGATCTTGCCGTCGCCGATCTTGCCGGTGCGGGCGGAAGCCTGGATTGCTTCGATGACCCGATCGAGCTGGTCGTCGGCCACTGCGGCTTCCAGCTTGATCTTGGGCAGGAAGTCGACCACGTATTCTGCGCCGCGATACAGCTCGGTATGGCCCTTCTGCCGACCGAAACCCTTCACCTCGGTCACCGTGACCCCTTGCACACCGGCTTCCGCGAGCGCCTCGCGCACATCGTCCAGCTTGAACGGCTTGATGATCGCCACGACCAGTTTCATGAAACGTTCCTCGATTCTGCGAGCGTCGGCATGACGGCTCTCGCCAGTGTACTGCCCCTTCCGTTGCGGCATTCTCGCCTGATCACCAGCGGTGTAGGACAATTCCTACAAATTTTGACGGAGCATACCGATGGCAGGGTCATTTCCCATTCACCTAGTATTGATCTCGACGAGTGCGAGGCGCTGTCCATGATGGACAAGCAGGATATCGATCAGATTGCCCTGCGGCTTGTGTCGTTGGTACCGCCAGGATTGGCACAGGTGCAGCAGGATTTGCGCGCCAACTTCCAAGATGTTCTGGCGCAAGGATTGCGCCGCCTCGACCTGGTCACCCGCGAAGAATTCGATGTCCAGGCAGGAGTGCTTTCCCGCACCCGCGCCAAGGTCGACGAACTGGAACAACGCGTAGCCGAGCTCGAGGCCACCGTTGCTACGCGCGGGGGCCTGCCGTAACACCCTCCCGGGAGCCGCCTCCGATCCGTCACCCTCACCCCGAGAACGATCGGAGGCGGTTATTTACTGAGCGTTGACCAGCGGAGTCGCGTGATGTTGGTTGGAATCAGCGACCCTTTTCGGCATCGGCAATTTGTCAGTCGATGAGTCTCGCGGTCACCCTCAGTCGTGCCCAGGAAGGTATTACCGCGCCGCAAGTCGTGGTGGAGGTGCACCTTTCCGGCGGCTTGCCCTGTACGAATATTGTGGGTCTGCCCGAGGCGGCGGTGCGCGAAGCGCGTGATCGCGTACGCGTGGCGATCCAGAACACTGCATTCGAGTACCCGAATCGCCGGGTCACGGTGAACCTCGCCCCGGCCGAGTTGCCCAAGGACGGCGGTCGTTTCGACCTGTCGATTGCGCTGGGCATTCTTGCCGCGAGTGGTCAGGTGCCGCGCGAGAAGCTCGATGATTGCGAATTCCTCGGCGAGCTGGCATTGACCGGCTCGTTGCGCAGGGTTTCTGGCGTACTGCCGGCTCTGCTGCGCGCGCGGGCACGCGGCCGACGGATGGTGGTGCCGCGCGAAAACGCGGCCGAGGCTGCATTGGTTCCAGACGTCGATGTACGGGTCGCCGAGACGCTGGCCGAAGTCTGCGGATGGCTGCGTGGTGCCCACGACTTGTCGATGCCCGTGGGCATTCCCAGCGATGGCGGCGCCGAGGGCGGCCCCGACCTGGCCGATGTGCGTGGCCAGCTGCAGGCACGGCGAGCGTTGGAGATTGCCGCGGTGGGTGGCCACCATTTACTGTTGATCGGCCCACCGGGTACCGGCAAGACCATGCTGGCCGAGCGCCTGTCCGGCATCCTGCCGCCGCTGTCCGAGTCTGAAGCGCTGGAGACCTGCGCAGTCTTGTCGGTCTCCGGTCAGCCTGCCGATCTTGCGCGCTGGCGACGCCGGCCGTTTCGGGCGCCGCACCACACTGCGTCGGCGGTGGCGCTGGTTGGCGGCGGTTCCTGGCCGCGTCCGGGCGAGATCTCGCTGGCGCATAACGGCGTGCTGTTTCTGGATGAGTTGCCTGAGTTCAGCCGGCATGTGCTGGAGGTGTTGCGCGAGCCGATGGAATCGGGGCATATCGTGATCTCGCGGGCGGCCCGCCAGTCGACCTTCCCGGCCCAGTTTCAATTGGTGGCGGCAATGAACCCCTGTCCGTGTGGGTACGCCGGCGAGCCGCGGTGCCAGTGCACCCCCGATCAGGTGCAGCGCTACCGCTCACGTATTTCCGGCCCGCTGGTAGATCGCATTGATCTTTGCGTGCAGGTTCCGCCGGTGCCGCTGGCTGAGCTGGGCACACCGCGCAGCGACCGGGACGAAGACTCCGCCACCGTGCGTGCGCGGGTACTGGCGGCACGCCGGCAATCGTTGATGCGTGCGGGACGCCCGAATGCCGAAATCAGTACGCGCGAGCTGGAACGCGACTGTGCCCTGGGGCCCGCCGAGCGACGCTGGTTCGAGCGCGCGCTGGAGCGGCTTGGCCTGTCCGCCCGGGCCTATCACCGGGTGCTGCGGGTGGCGCGGACGATCGCCGACCTGGATGGCGGTGCGGCGTTGCTCGAGCGCGAGCATCTGGCCGAAGCGCTGCAGTACCGGCGTTTTTGAGCTGCCTGCGGAAGCGGCCTCTGGACGCTTGCACCCGCGCGTGTTTCGATAGCGGCCGGATCTATCGAAGGGGACGCCATGATTGTCGAGCTCGGCCTGATGCTCGCGGGCATGTTGATGATCGGCTTTCTGGCGCAGTGGGTGGCATGGCGTGTGAAGTTGCCAGCGATCCTGTTCCTGCTGCTGGCCGGCATCGTGCTGGGCCCGGTCAGCGGTGTGTTGAACCCTGACAAACTGCTGGGCGGCCTGCTGTTCCCGATGGTGTCGCTGGCGGTTGCCTTGATCCTGTTCGAGGGCAGCCTGACGCTGCGCTTCCACGAGTTGCCCGGCATCGGCCGCGCGGTGCGCGGCCTGGTCAGTTATGGCGCGATAGCCACCCTGTTGCTGCTGGCATGGGCCGCGCACGCCGTCGCCGCAGTGAGCTGGCCGATCGCCCTGCTGTACGGCGCACTCGGTTGCGTAACCGGGCCGACCGTGATTGCGCCGATGCTGCGCACTTTGCGACCCAATGCGCGCATCGCCAATACGCTGCGCTGGGAAGGCATCGTGATCGACCCGCTGGGTGCGCTGTTCGCGGTGCTGATCTTCGAGGCGATCGTGTCGCACGAGCAAGGCCACACCATCGGCGTGTTCATCGCCACCATCGCCAGTGGCGTGGTGATTGGCGCGGTGGCAGCGTGGCTGGTGGCATTTTTCCTGCGACGGCAGATGATCCCCGAATACCTGCAGAACTACGCCGTGCTGGCCGCCGTGCTGCTGGCTTTCAGTCTCTCCAACGAACTCACCCACGAATCGGGCCTGCTCGCGGTGACGATCATGGGTATCGCGCTGGGCAACATGCGCGGCGTGCACATGGACGACATTCTGGACTTCAAGGAAAGCCTGACCACGGTGCTGGTGTCGGTATTGTTCATACTGCTGGCGGCGCGGTTGCCGTGGCCGCTACCGCCAGGCATGCTGCTGGCCGGCATCGCACTGTTTGCGATTGCCCAGTTGATCGTGCGACCGCTGACCGTGTCGCTGGCCAGCGTGGGCAGCCAGCTCAGTTGGCGCGAGCGTGCGTTGATCGGCTGGGTCGCGCCGCGCGGCATCGTGGCGGCGTCGGTGTCGGCGTTGTTCGCGTTGCGTCTGGATGCGCTGCACGTGCCCGGTGCCGACGCGCTGGTGCCGCTGATCTTCATTCTGATCATCGGCACCGTGGTGCTGCAGAGCGCCACCTCGCGGCCGCTGGCGATCTGGCTGAAGGTGGCCGAGCCGGAACCACGCGGCGTGTTGATCTTCGGCTCGGACCTGGTCGCCCGCGCGATTGGCAAGGTGTTGGGCGAGGCCGGTTTCCACGTGATATTGGCCGACGACGACTGGGAAGGCATCCGGCTGGCCCGGATGGAGGGCATGACGACGTTCTTCGGTAACCCGGCCTCGCCGCATGCGGAGCTGCACCTGGATCTCACCGGCATCGGCCGCTTGCTGGCCATGTCCACCCATCGTGAACGCAACTCGCTGGCCTGCGTGCACTACCGGCAGGAGTTCGGTCGCGAAAAGGTCTACCGATTGCGCAATCTGACCCCCGAAGAAAACACCGATCGTGCGGCACTGGCTGGCAATCTGCTGGCGCCGCCGCTGTTCGACGAGACGATCACCCACGGCCGTTTCGCGGAGATGCTGGAGCAGGATTGGCGGATCAAGCTGACCAAGCTCACCGACACCTTCGACTGGCCGCAATTCATCGAGCAATACGGCTCCACCAGTGTGCTGATGTTCGCCTTCGAAGAGAAAGGCAACTTGCGGGTCGCCTCGGCCAAGCGCGAACTGGAGCCCAAGTCGGGTTGGAGCGTGATCGTGCTGGTGCCGCCTCCCGAGCCGGCAACAGAGTAACTGACGTGAGGAGCCCGCCAGCGGGTTCCTCACGTGCGCCGTGCCGATCGATCAGGCGACGGCGGCTTGCTTGAACTGCGCCTCCTCGGTGGAGCCGGTCAAGGCGGTGGTCGATGACTGACCTTGGTGGATCGCCTGGGTGACGGCGTCGAAGTAACCGGTGCCCACTTCGCGCTGGTGCTTGACCGCGGTGAAGCCGCGCTCGGCGGCGGCGAACTCCTGCTCCTGCAGCTCGACGAAGGCGGTCATCTGGCGGCGCGCGTAGTTGTGAGCCAGGTCGAACATGCCGTAGTTGAGGCTGTGGAAACCGGCCAGGGTGATGAACTGGAACTTGTAGCCCATCGCACCAAGTTCCTTCTGGAAGCGGGCGATGGTGGCGTCGTCCAGGTTCTTCTTCCAGTTGAAGCTGGGCGAGCAGTTGTAGGCCAGCATCTTGCACGGGAACTTGGCATGGATCGCTTCGGCGAAGCGGCG
>JBDTKM010000296.1:0-3257 GCA_039935315.1 Rhodanobacter sp. | reverse complement strand
CGGCGGTGGCCAGCCAGACCGGCGGAATGTAG
Organism: Rhodanobacter sp.; assembly: GCA_039935315.1. Lineage (GTDB taxonomy): Bacteria > Pseudomonadota > Gammaproteobacteria > Xanthomonadales > Rhodanobacteraceae > Rhodanobacter. The sequence goes on along the minus strand of JBDTKM010000296.1, from coordinate 3,225 downwards.
CTGCTGCCACGCGTGGTTTCATGCAGACCGAAGGTCTGCAAGCCGCCCGTTACGGCAAAGAAAAGCAGCATCGGCGCGGTGAACACTCCAAGATAAAGGTGAATCGTGCGAATGAGTCTGGGCAATCGATGGTTGGGTGGCATGAGTCCGGGATCGTGCGTGGAAAGGGGCACAGGGTAACCGTGGCAGCGCACTGGGGCCAAGGTCGAGCCGCCCATCCGGGCTGCTGCTACGCTGAGCGTCGGTCGCCAGCACCGTCCTGGTACCGGTAAACCCGGTTGGAGCTAGCGCGTGGCTTTTGCAATCGAACGGCACCTCATCGATGTGGCCCGCCTGCCGCTGGGCATGTTTGCAGGCCAGCAGGATCGACCCCGGGAAGAGACGCCATTCCCGCTGCAAGGCACCGCACTGACCGCGCTGGAGGCCATCGAGGCGCGCCAGCATTTGAGTCACCAGGCGTATATCGACACCCCACGAACGCTTGCGCACGGGCTGACGCAGGTGCTCGCCGACGTCCAGGCATGCCGCTGGCGGTCGTCGCGATCCCGGCCGGCGGCCGGATGCTCGACATCATCGACATCCATGACGCGATGTCCGGTGCGCGCCCATCGGCTGCAGACATCTCGCGCCAGCAGGCGCTGCAGCGGATCCACGCCTCGCGCAACCAGTTGTGCGAGGCCGAGATGGTCGAACAAGGACGGGTTTGCCCGGGAGGTGTATCCCACCGGCGCACGGGTCGAGTTGAGCACTGGCGAGGTGGCGGGTGCGTCTCTGCGGCAGTTCCCGGCCACCGAGCTGAAGATCGACCCATCGCTGATCATCGCCGTGCGCAGCGAGCCGCGCATCGCCAAACGGGTCAGCGCCCTCATCGACCTGGCTCACAACCCGGACCTGACCACCGCCGAAGGCATCGAGGATGGCGCGACCCGCCACCTTTTGACCGGGATGGGCTGCGACTTCGGCCAGGGTTTCCATCCAGGTCGGCCCGAGCCGGCGGCGCAATTCCTCATTCGGTTGGCCACTGACAGAACCTCGCCATGAGGCCGCACCCGCGGCGGCCGCCATCGGGTTCCACCGAGGTTGGGCCGATGCCCGCCACGCCAACCGTTGATGCCGCCAGCGGCATCCGGTTCACGATCGAGCAGGCCAGCAAGCATTATGGCCAGGTGGTCGCGCTGGATCGGATCAACCTGGAATTCGCCGCAGGCTGCACTACCGCGCTGATCGGCAGCAGCGGTTCGGGCAAGTCCACCGTGCTGCGTTTGCTGCTGGGACTGGAATGGCCCGATGCTGGTTGCGTAGAGATCGACGGCCATAGCTTGAAACGCGCCGATGTCCTCGCACTGCGCCGACGCGTGGGCTACGTGATCCAGGACGGCGGCCTGTTCCCACACCTCACCACGCTGGGCAACCTGGCCCTGCTGCCACGCTATCTGGGCTGGAGCCCTGCACGCGTCCATGAGCGCGCCGAAGCACTGGCGACCCTGAGCCACCTGCCTGCGGATGCGCTCGGGCGCTATCCCGCCGAATTGTCCGGCGGCCAGCGCCAGCGCGTGGCGCTGATGCGCGCCCTGATGGTCGATCCCGACGCCTTGCTGCTGGACGAGCCGCTGGGTGCGCTCGACCCGGTCGTGCGACATGAACTGCAGGACGAGTTGAAGCAGATCTTCACGCGATGGGAGAAGACCGTGATCGTGGTCACCCACGACCTGGCTGAAGCAGCCTGGTTCGCCGATCGGCTGGTGCTGCTGCGCCATGGCGCGGTAGTGCAGGACGGCAGTTTCGCGGACCTGCGTGACCACCCCGCCACCGACTTCGTGCGCCAGTTCGTGCAGGCGCAGCGACGCCTGCCGGAGCCGCCGTGATACGCCGCGCAGCCCTCTTCGCGTTGCTGCTGGCCAGCCTCGTGCTACCCAGCTGGGTACAGGCGCGAGCGGTGCAGATCGGCTCCAAGCAGTTCACCGAGTCGGTGATCCTGGGCGAAATCGCCCGCCTCAGCGCACGCGACGCCGGCATTGACGCCGTGCACCGGCGCGAACTGGGTGGCACCAGCATCCTGTGGAAGGCCTTGCAGCAGGGCGACATCGACGCCTACCCGGAGTACACCGGCACGCTGACCCAGGAGTTGCTGAAAGGCGTGCCAGCCAACGCCGACATCGCGACGCTACGCGCGAAATTGAAACCGATGGGCATCGGCATCACCGACTCGCTCGGCTTCGACAATACCTATGCGATCGGCATGCGCGCCAGCGAGGCTAAACGACTGGGCATCGAGCGCATCTCCGATCTGCGCGCCCATCCGAATCTGCATTTTGGATTTTCCAACGAGTTCATGAATCGCGGCGACGGCTGGCCGGGATTGCAACAGGCCTATGCGCTGCCGCAAACCCGGGTCAGCGGCATGGACCACGCCCTTTCCTACCGCGCGGTAGCCAGCAGCGCGGTGGACGCGATCGACCTGTACAGCACCGACGCCGAGATTCCCTACTACCACCTGCGCACCTTGCTCGACGACCGTCAATACTTCCCCCGCTATGAGGCGGTGTATCTGTATCGCCTGTCACTCCAGCAGACTGCACCAGCGTTCGTGGCGGTGCTGCAGAAGCTCGCCGGCCGCATCGACGAGCAGACCATGCGCAGGATGAATGCCGCGGTGAAGCTCAAAGGTCAACGCGACAGCGCGGTCGCCGCCGATTTTCTGGGCACCCATGTCGAACCGGGCCAGCATGGCCTGTGGCAGCGCCTGCGTCAGCGCAGCGAGGAACACATCAAACTGGTCGCGATCTCGCTGGGGCTGGCGCTGCTGCTGGCGATTCCGCTGGGCATTCTTGCCGCGCGCCTGCGCCGGTTGGGGCAGCTGGTGATCGGCGCCACCGGCATCCTGCAGACGGTGCCGTCGCTGGCCATGTTCGTGTTCATGATACCGCTGCTGGGTATCGGCACGTGGCCGGCAGTCGCCGCGCTCTTCCTGTACAGCCTGCTGCCAATCGTGCGCAATACCCATGCCGGCCTGGTCGGCATCGCGCCCGAGCTGCGCGAGTCCGCCGCGGCGCTCGGCTTGCCGCGCGCGGAGCGCCTGCGCCGGATCGAGCTGCCGTTGGCGATGCGCTCGATCCTCGCCGGCGTCAAGATCGCGGCGGTGATCAACGTCGGCACCGCCACGCTGGCCGCCCTGATCGGTGCGGGGGGCTACGGCCAACCGATCCTCACCGGCATCCGGCTGGA
>JBDTKM010000295.1:0-3335 GCA_039935315.1 Rhodanobacter sp. | reverse complement strand
ACTGGGGTGACGAGATTCGGTTGCGCGTACGTGACGATGGCGACATTCGCCGTCTCAGCGAGACGCCGGGCGTATCCGCCGAACACGATTTGGTGATCAGGGCCGCGCGGTTGCTGCAGCCTCAAGGTGGCGCGGGCGTGGACATCACGGTCGAAAAACGCATCCCGATGGGCGGCGGTCTGGGAGGCGGCAGCTCCGATGCGGCCACCGTGTTGGTGGCGCTCAACCATCTGTGGGGGTTGGATCTTGGGCTGGATGCCCTGGCCGAGTTGGGGCACCAGCTGGGTGCGGACGTGCCGGTGTTTGTGCGCGGACGTTCTGCCTGGGCGGAAGGCGTGGGCGAAAAACTCACGCCATTGACGCTGCCGCGGCGCTATCATGTCGTGCTCGATCCGCACGAATCCGTCTCGACTGCTGCACTTTTTCAAGCGGCTGAATTGACACGTAATGCGCCGCGGGCGACAATTTCATCCTTTGTTTCCGGCGAAGCTGCGGAAAACGTCTTTACGGCAGTCGTGCGAGCGCGGCATCCGCAGGTTGCCGCGGCGCTGGACTGGCTGGCGGGCTTCGACAAGGCGCGACTTTCCGGTAGCGGCGGTTGTGTTTTTCTGGAGACGAAATCACTCGATCGGGCAGTGGCCATTGCGCGCCGGTGTCCGACGGCTTTCTCGGCACACGTTGCTGCGGGGGTCGATGTTTCACCGCTGAACCAGTCCCTGGCGCGCCATCGCGGCGAGCCTTGAGTCACGCAAAAAGGTAGTCGCGCGGTCGCGGCTGCCAAATGGATCGAACCAAAGCACGAACGAAACTAAAACTTCTGGGGCGTCGCCAAGCTGGTTAAGGCACGGGATTTTGATTCCCGCATACGCAGGTTCGAATCCTGCCGCCCCAGCCATTCATGATGGCCATTGGTTCTGAGGTAATGACTGTGGATACGTCCACCCCGATGCTGCTTTTTTCCGGCAATGCGCACCGTGCGCTGTCCGAGAACGTCGCCCAACGCTTGGGCGTGCCATTGGGCAAGGCGCTGGTGGGCACCTTCAGCGACGGCGAAGTACAGATCGAGATCGAGGAGAACGTTCGGCGTCAGGAAGTGTTCGTGCTGCAGCCTACCGGCGCGCCGAGTGCGGAAAATCTCTTCGAACTGCTGGCGCTTACTGATGCGCTCAAGCGTGCGTCCGCCACCAGTGTTACCGCGGTCATTCCGTATTTCGGTTATGCACGACAGGATCGCCGGCCGCGTTCGGCACGGGTGCCGATCACCGCCAAGCTGGCTGCCAAGATGATCAGCGCCGCTGGTGTTGACCGCCTGCTGACCGTGGACCTGCACGCCGACCAGATTCAGGGTTTCTTTGATATCCCGGTCGACAATGTCTACGCCTCGCCGGTGTTGCTGGCGGACATCTGGCGCAACCACAGCATGGACGACCTGATTGTGGTCAGCCCGGACGTGGGCGGTGTGGTGCGTGCGCGTGCCATTGCCAAGCGGCTGGATGATGCGGATCTGGCGATCATCGACAAGCGCCGTCCGCGGGCCAATGTTTCCACGGTGATGAACATCATCGGCGACGTCGAAGGCAAGACTTGCGTGATGGTCGACGACATCGTGGACACTGCCGGCACCTTGTGTTCGGCCGCCGCCGCCCTGAAGGAGCGCGGCGCCCGCAAGGTGATCGCCTATTGCGTGCATCCGGTGTTGTCGGGCGCGGCAGTTCGCAATATCGAAGGCTCCCAGCTTGATCAGCTGATTGTCACCAATACGCTGCCGCTGCGCGATGAAGTGCAGGCGTGCAGCAAGATCCGTCAGCTCTCGGTTGCCGAACTGCTGGCGGAAACGATTCGCCGCATTGCTTACGGTGAATCGGTGAGTTCGCTTTACGTGGATTGAGGCATGGGGACGGGTGGTTGGGTGAGGGCCGCAAGCGGCTTTCGCACCATCGCCAATCGTCCTCATTCCGTTACCCGGTTCCTCTGGTCGCGGGGGAACCATTCAAGTCGTCGCGAGGCGGCAAATACAACCCAAGGTAGTAATTCAAATGGCAAAGACTCATGAGATCAAGGCGCAAAGCCGCACGGACGAGGGGAAAGGTGCGAGCCGCCGCCTGCGTCATGCCGGCTTCGTGCCTGCCGTCATCTACGGTGCCGGCCAAGAGCCGCAGAGCATCCAGATCGTCCATAACACCATCCTGCTCGCCGCGAAAAACGAGTGGTTCTTCTCCTCGCTGCTCGACCTGAATGTCGATGGCAAGGTGCAGAAGGTGCTGGTGCGTGATTGGCAGAAGCATCCGTTCAAGCAGCTGATGATGCATATGGATTTCCTGCGCATCGACGAGAACGCCAAGCTGCGTGTGAATGTGCCGCTGCACTTCCTCAACAAGGACTTGTCGCCGGCCAGCAAGACCGCCGGTCTGGTGATCTCGCACAACCTGACCGAGGTCGAGGTCTTGTGCCTGCCGAAGGATCTGCCGGAGTTCATTGATCTGGATCTGGGCGCACTGGAGGCAGGCGACATCATTCACCTGTCGCACCTGAAGTTGCCGGCGAATGTCGAACTGCCCGCGCTGCTGCTTGGCGAAGACCACGACATCCCGGTGGTGACCGTCAATATGGTCAAGGAAAGCGCGGCTGATGCTGCCGAAGACGCTGCGGCCGAAGCCGAGGCAGAAGCCGCCAAGGCAGCGGCAGCCAAGCCGGCAGCCAAGGCCAAGCCGGCTGCCGACAAGAAGTAAGCCCTCTCGTCCCGCGCCTGCGATGGGCGCGGGACGGTGTTGGCTGAACTTGCATGGCTGATTTGCGACTCATTGTCGGGCTGGGTAACCCCGGCGCCGAATACCTACGAACCCGGCACAATGCCGGGTTCTGGTTTGTGGACGCTCTCGCCAGCGGGCAGGGCGAGCGCTTCGGTTTTGACGACAAATTGCATGGCGAGAGCTGCAAGCTGCGCATTGGCGGTGAGCCTGTCTGGGTACTCAAGCCAGCGACTTTCATGAACAAAAGCGGTGTCGCCGTGGTTGCGGCACTGCGCTATTACAAGATCGAGCCTGACCAGTGTCTGGTCGTGCACGATGATCTGGACCTTCCGCCCGGCGCCGTGCGCCTGAAGTACGATGGCGGACACGGTGGGCAGAATGGCCTGCGCGACATCATGGCGCAGCTGGGTCACGGCGGGTTTCATCGGTTGCGCGTGGGCATTGGTCATCCGGGCAGCCGTGAGCAAGTCACGCCCTGGGTGTTGGGTCGGCCCTCGGCGAACGATGAAAATGCCATCTTCGACGGTATTGCCCGTGCGCTGGACGTACTGCCACTGGCAGTAGGCGGCCAGTTCGACAAGGCGA
>JBDTKM010000294.1:0-24002 GCA_039935315.1 Rhodanobacter sp. | reverse complement strand
GAATTGGCGATTTCCGCCCCCAAGCCGACTCTTCACGTGCACTGCGCCTGATTTTGGACGCGCCACTCTGGTGCTGGGCGGACGCCCCATGGCTTTGCGCTGAATTGGCGTGGACTTGCGCCACGCTTACAGCTTGTCGAATTCCCGTTTGAGGTCGTAGCCCTTGTCGGTCACGATGCGCTCGAGGGTTCGCATGCGCTGCTCCAGGGCGTCGATGCGGGTCTGGTATTGCGGGTTTTCGCGGGGTTGGATTTGTTTCATCCGCAGGTGGTCTCGGAGGATGCGCGCCCCGAACACGATGATGATGATACTCAGAACGAAGAACTGACCGTTTCCCATCGTTGATTCCTAGTCTTCCAGATCGCGAAATTGGCGGTCGAGGTCGTACCGACTCGAAGTGACGTAGCGTTCCATGTGCTGCATCTTCATGTCCAGCTCGCGAAAGCGGTGGCGCACGTCACGGAAGGTACCGTCGGCCGAACGCCTGACACTGCGCCAGTACTCTTCGTCGGCATCCCAGTCGTAGAGCCGGTCCGGCTTGACGGGCAGCATGAAACCGAGCGCGAAATACGCAATCAGCGTCAGCACGTTGAACCAGATCAGCGCGATGACCGCCAGGATGCGGACGAAGGTAACGTTCCAGCCAAAGTAATCGGCCAGACCCGCGCACACACCCAGGAGTTTGCCATTGGGCGGGTCGCGGTAAAAGCGCTGCGCGCGCCAGTGCTCGTCGTGTCTCATGGTTCAGCTCCGATGACGGGTTGATTGCCAGCAGCTGCGTTCATCGCCGTCGCCGCAATAGCGCAGCGGTCGCTCCGGCATGATCAGGGCGGCAACGAAATAAGCGACGACGACAGACAGCGGAAAGAACCAACCCAGCGCAAGCGCTCCGACGCGGGTCAGCCATACCGGCCAGTCGAAGCATTTCGCGATGCCCGCGCATACGCCCAGGATCAAACCACGTTCGGAGTCGCGGTAAAGCCGGCGCGCCCGGTATTCGTCACGTGCATCGTTCATGTCTTGTCCCTCCAGCCGGGCGAGCGTGTATCGAGAATGGTTTCCAGCGAGGTCACGCGGTTTTCCATCTTGTTGGCCAGTTGCCACAAATCCGAGAGCATCTTTTCGTCCTCGCGCGTCAGGCTTTGTGCCTGCCGGCGTTTCGTCGAGTAATGCATGATCAGCCACAGCGGCGCGACGAAGACGCAGAAGATGGCGAACATGCCCGTGAAATCCACCATGGCTTCTTACTCCCTGTGGTCGACTCTTTCCGAACCCATGCGTTCTTTCAGTGCGGCCAGCTCTGCCTCGACGTGGTCGTCGGTCTCCAGGTCCGCGAATTGGCGGTCAAGGCCGTGTTGCTTGCCCAGGTCGTAGGCGTCCACCTTGCCTTCCATGTCCTCGAGCTTGCGCTCGTAGTGATCGAAACGACCCAGCGCGTCGTTGATGCGCGCGTCGTGGGTGCGGCTACGTGCCTTGAGGCGGTAGGCGGCCGTGTCATGGCGAGTCTCGAGCAGCTTCTGGCGATGTTTGGCATCGGCCAGCTTCGCTTGCAGCGCGGCGATGTCGTCGTTGAGTTTGGCCAGGCCCAGTTCGATTTCCTTGTGTTGTTCCCTGAATGAGTCCTGCGCGCCAACCATTTGCTTCTTTTCGGCAAGCGCCGCCTTGGCCAGATCGTCACGACCCTTGGTGATCGCCAGCTCTGCCCGGCGCTGCCACTCGTCGGCTTCGCGTGTGGCATGAGCCGCACGCCGTTCCAGCTCCTTGCGGTCGGCAATCGCGCGTGCCGCGGCGGAGCGGACTTCCACCAGCGTGTCTTCCATTTCCTGGATGATCAGTCGCACCATCTTTTCCGGGTTCTCGGCCTTGTCCAGCATCGCGTTGATGTTGGAGTTGACGATGTCGCTCATTCTCGAAAAGACGCCCATGTTTGCTTGCCTCTGAAAGTGAAGTGGGTCACGCCGTTCATAAAGCAGATATCGTGCCATATTTACATATATTCGTAACATATTGATCAACAACGACTTTCATGCATCCAACCAGCAACATCTATTCTTCTTTAAAGTTAGATTAATTTAAAATTAGCTAGAATGACTAAACTACGGTTATTGTGACGATTCAACGAAACATATGTCCGAATCCGGATGACGGCGTGCGCCGCCACCACAAACAAGTGATGCTGCATGCCCAGTCCGCCGTCATTCGATACCGAAACCACCGCCATGCTGGGCGAGTCGCCCGCGTTCCTGAATCTGCTGGAGCACACCTCGCGCGCGGCTGCAGTCGACAAACCGGTACTGGTCATCGGCGAGCGCGGCACGGGCAAGGAACTGATTGCCGCGCGCCTGCATTTCCTGTCGCCGCGCTGGAAAGCTCCGCTGGTCAAGCTCAACTGCGCGACCTTGACCGAGGCCTTGCTCGAAACCGAGTTGTTCGGCCACGAGGCGGGCGCCTTCACCGGCGCTACGCACCGCCACATCGGCCGCTTCGAGCAGGCTGATGGCGGCACGCTGTTCCTCGACGAACTGGCCACCGTCTCGATGCGGGTGCAGGAGAAGATCCTTCGTGCGGTCGAGTACGGCCAATTCGAACGCGTCGGTGGCAACGAGACCTTGAAGGTGGATGTGCGTATCGTCGGCGCCACCAACCGTGACTTGCCGGCAGCCGTGCGTGCCGGACAATTTCGTGCCGACCTGCTCGACCGACTGGCTTTCGATGTGTTGACGGTACCGCCGTTGCGTGTGCGCACCGGAGACATCCTGAAACTGGCCGAGCACTTCGCCGTCAACATCAGCCGCGAACTGGGGCGGGAACTTTTCGCCGGCTTCAGCGAGCGCGCCGCTGCCGCGTTGATGCGTTACGAGTGGCCGGGCAATGTCCGTGAATTGAAGAATGTGGTCGGGCGCTCGGTTCATCGCGCGGCCGTGGACGCGCCGGTTGACGTCATCGTTTTCGATCCATTTGCTTCTGCGTTTCGCCCGTCCGTTGTGGCCGAAGCCGAACCCGAAAGCGCTGCGGTGGCGGCGCCTGAAACGTCGATCCGCCTGCCGTGCGACCTCAAGTCGGAAATTGCACGCCTTGAAGTCGATCTGATCGAACGTGCACTCGTCGAAGCCCACTACAAACAGACCGAGGCGGCGCCGTTGCTGGGGCTCGGCTATCACCAGCTGCGCGCGTTGTTGCGCAAGCACGACATGGTGAAATCGCGCGGCAGACGCGATCCTCAGGCGGCGCCTTGAGCCGTGCCGGGTCCGGAACTGATCATCACGCCGGGCACCCGGCGCCGCCAGGCCAGTGCAACGGCAGGCAGCGACGCAAACAGCCGATTGGATGACGGTTTGATTGCCTCGGCGCTGCCTCGCTGATGGTACGGGCACTCGCCTGGCCCTGGTGGCGGCAACCGAGCACGTCGACTTCGGGATCACCCAGGGGCTGCGACGTTTTATCCACGTTCACTCGCGCGGCACAGGCATAAACTACCGAGTACGATCCGGGCAGACCCGGTTCCGCCACCAAGGATCTCCCGATGTCACGAAATCAGCTTGACGCCCCAGCCTCCCAGGCTTGGCCGGCGGTAGCGGCTGCTGCCCTGCGTGTCGCCTTCGGCGTCATCTGGGCAGTGGGCGCGGCACTTACCTGGGCACCGGATTTTGCCGTCCACTATGTCGGCTACCTGCACAATGCGGCGCAGGGCCAACCCGCCTGGCTGGCCGGCTGGTTCTCGATGTGGATCGGGCTGGTGACGCCGCACGCGATGTTGTTCACCGGGCTCACCCGCATCATTGAAACGGTGATTGCGCTTGCTCTGCTCACCGGCTTCGCGCGCAAGACCCTGTACGTCGTCGGTGCCTTGTTCAGCTTGCTGGTGTGGAGCACTGCCGAAGGTTTTGGCGGCCCGTACACCGTGGGTGCCAACAACATGGGCACCGCGATCAGCTATGTGCTGATCTTCGTGGCGCTGATTGCGATCAACGTGCGCGGCGGCAGCAGCCCCTACAGCCTCGACTATTTCATCGAGAAGCGCTGGCCGCGCTGGCGGCACATTGCCGAATGGGGTAGCGAGAGGACGCCGGCCGGCGAGCCGCGGCGCTTGCCGTTGGGCGTGCAGATCCCGGCGATGATCGCCGTCGCCGTGCTGGTGGTTTTGCTGATTGGCGGGCTGCACAGTTCGCTGGATGTGAAGTCGCCGTCGCCGGCAGCGGCCGCGGCAGCGGTATCGCCGCTCGCGCTGGCGTCAGCCGAGCCGATGGCCAAGACGCGCGACGCGCGGCTGCCGCCCTTGATCGGCACGGGCGACAGCGTGGACGTGAATCTGGTGGCTTCCGATAAGACGGTTTCGATTGCCAGCGGCGTCAACTACCAGGCCTGGACCTTCGGCGGTACCGTGCCCGCGCCCATCATCCATGTGCGGCAGGGACAGACGGTCAACGTGACCTTCACCAACCACGGCACCATGCAGCACTCGATCGACTTCCATGCGGCGATCACGCCGCCCAGCCTGCACTACGTGGAAGTGCAGCCCGGCAAGTCCATCAAGTTCTCGTTCGTGGCGACGGTGCCCGGAGCGTTCCTCTATCACTGCGGTACGCCACCGGTGTTGCTGCACATCGGCAACGGCATGTTCGGTGCCATCATCGTGGATCCGGCCACGCCGCTGCCGCCTGCCGACGACAGTTACGTGATCGTGCAGAGCGAGTGGTACACGCAGCAGGTGGCCGATCACTTGATGGGGCCCAATTTCGAGCGGATGAAAGAGGAGCGCCCGGATGAAGTTGTCTTCAACGGCGCCGCCTTCCAGTATCGTGACCATCCGCTGCAGGCGACCGCGGGCAAGCGAGTTCGCCTTTACGTGGTCGACGCCGGTCCCGACCTGTGGAGTTCGTTCCACGTCATCGGTGCGATCTTCGACAAGGTCTATCCCGACGGTGATGCGACGCATGCGCAGAGCAACGTGTCCACTTACTCGATCGGGCCGGGTGCCGGTGCGGTGTTCGACCTGACCCTGCCGGAGCCAGGCAACTATCCGTTCGTGGACCACGACATGGCACACGCTTCGGCCGGCGCCATTGGCGTGCTCCAGGTGCGCGGCAAGGATGGTTCGGTACCGGTGGAAGCCAGTGCCACGCCGCCACCCGCGAGCGCCGCGCCGACGGCGGACATGGCGGCCGCTTCTGCCACAGCGGGCCCGTACCACGTGGACGCGGCCAAGGGAGAAGCGCTGTACAGCGCCAATTGCGCGGCCTGTCATCAACCCACGGGGATGGGTATCGCTGGTGCGTTTCCGCCGCTCAAGGGCAATGTGGCGGTACTCGATGCCGACCCCACCACGCAAATCGACACCGTGCTCAATGGACTGCATGGCAAGAACGTCGGCGGCACGGTGTACGCGACGCCCATGCCGCCATTCGGTGGCGTGCTCACCGACGCGGACATCGCCGACATCATCAATCACGAGCGCTCCAGCTGGGATAACCACAGCAAGCAGATTGTCGCCGCCGACGTGAAAGCCAGACGCGCTGCTTCGAGTGCTGCCGTGCACTGACAGTTTTCGAATCCGTGGTCTGGACGAGGGGCGTACGCGTCCCTTGTTCGTGCGTAAACCTACAGTACGGTCAGATTTGCGTACGCGGCGACCAGCCATTTGCTGCCCACGCCCTCGAAGTTCACTTGCAACCGCGTGTGTGCGCCGCTGCCCTCGGCACTGAGCACCACGCCTTCGCCGAACTTGGGGTGGCTGACGCGCTGGCCCAGTTTCACCGGCAGCGATTCTTCCATGGATGGCGATATTTCATGGGGCTGGCCGGCGTACAGCGGGCGGGTGACGTGCACGCGGGGGCGTACTTCGTCGATCAGTTCAGCGGGCATTTCGGCGAGGAAGCGCGAGGGTCGCGCCAGCATTTCGGTGCCGTGCATGCGGCGTGATTCGGCGTGACTGACGATGAGTCGTTCACGGGCGCGGGTGATCCCGACATAGGCGAGTCGACGCTCCTCTTCCAGCCGACCTTCGTCGTTGACCGAGCGCTGGCTGGGGAACAGACCCTCTTCCATGCCGACCAGAAACACGACCGGAAACTCCAGCCCCTTGGCCGAGTGCAAGGTCATCAACTGTACGCAATCGTCGCCCTCTTCGCCCTGGTTCTCGCCTGCTTCCAGCGTAGCGTTGGAAAGGAAGGCATTCAGTTCGCTCAAACCAGCATCGATGTCTTCCTGGCTGCGTTCGTAGCGACTTGCCACGTTGACCAGTTCGTCCAGGTTCTCCACCCGCGTTTCGGCATTGCCGCGACTGTCCTTTTCGTAGAAATCGCGCAAGCCGGTGTGGGTGATGGCGTGGTCGATTTGTTCGGCGAGGGTGAGGGAGGGCTCGGCAACCGGGAACGGGAAAGGGGGAACCAAGGCAGCAGCAGGTGCCGCAGAATCGGGTGCGCCGGAAACCGCTTCTTCCGTTTCAGGTTTCCGGTTTCCGGTTCCTCCAAATGCGCTTGCCATCCCGTCAATCAATGTCAGAAACGCCTTCACCGCATGCTTCGCGCGCCCGGCCAGCTCGCTGGCGGTGAGTTCCACCAGCGCGGCGTCCCACAGCGGGAGGTTGTCGAGCCGTGCGCGGCGGCGCAGTACGTCCAGGGTACGGTCGCCGATGCCCCGCGGCGGGGTGTTCACGGCGCGCTCGAACGCGGCGTCGTCGTGCCGATTGGCGGTGAGGCGCAGATAGGACAGCGCGTCCTTCACCTCGGCGCGCTCGAAGAATCGCTGGCCGCCATAGACGCGGTAGCCGATCCGGCGCTGGACCAGTTGTTCCTCGAAGTTGCGTGATTGCGCGTTGGAGCGATACAGGATCGCGCAGTCGCGGGCGCTGCCGTGTTCGTCGATGTATTCGCGGATACGCTCGATGACGAAGCGCGCTTCGTCCTGCTCGTTGTAGGCGGCGTACAACGCGATGCGTTCGCCGTCCTCGCCAGCGGTCCACAACTGCTTGCCAAGACGACTGCCGTTGCGCTCGATCACCTGGTTGGCGGCTTTCAGAATGGTCGAGGTGGAGCGATAGTTCTGTTCCAGCTTGATCGTTCTGGCGCCGGGGAAATCGCGCAGGAACTGCTGCACGTTCTCCACCTTGGCGCCGCGCCAGCCGTAGATCGCCTGATCGTCGTCGCCGACCACGAAGACTTGCCCGGTGCTGCCGGCCAACACCCGGATCCACGCGTACTGCAGCGTGTTGGTGTCCTGGAATTCGTCGACCAGCAGGTAGCGCCAGCGTTGCTGGTAGTGCTCCAGCACGGCCGGGTTCTTCAACCATAGTTCGTGCGCACGCAACAGCAGTTCGGCGAAATCGACCAGGCCGGCACGGCGGCAGGCGTCTTCGTAGGCCTGGTAGATGTTGACGAAGGTGTGGGTGACCGGGTGATCGCGGTGTTCGATGCCATCCGGACGTTTGCCTTCATCCTTCCACTGGTTGATTTGCCAGCAGGCCTGGCGTGGCGGGAACTTCGCGTCGTCCAGGCCGAGCCCGGCGACGACGCGTTTGACCGTGCGCAGCTGATCGTCGGCGTCGAGGATCTGGAAGGTTTCGGTCAGCCCGGCCTCGCGCCAGTGCCGGCGCAGCAGGCGGTGCGCAATGCCGTGGAAGGTGCCGACGGTGAGGCCTTGGGTGCTGCCGGGGATCAGCGCGCCAAGTCGTCCGCGCATTTCGCCAGCCGCCTTGTTGGTGAAGGTGACCGCAAGAATCGCCCACGGCGGCACGCCTTCCGCCTGGGTCAGCCAGCCGATCCGGTGGGTGAGGACGCGGGTCTTGCCGGAACCGGCGCCGGCAAGCACCAGATAGTGGCCGGGCGGAGCACAGACCGCTTCGCGCTGGGCGGGATTGAGCGGGTCGATCAGGTACGAGACATCCATTGCGCCGATTGTAACGGCCCTGGACTCGCGCGGCCGGCTGTCTGACTACGCGGCGCCAAAAGAAAACCGCCGCAAGCGGCGGTCTTCGGGCTGGCATGTGGCGGCTCAGCTCTTGCGCATGAAGCCGCCGATCGCCAGCAGCGCACCGATCACGATGCCCGCGATGCCGATCCACTGGGGAACGCCCTTGTCGTGGGTGGCGGTGATCTTGGCCGAACCCACCTGCACCAGGGTATCGGTATCTGTATAGAAGGCATGGCCTGCCACGATCCAGATGCCGGCGGCCAGCAAGATAATGCCAACGATGATCAATCCTGCACGCATGGTGTACCCCTCGTTTGGTGTGCCGGGAGTATCGCTTGCGCGGGTGTGCACAAAACGTACACGTCGGCGCAGATGCAGTGGCGGATCACTGCTGCAAAGGCCCTGATGCGGCGCACGGGGGCGGTACAAAAAAAGGCCCCGAAGGTTAGGGGGAACCTTCGGGGCCGGGGGTCGGTCGCGTTCACCCAGGGGAGAGGTACGCGACCGGGGCGGCCGATTCAGGGGCCAGCCGTGGATGCCGTTGCGTGCATCCGAAGAGTTCGACGTCCGCGCGGTGAGAAAGTTTCAAACTTTCAGAATTAATTCAACAGCGATTCATCTGGTGACCACAGCGGAACGCAGGCCGTTGTTTCTGGTGACAAATCTGATTTCGTTGCCGGCCGCCTTCAGTGCGCCTCATCCCAGTTCGCGCCAACGCCCACACCCACCAGCAAGGGTACGGCAAGGTTCGCCGCGCCGGACATGCGCTCGACCACGGCAGCACGCACCGCGTCGACGGCATCGGCGCGGACTTCGAACACCAGTTCGTCGTGAACCTGCATCAACATGTGGGCATCGTCGCGGTCGCGCAGCCAGGCGGCTACCGTGATCATCGCTCGCTTGATGATATCCGCCGCGCTGCCCTGCATCGGCGCGTTCACGGCGGCGCGTTCGGCACCCTGGCGCAGTCCATGGTTGCGTGAGTCGAGATTGTCCAGATACAGCCGGCGACCGAAGATGGTTTCGACGTAGCCATCGCGATGCGCCTGTTCCCGGGTAGCCTCCATGAACGCCTGCACGCCCGGATAGCGGGCAAAGTAGCGGGCCATGTAGTCGCTGGCTTCGCCGCGGTTCACCCCCAGCTGACGCGCCAGGCCGAACGCGCTCATGCCATACATCAGGCCGAAGTTGATCGCCTTGGCTGCACGGCGCTGGTTGGTGCTGACCTCGTCCGGCTGCAGACCGAACACTTCGGCAGCGGTCGCCCGGTGCACGTCACCACCTTCGTGGAACGCCTTGAGCAGGCCTGCGTCACCGGACAGGTGCGCCATGATGCGCAGTTCGATCTGCGAGTAGTCTGCCGCCAGCACCTTCCAGCCCTCAGGGGCGATGAAGGCTTGCCGGATGCGCCGGCCTTCCTCGGTGCGCACCGGGATGTTCTGCAGGTTCGGATCGGACGAGGAGATCCGGCCGGTCGCCACCGAGCCCTGGTGATAACTGGTGTGCACGCGCCCCGTGCGCGGGTTGACGATGCTGGAAAGCTTGTCGGTATAGGTGGAGCGCAGCTTGGCCAGACCGCGGTAGTCAAGGATCACGCGTGGCAATTCGTGGTCGTCGGCGATCGCATCAAGCGCTTCCTCGTTGGTCGAGGGCTGGCCCTTCGGGGTTTTCAGCTTGGCCGCCAGGCCGAGTTCGTCGAACAACACGACCTGCAATTGCTTGGGTGAGTCGAGGTTGAACTCGTGCCCGGCCAGCACGTACGCCTGCTGCTGAAGTTCCAGCATGCGCTTGCCCAGTTGCTGGCTCTGCCGGCGCAGTTCGTCGCCATCGATCAGGACGCCGCGGCGCTCCATTTCCGCCAACACCGGCACCAGCGGCATTTCGATGTCCTGATACACGTCGCGCAGCGCTGGCACGCTCTCCAGCTTCGGCCATAGCGCGCCGTGCAAGCGCAGCGTGATGTCCGCATCCTCCGCCGCGTAGCGGCAGGCCGTGTCCAGGTCCACCTGCGAGAAGGAGATCTGCCTGGCGCCCTTGCCGGCCACCTCGGCGTATTTCACGGTGTCATAGCCCAGATATCGCTTCGCCAGCGAATCCATGTCGTGGCGCGTGGCGGTGGCGTTCCACACGTAGGACTCAAGCATCGAGTCGTGCGCGACGCCCTGCACCGCGATGTCGTAATGCGCCAGGATGTTGATGTCGTACTTCGCGTGCTGGCCCAACTTTGGCCGCGCGGGATCCTCGAAGATCGGCTTCAGCGCGCTCAGCACCTGGTCGCGATCAAGCTGTTTGGGTGCGCCGGGGTAATCGTGGCCTAGCGGGATGTAACAGGCCTTGCCCGGTTCCACCGCGAGACTCAGGCCCACGATGTCCGCACGCATGGCATCGATGCTGGTGGTTTCGGTGTCGAACGCAATCAGTGCGGCGTCGCGCAGTTTGTCCAGCCACGCGTCGAAGGCTGGCTGGGTGGTGATCAACTCGTATTCGCCAGCCACCGAGAGTGCAGGATCCATCGCGCTTGTGGATTCAGGCCGAGCCGAAGGCGTGCTGTGCCCTGCCGCTGCTAGCGGTTCCGCGCGACCGTCAGGAAATCCCGTTGCGGGATTCCCGGTTCCCTGATCCGCTCCGTCCAGCTCCTTCAACGCCAGCTTGAACTCGTAGCGCGCATACAACTCGCGCAGTTGTTCCACATCGGCTTCGCGCTGACCCAATCCGGCGGGGCCGACATCCAGTGCCACGTCGGTCTTGATGGTCACCAGCGCGCGCGACAGCGGCAGTTGTGGCAGCGCCGCGCGAAGGTATTCGCCGATCTTGCCGCCGATCTTGTCGGCGTTTTCCATCACGCCGTCCAGTGAGTCATATTCGGCCAGCCACTTGGCAGCGGTCTTGGGGCCGCATTTGGGCACGCCTGGCACGTTGTCGATGCTGTCGCCGGTGAGCGTGAGGAAGTCAACGATCTGGTCGGGACGCACGCCAAACTTTTCCATCACGCCCTCGCCATCCATCACCGTATGGCTCATGGTGTTGGTCAAGGTGACGTGCGGGCCGACCAGCTGGGCCATATCCTTGTCGCCGGTGGAGATCTCCACCTCGATGCCGAGTTCCCGCGCCTGCACCGTCAGCGTGCCGATCACGTCGTCAGCCTCCACGCCGGCCACACGCAGGATCGGGAAACCCAGCGCGGCGACGATCGCCAGCATCGGTTCGATCTGGGTGCGCAGGTCGTCCGGCATCGGCGGGCGGTTCGCCTTGTACTGGTCGTACATCTGGTTGCGGAAGGTCGGCCCCGGCGCGTCGCTGACGAAGGCCAGGTAATCGGGTTTCGCGTTCAACGTGGCGCGCAGCATGTTGACCACGCCGAACAGTGCGCCGGTGGGCTCGCCATGCGCATTGGTCAACGGAGGCAGCGCGTGAAATGCGCGATACAGGTAGGACGAACCGTCGATCAGGATGAGCTTGGGCATGGCGTGCATGGGCCTCTGCATGGCAGGTTGCGCCGGAAGCAGGTGGCCGGCATACCCCCGCTATTCTCGCATGGTCAACCACCCACCACGTTTCACGGAAGTCTGTTGCAGGCCCCTGTTATGCTCGAACTCCCGATCGAGGTTGTCATCATGAAAACCACTCTGCTCGTTGCCGCCAGCGCTCTGTGCGCCGCCATGCTGGCAGCCAGTGCGCATGCTCAGAGCTACCCGGCCAGCCAGCCACCGCCGCCGCCGGGGATGAACGATCCGGGTGTGCATGCCACCGCGCCGCCGGCCAGCTCGGTGGCAGCACCGCTGGCCACGCCCAAGCCGGATCTGCAGCCGCTGACCCTGCCGGCGATGAAGAGTGGCGACAACCGCATGGGTCGGCCTGCGTCGGAGCCGGAAGTGCAGGTTCGCCAGCAAGGCGAGAACACCGTGCAGGAATACAGCCGCAACGGCCGAATCTACATGGTGGTGGTGACGCCAAAACACGGTTTGCAGCAGACCTACATGGTCGATCCGCAAGGGCGGCTGGTGGACGAGCATGGTCAGCGGCGCGCGTTGCCGGCGCAGTACAAGGTGCTGGAGTGGGGCAACAGCAAGCCGGCTCCCGCCGAGCCGGACGACGTCGAATCGGCCACACCGGCGAGCAGCAGCAGTCGCTGAGTCTCGGTTCGACCGAACCCACGGAGGCGCTCGCGATCGAGCGCTCACCGTCAGTCCTCAGGCCGGGTCATCCAGTTCCGGATAGTGGCGGAAGATGCCACTCTCGTTGAACGGCAGGCGCCGCGGTGACGCCAGATAGGCGGCGATGCGCGGTCGATGCAGCACGCGCTGTTTCAGGGCGCAGAGCAGGGGCAGCTCTTGTTCCAGGCGCTGCATGGCGCGCGGGAACGCGTAAGCCAGGCCGCTCATCACCTGGAACAGCGACAGATCGACGTAGGAGTGCTCACGCACGGCGCGATGACCGCCGCTGCGCTCCAGTACCTGCTCGAAATAGTCCAGATACTTCGGCAGCCGGGTGTCGCGCAGGTCGGCCGCGCGGCGGCTGGCTTCGTGGCGCTGGTCTTCGTAGTACAGACCACCGGCAATCGGATGGTGCGAGTCGTGTACCTCGGCCACGAGGTCGGCGATGGTCAATTGCAGCTGGTGCGCGTACTGCTGCCGGCTTTCGCTCTGCGCCACCAGCCCCAGCGGCGGCCCGAGATAGTGCAGGATGTTCGCGGTCTGCGCGATCAGCAGTCGGCCCGCCTTGAGAAACGGTGGCGCAAACGGCAGCTGGCCGTCGTGGGCGCCGCTCAGATACTGCATGATCGCGTCGTCACCATCCTTGCGTGCCACGTCGTCATAGCTGGCGCCGGCATCCTCCAACGCCAGGCGCACGAACTCGCCGCGACCCTGGATACCGCTCCAGTAGAACAACTGGTAATGCATGGCAGCCTTGTCGTGTGCGAAGTGGCTGACCAGCGTGCGCCTGCGCGCGTCCAGACTCAATGACGGAAGTGGCGCATCCCGGTGAACACCATGGCGATGTCGTGCTTGTCCGCCGCGGCAATGACCTCGCTGTCGCGGATCGAACCGCCCGGCTGGATCACCGCACTGATGCCGGCGGCGGCAGCCGCATCGATGCCGTCGCGGAACGGGAAGAACGCGTCGGAGGCCATCACCGAGCCGCGTACTTCGAGTTTCTCATCGGCCGCCTTGATGCCGGCGATCCGGGCGCTGTAGACCCGACTCATCTGCCCGGCGCCGATGCCGATGGTCTGGCGGTTACGGGCGTATACGATGGCGTTGGACTTGACGAACTTGGCCACCTTCCACGCGAAAATCAGATCGTGGATCTGTGCTTCGGTGGGCGCCTTGCGCGTGACCACTTTGAGATCCTCCGCGGTGATCATGCCGGTGTCGGCACTCTGGATCAGCAGGCCCGAGCCCACCCGCCTGGAGTGGTGACCAGGATGGGCGTCACGCAGGTTGCCGCCGGCAGGCAGCGGAATCACCAGCACGCGCACATTGCCTTTCTTGTGGAATGCCTTCAGCGCTTCATCCGCATAGGCGGGGGCCAGCACCACCTCGACAAACTGACGCTCGACGATGGCCTGCGCAGTGGGGCCATCGACCTCGCGGTTGAACGCGATGATGCCGCCGAACGCCGAGGTGGGATCGGTCTGGAAGGCCAGATCATAGGCTTTGGCGATCCCTTCCAGACTGACCGCCACCCCGCACGGATTGGCGTGCTTGACGATCACGCAGGCCGGTTTGACGAAGCTGCGCACGCATTCCCACGCGGCGTCGGCGTCGGCGATGTTGTTGAACGAGAGTTGCTTGCCTTGCAGTTGCTGGAAACAGGCCAGGGTGCCCGGGTGCGGATACAAATCCCGGTAGAACGCCGCCTGCTGGTGGGGGTTTTCGCCGTAGCGCAGATCCATCAGCTTGACGAAGCGGCCGTTGACCTGACCGGGAAAACTGGCGTGGCCGGCGATCGCATCCTGAGTGTCGTTGAGCTGCAGGGCGGACAAGTAGTCGCTGATCGCACCGTCGTAGCTGGAGACGTCGTTGAAGGCGGTGACCGCCAGTTTGAAGCGGGTAGTGCGTGAGAGGCCGCCGTGGGTTTCGATTTCGTCCAGTGCAGCGGCATACTGCGTGGGCGAGGTCAACACGCCGACGTCGTTCCAGTTCTTGGCGGCCGAGCGCAGCATCGCCGGACCGCCGATGTCGATGTTCTCGATCGCCTGCTCCAGTGTGCAGTCGGGCTGGGCGACCGTGCTTTCGAACGGATACATGTTCAGCACCAACAGGTCGATCGGTGCAATGCCGAGTTCGGCCATCACCGCATCGTCGGTGCCACGGCGACCGAGCAGGCCACCATGGACCTTCGGGTGCAGCGTCTTGACGCGACCATCCATGATCTCGGGAAAGTCGGTGACATCGCTGACGTCGGTGACCGCGATGCCCGCCTCGCGCAGTGCCTTGGCGCTGCCACCGGTGGAGAGCAGTTCCACGCCAGCGGCGGCGAGGCGCCGACCCAGGTCGGTCAAACCGGTCTTGTCGGAAACGCTGAGCAGGGCGCGACGAACCGGGACGAGCTGAGGAGCAGGCATCGGGGGGCTTCCTTGAATGGAAAGCCGCATATTATAGCCGTCAGAGCGCGCCGCAGTGACTGTCGCAGGCGGCGTCGGGCTGCCCTAGAGCAGTCCGTACGTTGCCAGTTTCTTGCGCAGCGTGGCGCGATTGATGCCCAGTGCGGCGGCAGCGCGACTCTGGTTGCCGTCGTGGAAAGCCAGTACTTCACGCAGCAGCGGACCTTCGACTTCACGCAACACCAGGGCATGCAAGCCTTCACTGCAGTGGGTGTCACCGATGTCGGCAAGATAGCGGCGCACCGTGCAGCTGACGCACTCACTCAATGCGCTGGTGGAGCCGGCGCCATGCGGCGAGGTCGACCCAGCGGCCCCGGCAGCAGGCAGTCTTGCAGCATTCACGGATAGTTTCCCTCGTACGATGCGGCGGTTGCGTGAGCCGCTGGTGACGGATGGTGCATTCGCGGCATGGAACGAGTGCCAATGGCATTCAGCGCGAGCGGGTGAGTTTACCCTTGTGCGCCGGCAATTTTAAGTCCCTCGGGCGGGCGTCCATTGTAATGTGCGATCAACGCCGGCTTACTCGAAGCCGAATTCGAACGCGACCGCTTTGTCGCCGGGATCCGCGAATTCCAGCAGCAGCACAGCAGTAGCGCCCGGGGCCAGACCGCGCCGCAGGGCAGCGCGATCGTCGAGATATTCTTGCGGTTGCAGGCGGCGCATGGCGACGCGCCGGCCTTGTGCGTCAGCAAGCGTGACGGTCACCACCGGGTAAGGTTGTGCGAACGTGGCATCGTTGCGGACGCTGACGCTGATCACCAGTGCGTTGGGGACGCTGGGATGTGCCTGCACGTTGCTGGCGAGCAGGCGCAGTCGATCCGGCGCCGACACCAGCGGTACGTGGCAATGCAGCACGGCACAGCTGCTGCGCAGCCAGCTACCCACGGTGGGATTGCGGATCAGGGCACCGCGCGTCGCCCACGCCGACTGGGCCAGCAACAGGGCGAGCAGCACGCTGCACGCGAGCGCCCACGGCCAGTGTCGTTCGCCGAAGGCATCGTCTGCGCGGGGAGTCTTCTCCGGCTCGCGTTTGCGTGGCTGGTGGTGTGCCTTGCGCGCAAAACGCGGGGCGAACACCAATCGGGAAAAGTCTCCAGGCGGCGGGTCTGGTGCCGCACCGGATTCAACCGGTGTAACCACCGCAAGTTCGGGTGGCGGCCGATAAACCAGCTGGTCCAGCAGCGGCGGCTCAAGCGCCGGTTCATTGATCGAAAGCTCGACAAACGGTTCGGGTGGGAGTTGTTCGGTGAGCGTGGCCAGGCTGCCGAAGCTGGCGTTGCAGTGCCCGCAGATGACGTGACCGTGAGCCTGGGCCAGCGTCTGCGTGTCCAGCGAAAACACCGACAGACATTCGGGGCATTGGGTATACATGCAGGCCGTTATAAACCGGTAGCGGGCAAGCTTAGCAGGCCGATCAGACCCGCCGTGTCGGTGTGCCGTGGCGTCATCCGCGGCGGCGGCCGCTGATCCGCACCCAGTCTTCGCGCGTGTCCACGCGCAGGTCGTCGAACCACTCGTCGTAGCGTTGCAGCAGGCCGTCCTGCTGGCCGGCGAGAATGCCCGAAATCGCGAACGGTGCACCGGGCTTCGCCGCGGCAGCGAAGGTGGATGCGAGCGCAGCGAGTGGGCGGGCGAGGATATTGGCAACGAACACGTCGCTGGCCCGACCTGGGTGTTGGTCGGGCAGGTACAGCGACAATCGCTCGGCAACACCGTTGCGCGTGGCGTTGTCGGCCGAGGCAATGAGCGCTTGGGGGTCGTTGTCGACACCGATCGCACTGGCCGCGCCAAGCTTCAGCGCGGCGATCGCCAGGATGCCGGAGCCGCAGCCGTAGTCGGTGAGGGTCTTGCCGGCGAGCTCGAGGCTGTCCAACCATTCCAGACACAGTGCGGTGGTGGGATGGGTGCCGCTGCCGAAGGCCAGGCCGGGATCGAGGCGCACCGTCACGAGTTCGTCGTCTTCGGGTGGCTCGATGTTCCATGGATAGATCCACAACCGGCGCCCGAAGGCCATCGGCTTGAACCGATCCATCCAGACCCGCTCCCAGTCCTGATCGGCGACTTCGCGAAAACTCAACTGTTCGGGTTCGAGCCACGGCAACAGCTCGCCCAGGGCTCCAGCCAGGCCGCGCCGGTCGGCGTGTTCGTCAAACAGCGCTTCCAGCACGATCGTGGGCCACAGGGGCAGTTCGCCCACGCCCGGCTCGAAGATGGCCTGTTCATCCGGCGTCTCCGCCTGCGCGTCCCGCAACGTGATGGAGAGCGCGCCCAGATCGTCGAGCGCCTCTTCCACACCCGGTTGCTGTTCGGTGCTAACGATCAGGGAGAGTTCGAGGAAGGGCATGTCAATGTTCGCCAATATGAAATGCGTGGAAGCCCACCCGGGCGGCGCTGTTGCTCGTGCGGATCGCGCACACCGTAAACACAAGACACCGAACACCGGGCGTCGCCCGCGAGCGAGCGCCTACTCGGCCGCTTTTTCTTTCTGTTCGGCGATCCGCTTCTCGAGATAGTGGATGTTCTGGCCGCCGTGCTGGAAGCCGATGTCGGCCATGATCTTTTGCTGCAGCGGGATATTGCACTTGACCCCTTCGATCACCGTTTCGGCCAGCGCCAGGCGCATGCGCGAGATCGCTGTCGCACGGTCCGGGCCGTGCACGATCAGCTTGCCGATCATCGAATCGTAGTTCGGTGGAATGCGGTAGCCATCGTACAGGTGAGTGTCCACGCGCACGCCCGGGCCACCTGGCGCCTCGAAACGCTTGACCGTGCCGGGGCACGGCATGAACGTATCCGGGTCCTCGGCATTGATCCGGCATTCGATGGCATGGCCGCGGGGAATCACATCTTCCTGCCGGATGGTGAGTCTCTCGCCGCCGGCGATCAGCAGTTGTTCGCGCACCAGATCGACGCCGGTGATGAATTCGGTGATCGGATGCTCGACCTGGATGCGGGTGTTCATCTCGATGAAGTAGAAGCGCCCGTCCTGGTACAGAAACTCGAAGGTGCCGGCGCCGCGATAGCCGATGCGCAGGCAGGCATCGACGCAGACCTTGCCGATTTGCGCACGCTGTTCGGGGGTGATGCCCGGTGCCGGCGCTTCCTCGACCACCTTCTGGTGCCGACGCTGCATCGAGCAGTCGCGCTCGCACAGATGGATCGCGTTGCCCTGGCCGTCGGCCAGCACCTGGATCTCCACGTGGCGCGGATTCTCCAGGAATTTCTCCATGTACACCTGCTCGTTGCCGAATGCGGCCTTGGCTTCGGCCTTGGTCATGACGATCGCGTTGCCCAGGTGCGCCTCAGTACGTACCACCCGCATGCCGCGACCGCCGCCGCCGCCGGAGGCCTTGATGATCACCGGGTAGCCGATCTCGCGGGCGATTCTCATGTTGGTATCGAGGTCGTCGCCGAGCGCCCCACCCGACCCGGGTACGCACGGCACTCCGGCCGCCTTCATCGTGCGGATTGCCTCGACCTTGTCGCCCATCATGCGGATCACGTCGGCGGTGGGGCCGATGAAGATGAAGCCGGACTGCTCCACCTGTTCGGCGAAGTCAGCGCGTTCGGACAGGAACCCGTAGCCCGGATGGATCGCCTGGGCATCGGTGATCTCGGCCGCGGCGATGATCCGCGGGATGTTGAGATAGCTGTCCACCGACGGGCCGGGCCCGATGCAGATCGCCTCGTCGGCCAGGCCGACATGCTTCAGATTGCGATCCACCGTGGAATGCACCGCCACCGTCTTGATGCCAAGACTGTGGCACGCGCGCAGGATGCGCAGGGCAATTTCGCCGCGGTTGGCGATGACGACTTTTTCTAGCATGGGAATGGGGAATCGAGAATGGGGAATGGGGAGGTCAAGATCGTATTCATCGCGCCTTTCTGGACTGAGCGAGCGCGTTGAGCAAGGCTGTGAATATGGCGAAAGCGCGGTTGATGAGGTCGTTCAGGGGCAGAGATACCGGCGCAAAACCCAATCGGATCGCGATCCGGACCAGCGTGTCCAGCGCCCACAATGAGCCGCGTGCGATTGAGAGAAAACGTGGGTACTCCTGCCTCGAACGACGCGCTGCGCCTTCGGCAATATTTGACGGTACGGATGATCGCCGCACGTCGACGTTGTGAGGTCAATTCAAAGCGCTCGGTATCGGGGAAGTTTGCGGGAAACGCGCAAACCGCTTCGACCCGATGCATGGCGTCTTGCCACATACGCAGGTCCTGATGCGGCCGCTTGAACGAATCCCTGTGCTCCATTCCGACTCCAGGCCTTTCAGGCAATCACGAACATCGGCTCGTCGAATTCCACCGGCTGGCCGTTTTCAATCAGGATCGCCTTCACCGTACCGGCGACCTCGGCCTCGATCTGGTTGAACATCTTCATCGCTTCGATCACGCCCAGGGTGTCGCCGACGTTGACCTGCTGGCCGACCTTGACGAAGGCCGGCGTGGCGGGGGAGGCCGAGACGTAGAACGTGCCGACCATCGGCGATTTCACCACGTGTCCCGCAGGCAGCGCATCTGCGGCGGGAGCTTCGGGTGTGCTGGCGGCTGGTGCGGCGGCAGGAGCGGGCGCTGCAGCCATTGGCGCGGCGGCGGGAGCGGCGATGGCGACCGGCGCGGCCATCTTGGGCACGCGTGACAGGCGCACGACTTCCTCGCCTTCCTTGATTTCCAGTTCGGCGAGGTTGGACTCCTCGAGCAAGTCGATCAGTTTCTTGATTTTGCGCAAATCCATCGGATCAGCCTTTGGTCAGTCGTGCCACCGGTCAAGGTGGCGGATAAGGAACGGAGTGTTGTTGCCCGCCGCGCCGTTCAGACGCTGGCTGCCGCGGGTGCTCGCAAGCGTTGTATCGTCGCTTCCAGCGCCAGACCACAACTGGCGCTGCCGAATCCGCAAATGACACCGATCGCCAGATCCGAGAGATACGGGTGATGGCGGAACGGCGGGTCCTCGCGGGCCTGATCGATCCGCCCAGTCAGTTCGTGTTCGGCGTTCGACTGGAACCAGACCAGTTCACGGCCAGCCGCTTGCGCTCGCTCGGCCAGACCCTGGTTGATTCCGGCCAACGTTTCGTGGCCGTAGATGTGCGGCTCGCGGGTACCCGGCAGGTTGAGGTTGGGTCCACTCAGGACCAGGATCTTGGCCACGAAACGACCCAGCTTGCGTCCGGAGGTCCCGGTACCCGCCGCAGTGTGATAGCACCGGCCGGTGTTGTCCAGTTCACTGTAGATCGGCGATGTTTAACGGAGAAGCGTGGGAATCGCCCTGCGCTGGCCTATGTCCGGCACCAGTCATGGTGTTCTCGTTGCTGGTGACAACCACTGTTCCAGTTGGGCATGGGACATAGCTCCGGCGTGCGTCGCGACAATGCGTCCATTCTCGCCAACCAACACGCTGAATGGCAGGATTTCGTGCTTGTCGCCCAGTTGCAGCGAGGTGCTTGGAGCTTTCAACTGCCCCAGTAAAATCGGGTAGCTCACCGGATGGTTTGCCAGGAACGCTCGAACACGATCGGGGTTATCCATGGCAATCCCAAGCACGATCGCACCATGATCACCGAAGTTCGTTTGAGCCTGGTTCAGTGCCGGCATCTCTTCAAGGCACGGACCACACCAGCTCGCCCAGAAATTGAGCAGCAGGCGCCGGCCGTGATAATCGCTCAAAGCATGCGGATGACCCTCAAGGTCCGGCAGGATCAGGGTCGGCAGGGGTTGGCCAACGAGGTAAGACTCACCTGACTCAGCGGCTGGCGCCGGGGCCCAATGCTGCGCGATGCCGCCGAGGATCGCGACCAGCACGGCCAGCGCCAGGATCAGGCGGATGTCGCGGCTGAACATCAGCGCGCCGCGTCGGTCAGCGCGCGCTCGACGATCGATGAGGTCAGCACGGTGGACAGTTGCCTGCCCGGACCGCCGTGGCGCGGGAACACCACGTACAGCGGCACGCCCGGCGAGTGGTACTGGGCAAGGAAGGCACTGATGGTCGGGTTCACATCGGTCCAGTCGCCTTTCATGTAAGTCGCGCCGGTACGTTGCAGCAGGTCGCGAAATCGCTGCGTGTCCAGCACCGTGTGTTCGTTGGCCTTGCAGGTGACACACCAGTCGGCGGTCATGTCGACGAATACCGGCGTGCCGGCAGCGCGCAGGTCGGCCAGTTTCTGCGGGCTATAAGCGACCACGCCCTTCTCGGCAACGGCACTGCCGGTCGGCGGTGGCAGGTGGGTCAGCAGCACCATCGGCACCAGGGTGGCGATCGCCAGCACCGCAACCGCCAACTTGCTGATCGGCCCGCGTGAACGGCTGCGTTCGAACCACCACAAGGTCATTGCCAAGAGCACCATCGCCACCAGCACCAGGCCGACCGCATCGGGGCCGCGTTGGTTGGCGAGTACCCAGACCAGCCATACGGCGGTGAGGTACATCGGGAAGGCCAGTACCTGTTTGAGTGTTTCCATCCAGCGGCCCGGCCTGGGCAACAGGCGTGCCAGCGCAGGCACGAAACCGATCGCCAAAAATGGCAATGCCAGCCCGATGCCCAGTGCCATGAACACCAGGAACGCCGACAGCATCGACGCGGTAAACGCGTAGGCCAGCGCGCTGCCCATGAAAGGCGCGGTGCATGGCGTAGCAACGACGACAGCCAGTACCCCGGTGAAGAAATCGCCGGCCGGCCCGGCGCGCCGCGCGAGACCGGCGCCGGTATTGCCCAGCGAGGCGCCGAACTGGACCACGCCGGACATCGACAAGCCTACCGCAAGCATCACGCAGGCCAGGATGCCGACCACGACGGGTTGCTGTAGTTGGGTACCCCAACCCAGCGCGTGACCGGCCGAACGCAGAGCCAGGATACCCAGCCCCAGCACGGCAAAACTGCACACCACGCCGGCGGTATAGAACACGGCATGGCGGCGCCGCGTCACCGGACTATGGACGCTCTCCAGCACACTGACTGCCTTGATCGAGAGCACCGGCAGCACGCACGGCATCAGGTTCAGTACCAGGCCGCCGCCCAGTGCCAGCAGCAGTGCGGTGAGCAGGCCGATCTGCAGCGGACCGGCGTCGGTGCTCGCTGCAGGTGGGAGCGTGGCAGGTGCGATGGCGCCCGCGGTTACCGCAGAGCTGTCACCCAGGTCGATGGTCACGCCGCGGTGCATCACCGGGTAGCACAGGCCACCTTCCTGGCAGCCCTGGAAACTCGCCTGCAGTTTCAGCTGCGTGCGCCCGGCCAGGTCACCACCCACCGTCACCGGCAGATCGACTTCGTCGAAATACACCGCGACCTCACCGTAGTGCTCGTCCTGATGCGTGACGCCGACCGGCCACGCCGGCTTCAGGGTGAGCTCACGGGCATCCGCCAGCCGCAGCGTGGTCTGGTTGCGATACAGGTAATAACCCTTGGGCATGGTCCAGCGCAGCAACAACTGGTGCGGTCCTTGTGCCAGTGCCGCAAACTGGAAAGCCTGCTCCGCCGGCAGTGCGGCGCCGGGAATGCTCACCGAGGGGCTGCCGATCGATCGCAGTACGTCGCCCAGCGATCCGACGGCGGCGGTCGGCACGGCGGCGTTGCCGCCTGCAGGCAGTGGCAGATTCAGTTGCTCGGTGTGCGGCGGATAGCAGATCTTGGGGTCGACCTCGTGGCAGCCCTGGTACTGCACGGCAAGACGCAGGCGGGTAGTGCCGGCGGCCACGCTGTAGGGGATGCTGGCGTTGATCGCGTGGTGATAGGTCTCCACGTCGCCCAGGTATTCGTCGTGATGTTTCTCGCCGTCGGGTAATTGCGCCTCGCCCAGGGTCACGCCATCGCCGGCGGTGAACTTCATGCGGCCGCGGTAGAGGTAGTAGTCCGGCGCGATCTTCCAGTGCAGTTTCAGCATGCCGGGCGTGCTGGCATCGGCGCTCAGCTGGTAGGCCTTGGTGACCGGCAACAAGTCCTCGGTGCCCTGCGCAGGCGCGGGCAAGGCGGTGCACAGCAGGCCCAGGCAGATCAGCAGACGGGTGGCCATTCGACCGATGAACAACGAACGCATCTCAACTCCAGCAACAAAAACCTGTGCGGTGCAGATATCACCTTATTATGGCGCAGACCGGTGTCGCGGCCGTACCTCGCTTCATTTCGCCGCGCCGGACCCGCGGGTTACCTGCGCAGCATCAGCCTTCGGTCTGCCGGCGAACCCAGTCGAGGTAGGCCTCATGCCCCTGCGCCACCGGCACCGCGATCAACTCCGGCACATCATGAGGATGCAATTCCAACAGGCGACGTTCCAGCGCGGCCAGGCGAGCGTCGGTGGTCTTGATCAGCAGCAGTACCTCGCTGTCACTGTGGACAGCACCGGCCCAGCGGTAAATCGAGCGGATTCCGGGCAACTGGCTGACGCAGGCGGCCAGGCGTTCGTCCACCAGGGTTTCGGCGATCCGCTGGGCGCTGACCGTGTCGGGGCAGGTGCAGTAGCACAGGAGCACGGTATCGGACATGGCGGATATGGCGGATATGGCGGACAGTCCAGGAGTCTGTCGGACTTTGGTTGGCCGGGCCGCGAATCCGCCCGTGCGGTCCACTATCCGCCGATTCGCCGTCCATGGAACCACTATGGACCGGCGTATCGTCAATTGCTGTCCTCGCACAGCCGAATTCTCGCCTCGACCACCAAAGCCCGACAAACTCCCGGCTTGCACTGCGCTGGCGCGCATCCCGCCGAGCTGGTGGATGACATCCAGAATCCCGCGACCCTTGAAACCCGCCTTCGCCCACCCAATTAGCTAGTCGTTGCCGTTTCAAAGTTCTTGCAGTGGCGGCTTGTACCGCTACAATTAGCACTCACTTACCATGAGTGCTAACAAGATCAGCAAAACAGGTCTTGCAGGCCCTTCCCGTCCCATTTCAATCGACATTGGAGTCCTTACCATGAGCAAACTGCGTCCGTTGCACGATCGCGTCATCATCAAGCGCCACGAAGAGGAGCGCGTGTCGGCAGGCGGCATCGTGATCCCCGACAGCGCCACCGAGAAGCCGACCCGCGGCAAGGTCATTGCGGCCGGTACTGGCCTGATCATGGCCGACGGCAAGGTGCGTCCGATGTCGCTGAAGGAAGGCGACACCGTGCTGTTTGGCAAGTATGCCGGCCAGGAAATCAAGATTGATGGCGAGGATCTCGTGTTCCTGAAGGAAGACGACATCGTGGCTGTGATCGAGGGCTGATGATCCGAGCGTGATTGGTTGAGCGCGGATCAAGAGCGCGCACGCCAGTCGCCTCCGGCTCCTTGCTTGCAGCAGTTTCGCAACGTTTTCCATTCCTATTCATAAATTTTGAGGCAAAAAAATCATGGCAGCCAAAGAAGTACGTTTCGGCGAAGACGCCCGCGCCCGCATGCTCAAGGGCGTGAATATCCTGGCCAACGCGGTCAAGGTCACGCTCGGCCCGAAGGGCCGCAATGTCGTGCTCGAGAAGAGCTTCGGCGCCCCCACGATCACCAAGGACGGCGTGTC
>JBDTKM010000293.1:0-5523 GCA_039935315.1 Rhodanobacter sp. | reverse complement strand
AGCTGGGGCTACGCGCTGGATCTGTTCATGGTCCAGGTGCTCAGCGTCATCTGCGTGATCCTGCTGGTGATCACCGGCGTCGGCATGGCGGGGCTGACCAGTTTCTGGGTCAACCAGCGCCACAAGCAGATCGGTGTCCGCCGCGCGCTGGGCGCACGCAAGGTGGACATCCTGCGCTACTTCCAGATTGAGAACCTGCTGATCGCCGGCGGCGGTTGTGTGGTGGGCGTGCTGCTCGCGCTCGGGATCAATCTCGCGCTGCTGCGCGCGTTTTCGATGGACCGGATGCCGCTGTGGTACGTCATCGCCGGCGTGGCCGGCGTGCTGGTGCTTGGACAGTTGGCCGTGTTCATGCCGGCCCGGCGCGCATCCAATGTGCCGCCGGTCGTTGCAACGAGGAGCGTGTGATGAATACATCCATGGCTTGCGCGCACGTCGCGGGGGAACTACGCGCCAAAGAGGGTTCGGATCACGCCAGGCCCGAGGGACGGGCGGCGCGTAACCTTTGCGGCGTGAGTGCACTCTGGCTCATTCCCGGCTTCAAAGGAGCCGCGTGATGTTCGCCTACTACCTTGCCCTGGCCCTGCGCAGCCTCGGACGCAACAAGGTGCTTACCGCCTTGATGGTGCTGGCGATCGGGCTGGGTATCGGCGCCAGCATGACCATGATCACGGTGCTGCACGTGATGTCGGGTGATCCGCTGCCGGGACGCAGTGCACAGCTCTACTACGTGCACCTGGACACCAATGCTTCGAGCCAGGCGCGAACGGCCCACCCCCATGCGAGCGACAACCTGACCTGGCCCGATGCATTGAACCTGCTGCAGGCGCACCGCGCGCCACGGCAGGCGGCGATGGCCGGCGCAGGCCTGGCGTTGCAGCCTTCCGATTCTTCCCAGTTGCCTATGCTGGCATCGGGTCATTACGTCACGGCGGACTTCTTTCAGATGTTTGGCGCACCGTTTGGTGCAGGCGGCGGTTGGACTGCAATGCAGGACCAGCAGCGCGCGCGAGTGATCGTGCTGAGCCAGGCGCTGAATCAGAAGCTGTTCGGGAATGCGCCCGGCATCGGCAAAATCGTGCGGCTGAAGGACGCCGATTTCCGTGTCATCGGCGTGTTGCGCGACTGGCACCCGCAGCCGGCGTTCTACGCTGATCTCAGCTACAGCGGTTTCAGCAAGCCGGACCAGTTCTTTCTGCCGCTGCAGACGGCTCTGGACATGAAGCTGCGGTTCAATGGGAGCCTGAGTTGCCATGGCGATGGCGGCGACGATCGCCTCAGCGATCGCTGCACGTGGCTGCAGTTCTGGGTGCAACTGAATGAGCCAGCCCAGGTGACGGCTTATCGACAATTCCTCGCCGACTACTGGAGCCAGCAAAAAAGCCAGGGCCGCAGCCATCTCGGGCTCAGCCCGCAACTGTACGGTTTGATGGACTGGCTCACCTACAAGAACGTGGTGCCCGGGGATGTGCGCTTGCAGCTGTGGCTGGCGCTGGGCTTTCTGCTGGTGTGCATGGTCGATATCGTCGGCCTGTTGCTGGCGAAATTCCTGCGGCGCAGCGCTGAGATCAGCGTGCGCCGGGCACTGGGAGCACGTCGTCGCGACATCTTTTCCCAGTTCGGTATCGAGTCGGCCGTGATCGGGCTGGTGGGAGGTGTGCTGGGCGTGCTGATCGCCGAACTGGGGCTTTGGAGCGTGCGTCAGCGGCCCGACAGTTACGCGCAGCTCGCCCAGATGGATGGTTCGATGCTGCTTGGCACGGTGCTGCTTGCACTGGGTGCCAGCGTGCTTGCGGGCTTGCTGCCCGCGTGGCGCGCCTGTCGCATCGTGCCCGCGCTGCAGCTCAAGACGCAGTGATGTGCATTCACCCCATCGGCGGGCGGTCGGCCACGGCAGTCTGTCTCGACCCATTCCAGCGTCACCCACGCGGCAGGTAACCCTACATGCAATGGCGCCTCATTCTTCACAGCCTCACCCGGCATCGACTCACCGTGCTGTTGCTGGTGGTCCAGGTGGCACTCACCTGCGCCATCGTCTGCAACGTGGTGTTCATGATCGCCAGCCGCAGCACGCAGATGCGGCTACCCAGTGGCGTGGCGGAAAACCAGCTGGTGATGATCCAGAGCGTCGATGTTGGTGATAATCAACATCCGCTGGTCCGGCATGATGAGGACCTGGCAGCGCTGCGCGCCATCACCGGCGTCCAATCGGTGGCCGCGGTGGACGCGCTGCCTTTCAACGAAAACGACTGGACCAGCAGCATCAATACGTCGGCTGATTCCAATCAGTCCGGTATCTCAGTCCCGGCTTCCGCCTATAACGGCACGCCGGGTGAGCTGCAAACCCTGGGGTTGCACCTGCTTGCCGGCAGGGACTTTCTGCCCGATGAATACGTGCCGGAAGACAGCGCCCATGGAGGTTTGGGCTTGAGCCGGGTGCCGGCCACCATCGTGACCCGGGCGCTGGCCGACAAGTTGTTTCCTGGCGGCAACGCGCTGGGCAAGAGCGTCTATCCGTGGGACGCGCACCCCACGCGTATCGTAGGTATTGTCGACCATCTGTTGCGGCCGCACCTCCACGGCGCCGGGGCCAACGAGGACAGCATGCTGTTCTCGATGTTGCCGGACGACAGTTCGGTGACCTACGTCCTGCGCACCGCACCGCAGGATCGGTTGCGCGTGTTGCGCGACGCCAAAACGGTACTGACCGGACTCGACCACCAGCGCATCTTGCGAGACGCACATACCTTCGTCGAACTGCGTGCGTCCTTTTTCCATCGCGACCGCACCATGATCGGCATGCTGATTGCCGCCGCGTTGGCCTTGCTCGCGGTGACTGCGGTAGCCATCGGTGGCCTGGCCAGTTTCTGGGTGCAGCAGCGGCGCAAGCAAATTGGTATCCGTCGGGCGATTGGGGCCACCCGAGGCGACATCCTGCGTTACTTCCAGTCCGAGAATTTTCTGATTGTCACGCTGGGCATCGTGATCGGAATGGCGCTGGCGTTTGTGTTGAACGCCATGCTGATGAGGTTTTACGAGCTGCCGCATCTACCGCTTTATTACCTGCCGATCGGTGCGCTGGTGCTGTGGGGGCTGGGCCAATTGGCGGTACTGGGGCCTGCGCTTCGCGCTTCGCAGGTGCCGCCGGTGGTGGCGACGAGATCGGTGTGAATTGAAATCAACGGAGTGTCTGCAATGTTTTCGTATTATCTCGAGCTGGCGATACGCAGCCTCAAGCGCAGCCCCGGCCTGACCGCGCTGATGGTGCTGGCGATTGGCTTCGGCGTGGCCGCGTCGATGACCTCATGGTCGGTGTTCCGTGCGGTGTCGGGTGACCCGATTCCGTGGAAATCCGCGAAACTTTTCGTGCCGCAGATCGACATGTGGGGTCCCAGTGGTCGCAACGCCGATGGCTCGCCGCCGAGTGCGATGGACTACACCGATGCGCTCGCCCTGATGCGCGACCATCGCGCCAGGTTGCAGTCGGCGATGTACCAGATCTCGCCATCCGTGGTGCCGGCGGACGCCGGCAAGCATCCGCTCAATGTCGGCGGACATGCCGTGTACAGCGAGTTCTTTCCGATGCTGGACGCGCCGTTCATGTACGGCAGTGGCTGGAGCGCTACTGATGACGCCAATCGCGCCCAGGTGGTGGTAATCGCCAACAAGCTCAACCAGAAGCTCTTTGGGGGCGTCGACAGCGTGGGCAAGTCCGTCAACATCGAGGGCAAGGATTACCGCGTGGTCGGTGTCCTGAAAGACTGGAACCCGCAACCGCGCTATTACGACGTGGTCAACAGCGGCGGCTTTTCCACCGGTACCGATGAGGTATTCCTGCCCTTCCAGACAGCGGTCCAAGCCGATATTTTCAACGATGGCAACGTCAACTGCAACGCGGTTCAGGCCGAATCGGGCTTCATCGGCCTGCAGCATTCGACCTGCGCCTGGATTGCCTTCATGGTCGAGCTGGACGATGCGGCGGCGGTGACCACCTATCGTGAATATCTCAACGGCTATGCGCACGATCAGCAGGCGGCGGGACGGTTCAGCTGGGCGCCAAACAACCGCTTGCTCGACGTACCGTCGTGGCTGGAAAGCCAGCACGTGGTGCCCAGCGATACCAAGGTGTCGTTGCTGGTGGCATTCGGCCTGTTGCTGGTGTGTCTGGTCAACACGGTGGGTTTGCTGCTGGCGAAGTTCCTGCGTCGCAGCGGCGAGATCGGCGTGCGCCGCGCGCTCGGTGCGCCGCGCGCGGCGATCTATGCGCAGTTCCTGACCGAGGCCGGCATCATCGGCGCTTCCGGTGGCGTGCTGGGTGTACTGCTCACCGGGGTCGGTGTGACCAGCGTGGGCTGGGTGCTGCCGCGGGATATCGCTGCGCTGGCTCGCGTCGACGTATCGCTGCTCGTGCTGACGCTATTGGTGGCGGTGATTGCCACGACCCTCGCCGGGCTCTATCCCACCTATCGAGCCTCGCGCGTGCAACCCGCGTGGCAGCTGAAGAGCAATTGAGGATTACCCCATGAAACTGCATCCCATCCTCGCCGCATTGCGCAAGCACAAGGCCGGCACCGTGCTCATCGCCCTGCAGATCGCGCTGACGCTGGCCATTGTGTGTAACGCGATCTTCATTATCGGGCAGCGCATCGAGCGGGTGAATCGGCCTACCGGGATGGATGAAAGCAATCTGTTCTTTGTCAGCCAGCAGTGGGTGGGTTCGTTCAGCGCCGACACGCCGGCCGGCCTTGAGAAGCTCGATGCGATGCAACGCGAGGATCTCGCCGCGCTGCGTAATCTTCCGGGTGTGGCTTCGGTGGCGCCGATCAACTCGCTGCCGTTGCTCAACTCATCCTGGATGGGTTCGGTCTCAGTCAAGGTCGATGACCAAAAGGGCACCCGTACGGCCTACTACTTCACCGACGAGCAGGTGTTTCCGACACTGGGCCTGAAGCTGGTGGCTGGCCGCGCCTTCGAGGCAGGCGACGTGCGGCATCAGGGATTCCGTGACAGTCCTCCGCGTCCGGTGGCGATCATCACGAAGGCGCTGGCGGACAAGCTGTATCCGAACGGACACGCCGTGGGCAAGGTGATGTACAGCGACGGGAGCGCCTCGCCGACCACGATCGTCGGCGTAGTGAAGCGCCTGCAGATATCTGCCAGTGGCAGCGTCGGCGGCGATCTCACGTGGAATTCCACCCTGATACCGACCCGTCTCGACGCCAACTTTGCGCGCTATGCCGTGCGCACCAAGCCCGGACAGCTTGACGCGACGATGCACGCGGTCACTCCCTTGCTGTACAAGGTCAACCCGCTGCGCGTGCTCGACGACGACAGCGTCCGGCCGTATTCCGACATCCGTGCCAAAGCGTACCGCGCCGATGTCGGCATGGCGGTCTTGATGGGCGTGATCTGCCTGATCCTGATCGCCGTCACCGCCGCCGGCATCGTCGGGCTCACCAGCTTCTGGGTCGGCCAGCGCCATCGGCAGATCGGTGTGCGGCGTGCGCTGGGCGCACGCAAGAT
>JBDTKM010000292.1:0-7722 GCA_039935315.1 Rhodanobacter sp. | reverse complement strand
TTATCCGTGTGGGCGCATCAACGCCGACTTTTTTTCTGGCTGATTCCATGGAGTAGCCCATGATTTACGACAGCATCCTCGACACCATCGGCAATACGCCGATCATCCGACTGCACCGGCTGGCGCCAAGGCACGTCGAACTCTACGTGAAGGTGGAGGCCTTCAATCCAGCCGGTTCGGTGAAGGACCGCCTCGCGCTGGCGATCATTCTCGACGCCGAGCAGCGTGGCGCGCTCAAGCCGGGTCAGACGGTGGTCGAGGCCACCTCGGGCAACACCGGGGTGGCTCTGGCGGCGGTATGCGCGGTGCGCGGCTATCCGTTCGTGGCGGTGATGACCGAGACCTTCTCGATCGAGCGACGCAAGCTGATTCGTGCCTATGGCGGCAAAGTGGTGCTGACGCCGGCGGCGGCGCGCGGCACCGGCATGGTGCAGAAGGCGATCGAGCTGGCGCAGAAGCATGGCTGGTTCTTCACCAACCAGTTCGAGAATCCTGCAAACCCGGCGTACCACCGCCAGACCACCGCGGCGGAGATCCTGCGCGACTTCGCCGGTCGCAGACTGGATTACTTCGTCACCGGCTGGGGCACCGGCGGCACGCTCACCGGCGTGGGCGAGGTACTGAAGGTGGCGCGCCCGGAAGTGAAGATCGTCGCCACCGAACCGGCTGCTGCGGCATTGCTTTCCGGCAAGGAGTGGCAGTCACACAAGATCCAGGGTTGGACACCGGACTTCGTGCCGGCCGTGCTCAACCGCGGCGTCGCTGATCGCATCGTGCCGGTGGATGATGTGCTGGCCCGTGACACATCCCGCCAACTGGCGCAGCAGGAGGGCATCTTCGCGGGCATCTCCTCGGGCGCCACACTGGCCGCGGCACTGCAAGTGGCGGTGGATGCACCGCCAGGTTCGGTGCTGCTGGCCATGCTGCCGGACACCGGCGAACGCTATCTGTCGACCTTCCTGTTCGAAGGCGTCAACGAGGGATCGGACGAGATCGAGTGAGAACAAGAGGCTCGCGGAAGCGGGCCTTTTACTGGGTGAACTTTGCCGCGCTGTCGGCCAACAGCGCTGACCCGGTTGGCGTCAGCACACCGTCGGGGCGGCGCAGTACAGTGAGGGGCAGGATGCCGAGGTCGTATCCGGCTTGCTTGCAGTCACCACGCAACAGTTCGGCGCCGGACCAGCTGAACGCGGCGAGGGACGCTTGGTCCATGGATGGCTGGCTATTCCCCACGTTGTCTTGTCCCGTTTGTGGACCCGGGGGCAGATCAGCCGGGGCGACCCGTTGCGCCAATTCGATGCACTGTCCATTATGGTGCAATGAACGATCCGACGTGGCCGCTGTGGGCTGAGCAGATGAGTACCGGACTGGCCCTGGCCGATGCCGACCTGCGCCTGTGCTGGATCAACCCGGCGCTGGCCGAGCAGCTCGGGTTGGGCGTGCGCAGCGTCGCGGGACAGCCGCTCGCCCTGTTGTTCGCGGACCCCGACGTGTCGGCTCGGGCGGCACGGGTGCTGGCCCAGCGACAAACCGTGCAATGGCGTCATGCGCGGCTGTGCGCCACCGGTGGGCGTGAGTTCGATGCTGACCTCGCACTGCAACCATCCGACGGCGGCCTGCTGATCGAGGTGCACGTGCTGGCCGAGCCACTTCCAACCGCTTCACCGCTGTCGGCGACCCTGCGCGGCTTTGCGCATGAAGTGAAGAACCCGTTGGCAGGGCTGCGCGGTGCCGCGCAACTGCTGCAACGACGCGTCGACAACGACGACCTGCGTGCGCTTGCCGAGTTGATCATCGATGAGGCCGACCGTCTCGGCGCGCTGGCCAACCGCTTGCTGCATCACGATGGCGCCGCCCGACTCGGTCCGGTCAATATTCACCAGTTGCTGGAGCGGCTGACCGACCTGCTGCAGGCCGAGCCGTCACCGCCGCGGCTGCGCCACGATTACGACCCCAGCGTGCCGGATCTGCACGCGGACGCGGACCGCTTGCAGCAGGTGCTGCTGAACCTGGCGCGCAATGCGTTGGAGGCCGGTGCGCAAACACTCACCCTGCGCACGCGCGTCGAGCATGGCGTGCGTGTCGCCGGGCACACGCTGCGCATGGCGCTGCGCGTGGACGTTGTCGACGACGGCCCCGGAATACCAGTCGGCTTGCGCGACACGCTGTTCGAGCCACTGGTTTCCGGACGCGCCGACGGCACCGGGTTGGGCCTGGCGTTGTCGCGCGAGATCGCCCAGGAGCATGGTGGCGAACTGCGTTGCGTCAGTCATCCCGGCGAGACGGTGTTCTCACTGTACCTACCGTTGGAGAAAGCGCGTGACTGATGAAATCTGGGTCGTCGACGATGACCGTGGCGTGCGCTTCGTGCTGGCCCAGGCACTGCGCGACGCAGGGTTCGGGGTACGGGAATTCGGCAATGTCGAAGCGGTGCGCTCGGCGCTGCGCCAGGAGCACCCGGCGTTGTTGTTGACCGACGTGCGCATGCCGGGTGAGGACGGCCTCAGCCTGCTGGTCGAGTTGCAACAACAAGGCATCGGCCCGGTCATCGTGATGAGTGCGTTTACCGACGTCGCCACCACCGCCGCGGCCTATCGCGCGGGCGCGGTCGATTACCTGGCCAAGCCGTTCGATCTCGATCATGCGGTCGAGACGGTGCAGCGTGCCGTGGCCAGCTTGTCCACGTCCCATGCCGACCCGATCCCGCCCCTGGCACTGGATCAGGCGTTGCTCGGCGAGAGCGCGCCGATGCGCGAGGTGTTTCGCTTGATCGGCCGCGTCGCCGCCAGCGATCTCAACGTGCTGATCACCGGCGAGACCGGTACCGGCAAGGAGCTGGTGGCGCGGGCGTTGCACGAGGAAAGCGCACGCCATGGCAAGCCCTTCGTTGCGCTGAACACCGCCGCGATCCCCGGCGAATTGCTGGAGAGCGAACTTTTCGGCCACGAGGCCGGTGCGTTTACTGGCGCCACTCGCCGCGTGGCCGGCCGCTTCGAGCAGGCCGAGGGGGGCACCCTGTTTCTGGACGAGATCGGCGACATGCCCTTGCTGCTGCAGACCCGCTTGCTGCGCGTGCTGGCCGGTGGCGAGTTCTACCGGGTCGGCGGACGCGAGCTGATCCGCTGCAACGTGCGCGTCGTGGCCGCCACCCACCAGGATCTGGCCGCGCGCGTTGCCACCGGGCAGTTCCGGGCCGATCTGATGCATCGTCTCGACGTCGTGCGCATCGCCTTGCCCGCGCTGCGCAGCCGGCGCAGCGACATCCCGCTGCTGGCGCAACATTTCCTGGCCGTCACCGCGCACGAACTGAAACTCCCGTCCAAACGTTTCTCCAAGCCCGCGCTGAAATTGATTGCCCAGCGCGACTTCCCTGGCAACGTGCGCGAGCTGGAGAACCTGTGCCGGCGACTGGCGCTCATCGCTCCGGGCAGCGAGATCCTGCCAGCCGACCTGGGCGAGGGGCACCAGGGAGCCGTGAGCGGTGAATGGACCGACGCGCTGCGCGACTGGGCCACCGCCGCACTGGCCAGTGGTGAGGTGGACATCCATGCGCGCGCCCGTGATGCACTCGACCAGACCTTGTTGCAGGCCGCACTGCAGGCTTGCGCAGGTCATCGGCAGAACGCGGCGCAAGCTCTCGGCGTGGGCCGCAATACGTTGACGCGCAAGCTGGGGGCTTCGCGCAAGCGGCATAGCTGATGGTGCGAGCGATGTTCCGTTTTCGGTATTCAGTGTTCGCAGCGGCGGCGCCTACGCGGAGGCGCTGCCCAGGGTGACGCGCAGTTGGTGCGTTTTGCCGTCATCGGTCAGCGCGATGGATTTGTCGACAGCCAGCGTTTGGCCGTCCAACTCGATGCGCTTGATCCCGCGGCAGAGCTGGTCAGGGTTCTCCACGTTGATTTCGTAGCAAGTGGCGCGCTTGGCGCCGTGGCGATAGGTGATCTGGAACCCCGGCCACGCCTCGGGCACGCACGGATCCAGGCGCAGGTGATCGCCCTGCAAATGGAATCCGAGCACCGCTTCCAGCCCGGCACGGTACAGCCACGCCGCCGAGCCGGTGTACCAGGTCCAGCCGCCGCGGCCCACGTGGGGGGCCACCGAATAGACGTCCGCACAGGCCACGTAGGGTTCCACCTTGTAGCGCGCGATCGCTTGCGGGCTGTCGCTGTGATGGATCGGGTTGAGCAGGTCGAGCATCCGGCCGGCGCGGTCGCCGTCACCGAGGCCGGCCCAGGCAAAGACCGACCAGATCGCTCCATGCGTATATTGGCCGCCGTTCTCGCGCACGCCGGGCGGATAGCCCTTGATGTAACCGGGGTCCTCCTTGCCGTCCTGGTCAAACGGCGGCGTGAACAGGCGCGCCACCTTGTTCTCGTGATCGACCAGCAGACGATCGACTGAGCCCATCGCCTGCAACGCGTGCGCATGATTGTCGCGGCCCCCGATCACGCTCCACGATTGAGCGATGGTATCAATGCGGCACTGCCCGCTTTCTCTTGAACCAAGCGGTGCGCCGTCGTCGTAATAGCCCCGGCGATACCATTCGTCGTCCCACGCCTGTTCCAGCGATCCACGCATGGACGCCGCGTAGTCACGCCAGTGGGTCACGCGCGGGTCCTCGCGCACCTTCGCTTCGGCTGACAACGCCTCGATCGCGCAGAGCAGGAACCAGCCCAGCCAGCTGCTCTCGCCGCGGCCCTTGGCGCCGACCGCATTCATGCCGTCGTTCCAGTCGCCAGTGCCGATCAAGGGCAGCCCGTTCGCCCCGTGGGTGAGGCTGGAGTCGATCGCCCGTGCACAGTGCTCGTACAGCGACACCTTGTCGTCGGAGACTTC
This sequence comes from Rhodanobacter sp., assembly GCA_039935315.1. GTDB lineage: Bacteria > Pseudomonadota > Gammaproteobacteria > Xanthomonadales > Rhodanobacteraceae > Rhodanobacter. The sequence continues at coordinate 2,886 of JBDTKM010000292.1, read as the reverse complement.
CGGCTGGAAGAACGCGTCGGTGGCACCGTCGGGAATCGGCTGGCTCTTGAGGAACGGCAGTACTTCGTCCAACACCGCGCGGTCGCCGCTGACCTCGACGTAATGCATCGCCACGTAGGCCAGCCAGATGCGATCGTCGCGGATCCTGGTGCGGATGCCCTGGCCGCCTGGCGGCAACCACCAGTGCTGCACGTCACCCTCGGCGAACTGACGCCCGGCGGCACGCAGCAGATGCTCGCGGGCGAGATCGGGCCGGCTCACGCATAGCGCCATCACGTCTTGCAGCTGATCGCGGTAGCCCCAGGCGCCGCTGGCCTGGTAATACGCCGTGCGCGCCCACAGACGACAGACCGTGACCTGGTACAGCAGCCAGTCGTTGAGCAGGATGTCCAGCGCGCGATCAGGTGTGCGCACCTGTACCGTGTCGAGCAGGTCGTCCCACAACGCCGCGATCTCGGCCAGCACGTCGTCGAAGTCGGCGGCGCGGTACTTCGCCACCAGCTGGCGGGCCGCAGCTTCGTCGTCGCCCTCGCCGAGCAGGAGGGTGAGATCGATTTGCGTGTGTGGTGGCAATTCGATCCGTGTCTGCACGGCGCCGCACGGGTCAAGGCCTGCGCCCAGCCGGCCGTTCAACGCGGTGTCGTCGCGCAACGCCGCCGGCGCGGCCACGCTGCCGAGCGGCCCGAGGAAAGCAGCCCGATCAGCGCTGATCGATTGCCGGGCACCGGCCAGGTCGAGGAAGGCCACGCGGTCACCGAAATCGGCACGCCAGCGGTTGCGGGCGAACAGTACGCCGCTGTCTTCATCGCGCGTGGTGACCACAAACGGCGCCGGCGTGCTGCCGTTGGCGCCCAGCGCCCATTCGACGTAGCCGGTGATCGACAGCCGGCGCGTGCGTGCGGTTCGATTGCACAGCCGCAAGCGGGACAGCTTTACCGGGTCGCTGGTCGGCACGCACTGGATCAACTCCAGCGCGATGCCGTGGGCGTCGTTGCAGAAGCGTGACCAGCCCTTGCCGTGGGTGGTCGTGTAGCGGGCTCCCGGCACGCGAATTGGCAGCGCGGTAGCGCTCCACAGTTCGCCATTGTCGGCGTCGCGCAGGTAGATCACTTCGTGCGGCATGTCGCTGACCGGGTCGTTCGGCCACGGCGTCAACGGGTTCTGCTGGCTGTTGGTCGACCAAGTGTAGCCGCCGCCCTCGGCCGTGACCAGGCAGCCGAACCCGGCATTGGCGATCACGTTGGTCCAGGGCGCCGGGGTGGGGTGTGCTTCATCGAGTTCGATGCAATACGCGCGGCCATCATCGACGAACCCGCCATAACCGTTGTCAAACTCGAGCGCCTCGGCGGCGGCCTCGGCGGCGCCGGCGCGTGTCGTAGCGCCGATCGGCGCGGCGGGCAAAACAGCAGCGGGTTCCGGCGCGGCGGTGGTTCCGGCGTACGTGTGGCCGAGCACCAGTCGCGCCACGGTGAACAGGCCGTCGCGCAGGTCGTCCGCCACCTGGTCATCGTGCAGGCAGAACAATTCCGCCTTGGGCGCATCCTTGTTCGCGCCCAGCTGCTTCTTCTGCGCAGCCACCTTCTGGCCGAGCGCCGCTCGTCGCGGGTCGTCGTCACCCTGATCGAGCACCACCACATCAACCGCCAGTTGCCGCGCGCGCCACCAGCGTTGGGCCAGCAACAGCTCGTCCAGAGGATCCAGACTCGCACCCTTGTCCAGACACAGCAGGGCGATCGGGCGGTCGCCGGAGATGCCCGCACCCCACAGCGTCGGCGCACCACCGTGTCCGCGCTCGCGCTGCGCGGCGCTGGCGCGCTGGCTGGCATCACTGACCAGCAAGGCTCCGGTCCAGTGCGCGAAACGCGCGGCCTGGTCGGGCGTGATGCCCCACTGCGTCAGCTCGGCCTGCGCGTGTTGTGTGGCGTCGTTGAACAGGCGTTCGGCGGCACCGGCTTCCTGCGTGCGGCCGCGCAAGGCGAGCGCACCGTCGCGGGAGTCGGCCAGCTGGGTCCACAACAGGAGCTGGATGCTCTCACGCGGCGCCAGGCTGAACTCGTGGCGCAGGCTGAACACCGGGTCGAGCACGCAACCGGTGGTGTCCGACAGCGTGGCATCCGGCTGCAGCGCCGCCGCGTTGCGCAGGCTGCGGCCACGACCGAGAAAGCGGGCACGGTCGGTTTCATGGGTCGTGTGGATAGCGGGTTGGCCTTCAACTTGCAGCGTCTGCGCGATCCACACTTGCGCCTGGCTGTCACTGCGCCGCCGGCGCGTCGCCAGCAACGTCTGGTGTGCTTCGTCCCATTCGGTTTGCACGAACATCTTGGAAAATGCCGGATGGCCGTTGTCATCGGCGGCGGGCCCGAGCACCAGCTCGGCATACGTGGTCAACGACAGCGTGCGATGGCGGTCGCCGTGATTGCTCAGAGTCAGCCGGCGCAATTCGACGTCGGCACTGGCCGCCACCGCCACGTCCAGTTGCTGATGCAGGCTGTGGTGACGACCGCTGAAGCGCGCGCGGCCCGGTTGGAACTCGATCGTGTCATCCGGCCTGGCGACGCCCATCGGCTGCGCGGTGATCGACCAGACCTCGCCATCGTGCTCGTCACGCAGCAACAGGAAGCTGCCCCACGAATCGGCCACCGGGTCTTCGCGCCAGCGCGTGACGGCCAGGCCGTGCCAGCTGTTGAAGCCGGAACCGCTGGCGCTCAGCAGGGTGCTGAAGTGGCCGTTGGTGAGTAGTTGCGGCGGCGTTGTGTCGGGGGCGGAACGAGGAGGGTGGGAAGGCATGGCGCGAACGAACTCCTGCGGATATCGCGGCACTCGGATGCCGCTGTATGGCCGTTCAGAGTACGGCGGTGATGGGGTAATACGACGTGAAATCGCCGT
>JBDTKM010000291.1:0-23519 GCA_039935315.1 Rhodanobacter sp. | reverse complement strand
TGAAAGAACTTATGAAGAATTCTGCGTTCGAAGTAGCTTCGACGGCGAAACGATGAGCAGAGACGACGATGCGAGTAGCTTCGGAGATAGTGCTGAGCGAAGACGAGCGCCGCGAGCTGGTGCGGCGAGCCGGGTCCAAGCTGACCAGCATACGAGCGGCGCAGCGCGCCCGCATCGTGCTTCTGGCGGCTGACGGAAAGCAGAACAAAGAGATTGCGGTGACGTTGGGAATCGGTCGCGTACAAGTCGCCCGCTGGCGCGAACGCTACCGTGGGCAGCGACTGGCGGGAATCGAGCGCGATCTGCCACGTGGTGCGCCGCCTGCCACGGTGGATGTTGCCCGGCTGGTGGAGTTGACGACACAGACCACGCCGGAAGCGGCCACCCATTGGAGTACGCGCACGATGGCCGCGAAGCTGGGTGTCAGTGCCGCCAGCGTTTCGCGTCACTGGCAGGCGAACGGCCTCAAGCCTCACCTCGAGCGTGGCTTCAAGGTTTCACGCGATCCAACGTTCGTGGAGAAGCTCGAAGACATCGTGGGTTTGTACATGACGCCGCCGGAGCATGCGCTGGTGTTGTGTTGCGATGAGAAGAGCCAGATACAGGCGTTGGATCGCACGCAACCGGGGCTTCCACTGAAGAAGGGGCGCGCCGCCACGATGACCCACGACTACAAGCGCAACGGCACCACCACGCTATTCGCGGAACTCAATGTTTTGGACGGCCAAATCATCGCCCAGTGCCAGTCTCGCCATCGACATGTCGAGTGGTTGAAATTCCTCCGCCAGATCGCTCGCGAGACGCCCAAGGGGAAAGACCTGCATCTGATTGCCGACAACTACGCCACGCACAAACATCCCAAAGTGCAGGCTTGGCTTGCAAGCATCCCCGTTTCACGATGCATTTCACCCCGACCTCGGCTTCCTGGTTGAACATGGTCGAGCGGTTCTTTCGCGACATCACCACCAAAAGAATCCGCCGAGGCGTGTTCACCAGCGTGTCGGAATTGATCACTGCCATCGACGACTACATCGCCCACCACAACGTCAAACCCAAGCCCTTCATTTGGACCAAGAGCGCCCGCGACATCCTGCAGAAAGTCATTCGCGCCAACAGCCGCTTAAGTTCCAAACAGAATGCAGCACTACACTAGGATCATCCGCGGAGACATCGGGAGCGACCGCTTTGCGGCAAATGAATAAGGCCGCGAGCCTCAGCTCTTGGCCGACTGTTGCCGTTGGCAATTCGTCGGCCGAGACTGATGGCCATCTAGAGCATTGCTTTTACTGCGCGGTGTAGATGGCTCGGGCGAGCGTCGACCTCGTGCGCTCCTCCCGGTGCACACGACAAAACTAACGCAAGTGTGGCCTCTGGCGTACAGCGTGATTCACCCCACCATTCGCCGCGACGGTACGTAGCGGCCTCGTGTCTTGGGAGGTTCGTCTTACGCGTGTGCCATCTGTCGGCTGACCGGGCATTTGCGTTTGGTCTTTGTCAGCCTCATTCGCGCTTTGTCGGGAAGAAGAACCCGGCTTTGCCATGGGGTCGGATGGGATCGAAACCACGAGTCTCCACCGGAGGGTGAGCGCCACGACGCGGATGATCGTAATCGCGATGTTGTTGGTACTGACATCTTGTAGCAGGGCATCTATGCCGAATACGGTTGACTCGCTGGTGGCCCATCCGGACCGGCTGCGCAAAGCCGAACAGCATTCCCGCCCCAAAGTGAAGCCGGCGAACGGTCATTGGAATACGGTGGTCAAGCTCAGTCGGCGCCTGTCTGGGTCCGCCGGAACTCCAGCTGACGTTTCACGAGATGAATCGTTAAAGTCGTGTTTTGTTTCGACTCGCGACCACTTCAATTTCAATCCGCGCGCTGGGGACGACAAGTTGAGAAATCACACACGAGCGCGCTGGGAATGGCGCACGAAGCCTCCAGCCATATACAAAGTTGAATGCCGCGAAATCATTGGGATCGGTCAGCCAGATGGTCGCCTTGATCACATGATCGAGGGTAAGACCGGCTTGCCCAAGAATTGCACTTATTGTGTCAAATATAACTTCGGTTTGCTCTTCAATACCTCCAGTGATCTTGCCATCCTGAAGCGCGAGCACTCCTGACAGAAAGACAAAACCGTCGATTTCGACCGCGCCTGATAATGGAACGGGAACGCCGCTAGGCGTGATTGCTTGGGATCCGTAGAACTTCATGATTGTCTCCGTGCACGTGCGTTAGGTGATCGATGGTGAAAACACAATTAATCTTGAGGACGCTGGCGCATCGTTGGGTCGTCAAGTAGCCCAAGGCTCCAAAAAGCCCCAAAAACCCAGCTGCACACCGAGCGCGCAGAAAAGGAGGCTGGCGACTGAGAACCGTAACTTACGCCAGAGCCCCCACCCCTCGTCTGCCATCCAAGCGAATGGCAAAGCAATGAGAATGCCGATGCTTAGGAGCGAAGCAGACAGGGCTGCGAAGGAAGCGGTCAACATTGGTGCGCTTGGCCAATCAAAGACGAGGTGGGCCTCGTTGGCGCCGCTGATAAAAACAATGCCGGCGCCGGCCGCGATTAGCCAAGCGCCGGCCGCCAGAAGCTGCGCGCCGTTCAGTACGCTTTGCATGCGTGTGGCAGGTAGTGCTCTGCGGAATCGGATTGCTGGTCCGATCAGCGTTATGGCGGCGGCTGCGCTGGCAAGTAGCGCAATTAGCAAAAGCGTTCTGCGTTGATAGATCAGCCCCACGCGATCGAATGAAGCGATTCCACCTTGTTGGTACCATTGCACGGCTTCACTGCCGCGGATCACGAAATCGGTCGTCTGCGGCCCCTCAACTGCCTGGAAGTGACCTGGTCGCCCGGTTGGCACCCATGTTTCGGGCTCCCCTCCGCTTTGCGTGACGAGATAGCCATCGGGCGTTACGTCAACCGATGACTGGAAAAACATTATCCAGACGAATTTCTCAAGCCCTGAGAACGGGCGGCGATTGGGCAGGTAGGTACCTGCGTAAACGGCACCTTTGGTCGCAAGAGCCGGTGAACCGCTTTGGGGAGGCCCCGGAGGGTCTGCATAGAAATGTCCAACGATTAACTGCGGGAGCTCCTTCACGAGTTGCGCCCCAGTGTTGGTGTTCGTCGTGACGAAGATGCCAAGCCTAAGCGCGGGAACCGTGACAAGGTTTGAATGGAACCAAAGTGTGTCGCCGTCGTGCCCATAACCCATGACGCCGCCAGGCAACTGTGTCTGGAGGAAGCCGTGGTCGACTTGCCCGCCACTGGGCACGGGAAGCTTGATCGGCGTGCGAAAAGCCAATGCCGTTGCCGGGCTGAAAATCCGTGTACCGCTCAGTTCGCCATCGCCCAATATCATGAGCATATAACGGGCCATGTCGCCTGCTGTAGACGAAGCGCCTCCGGCGGGTGCGACTTGGGCAAGCCATTCGGATGGCTCAAGTTTCAGTACGGTGCCCGTCCAGTTGTAGGCCTCTGAGACGTTGGCTGCGAGCGTGGGCGACATCGGCGCTGGCAAATCGGCGCGCGGTGGGTAAGGCTCGCGGAAGGTGGTGTGACCCATGCCGAGCGGCGCCATGATCTCTCGCTCGGCCACGTCTTGAAAACTCGCGCCTTCCAGGTAGCAGACTGCTTCGGCCACGAGCATCACGCCGAAGTTGGAATAAGCGGGTGTAGTGCCGGGCGGAAACACGCGCTCTATTGTCATACGCCTGATTTCCGCGGCCAGGGAGACAATTTGCGCAGGCGTTTCGACGAACATGTGCTCGAGCATGCGTTCCTCAAAGCCAGGCGTGTGGCTCATCAAGTCGCGAAGCTCCACGGGCCGCCACCCGGGCACCGCGGGGATAGCCAGACCCGCTGGAAGGTAGTCGTTGAATGGTGCGTCCAATCGCATGCGACCGGCCTCGACCTCCTTCATCGCGGCGATCCAGGTGAACGTCTTCGAGATTGAGCCGATGCGAAAAAGAGTGCGGTCGGGATCAACTGGCCTACCGGGACCGGCGAAGCCATAGCCCTTCTTCAGCACCACCTGGCCGTCCTGGACCACGGCGACGGTGACGCCGGCGATGTGGTCGGTCGCCATTGCCGTGCGGACAACTCCATCTACAAACGGCCCGAGCTCGGCGGGCGGCACCGGCGTCCCCGGTGCGAGCCGAGGGCCAAGCAAGGCGGTATGCGGCGGCCGTGACCCGATCCGCGTTTCCGAGCTGCGGAGCTCCGGGGCAGATGCATCGACCTTGATGGCCGTCGCATTCTTCGTCTGCGCCAGATCGACAGGGGTGCTCGCCGCTGCCTCGGCGGCCAGACTCATGGTGATCCCGACAGAAAGTAGCACGCAGCCCAACTTGAGGGCCCGTGAAAACAAAACGCATGTGCTCACGATAGAGGTGCTCCGGCCTCGGTGCCAAAAACGAGAACGCGTGCGTCGGGCCCAAGTTTGAGGTGCTCGCGAACAGCCTGGTGTTTCGTGACTTCCAGCAGTCCGGCGAGGCTTGCCGCCCCCGACGGTCCAACGTCGATTGGGAATCCGGCGGCGGTGCCACTGCGCAGCAGCGAGATCGCATCGTGGGCGGTGTCTTCGCTGACGGTGATGAACGCGTCCGCCCGGTGCTGCAAAATTGTCCAGGCGATGGACGACGCCTCACCACAGGCCAACATTTCCATGATGGTCCTCTGCTCACCCCCGATGCGCGCCGCGGTGCCAGTCCGGGCGCTCTCCATCAGGCAAGCCGCTGTCTCAGGTTCGACGATCACGAGGGTCGGCCGCTGCGCCCCGAACGCCTCGGCGAGCGAGCCGGCAATCGCGGCGGCGAGCCCGCCGACTCCGCCCTGAACGAATACATGCGTGGGTATACGGCCGTTGAACTGATCGAGCAGTTCAAGTGCCATCACGGCATATCCTTGGATGATCTCGGCGGGCACCTGCTCGAAATCAGTAGTACTCGTATCGGCGATCAACACCCAGCTCGAATCGCGAACGGCTTCGCGCGCGACGCGCACCGAGTCATCGTAAGTCCCTGGGATTCGATGAACTTCCGCGCCCTGATGGCGAATCGCCGCGGCCTTGTACTCAGGTGCGTGTGCATGCATGAAGACGACGCAGCGACAGCCAAACCGCCTGGCGGCGTGCGCGACCGACAAGCCGTGATTGCCATCCGTGGCACAGCACAAGGTGAGTGTCATCAATTCGGTTGCATACAGGCCATTGTAAATATCAGATATTGCAGCATCGATACCGAATTGGGCGCGAAGCCGCCGCTGTAGTTCGCAACCGGCCGCATAGCCACCGCCGAGAGCCTTGAAACTTCCAAGCGAGAAGCGCGACGCCTCGTCCTTATATGCAATTTCGCGCAAGACGAGCGCTTGGGCGAGTGCACTGCAGGCCTGTAACGGCGTCGTGTCATATCCGGCCCAGCGTCGCATCTCCGCCAGCGCCTTTGCGGCTCCTTGCAGCGAAACCACACGTCGCTCCGCCGCGGAATAGGGCCCGCGATGAGCCATTTGATTCAGTAAGAGTTCCATGACTCAACGGCCTTGGCGGATCGACATAATTACCAACTGGAGTATTCGGGCGCGCCCGATCATTGGCTGACACCACTTCCCGAATTGCGGTTGGGTGGACTTGCCCGGATCAGCGTTTCGTGGGAGCTGCCCTGATCGATTCGCTCTTCATCAGTATCCGTTCGAAGAAGTCGGCGGTGTCGTCGAAAATGTGCAGCCATGACCGCCACGCCGTTCGGTGTCGGTCGCAGGCTGGCAATCGGCATGTCGTCGTCACTGCAGTGCGTGACTTGCCTCGCGCTGAAAGCGGGGCCGTCAGCCACCCACACGTTGCGCGATCCTCGCAAGTTGAATACCTGCGCTATGCGGTCGCCGTGCGTCGCGGCAATAAGACCATAGGGAAAAGGATAGTCGAGCGCCTGCTTAAGCGTGAAGTTCTGTGCCATCCCTACGCATGGCAGCGCTGCTAGGAGCAGCGCCGATGTCCACGCTAGCGAGCCGCTCGCGCACCCTGGATTCCAACTGAATCTTGTCTGCTTCATCGAAACGCATCTTCGTCAATGAACTGGGCGTCAGGTTGACGGCGCATCGCAACGACGGTCTGGTGGCAATTTGTGCGATGTCCGGACAACGTCGAATATGCGGAATCGTAACATACAAGTTCCTAAAAGAAATAGTATTTCTTTCTACGTCATTATAATGCCATTATAGAAATACATCAAATTTACAGCCTCCACCCATGCCGGCGCATAGAGCCTGGGCGCACATCTACGGTGCCTCCTGCACATATACGAACCCATCCCCGGTGCGGTGCGCAGGGCAGTCCTGGCTTGAAATATGATCGGATGTCGCCTCGAAGTTCTTTCTGATATGGCATTTTATGTGGTATTTTTGACCATGAAACATCCGCGAAACGACGTGTGCAAACGCTTACCGGAATGTTTCGAGCTGGCTTACCGCAATCCATCTGACGAAAAGCCGCTGTACGACCCTCAATCAACATCAAGTGAGTTGACATCATGACGGATACTGCTAGGCCTGGGGCTGCGCTAAAGGCTTTGCGGCTGCAAAAGGGGTGGACACAGGCAGATGTTGCCGCCATGACCGGATTCCGGCCTTCGACATTGTCGAAGATCGAGAATGACAAGATGTCGATGACTTACGACAAGCTTGATCGCCTGAGCAAGGGGCTTGGTGTCGACATTGGCATTTTCTTTGCCGAAGAAGGACCAATCACTCCCGTAAACCAGGTTACTGGTCGTCGATGCATTATCCGCAAGGGCGAAGGTCGCGTCATCGAGACTGATACGTATCAGTACAGGTTTGTCGCGACTGAATTGCTCAACAAGAGATTCGTTCCGATCTTCGGAGAAGCTCATGTCAAAACCATCCACAAGTTTGGTGAGAAGATTCGCCACAGCGGTGAGGAATTCACGTACGTGATCGAGGGCACGTTGGAACTTCACACTGACCTGTATGAGATAGTCACGCTGGAGGCTGGAGATTCCATCTATTTCGACAGTGAAACAGCGCACGCCTATATTGACGTCGGAAGCACGCCTTGCCGAACGCTGACAATCTGCTCGGGAGATGAGTCGCAACTAATGATCGCGCATAAGTAGGCCTGACCGAAGTTGCAAGGCGACAAAGTCCCGGCCAGACATCTTGAAGCCGATTCCTTGGGTCATATTGTCCATCGAATGCTTCGCCAAGAGAGGCCGACGAGTCGTGTGAGGGCGAAGTCTCCGCGACTCAATAGTCGACGGTGTCATGAGAAGGTGTTCGTCGGCACAGTCGCCAGAGCCCGATCGTCATGAGTGGCAGAACGTAGACGCCCAAGATTGCGTAGGCCAGCCAACGGTAGCCGTAGGCAATGAGCTCGACCAAGCCCAGTTTGTTAGCCACGAACACTGAACCAATCAGAATCGCCACGGTGACAGAGAGACGAGCGCGCCAAGACGGTGGCTTTCTTCCGCGTGCCTCATAGGTACGTGCAATTCGCTCGTTTATGGCGTGAACCTGACCGGTGCCGCTCTCCAGCAACGCCGCGAAAATCATGACCTGGAAGGCAAGTCGGAATACGGGGATGTTGAGCTTTTCCAGCAAGAAGTCGGAAGGAAGCACCTCGTTCTGTATGGCAGGGTAAAACGCCACCATCGACACGAAAAACAGTATCGCGGGCACCATCGCCAATGGACCGGCCAAAAGCCCTGCAACCAGAGCGTCTTTGCGACTCCTCAGATGGCGTATGACGGGAAGAATCAGTACTGCGCCGATGATGTTGTAACCAGCGTAACTCAGGCCACCCGTCAGCCAGCCATCTATGGGGCCACTTGCGGTGAACGCGGTCGAAATGCGGGTACCAAAGTGGTCGAGCGAGAGCACAAGAAACACAGCATATGTAGCGTAAAGAAAGAAAGAGACGTATTTGAACAAGCGCTCAACCGACTCATTCCCATAGGTCGTGAAAAGCGCAATTGAGCTCATCAGTATCAGAGAGCCGACCAGGGTCGGCCATCCGAAAAGTGCCTGCCCAATCGCGCCTGCAGCGGCCGCGAAAACTGCCAGTATCACGATCATTCCCAGAAAGAAAACGATCTCGAAGACCGGCCAGAAACGGCCAAGTAGATGTCTGAAGAAGGTCCGATAATCCTGACTTTGTGTTTGCACGGCAAGCATGAAGGTGATTATGCAAACGGTGCTCCAGATTACTGTTGCCAGGGCCATTCCCAGCAAGCCTCCGAGAGGGCCGCTCGGCATGAAGAATGTAGCCAGCTCTCGGCCCGTTGCGTAGCCTCCGCCGATCACTACCGCCTTGAATGCGAATCCCGGTAGCAGGAACCGCCGAAACCAATCTGTTTTTGATGACAACTGCCGGTCCCCGGTGAGACGCCAAACAGGGGCGAGATCGGTCTCTCGCTAAAGCCCTGATGCCGCTTGATGTGTCAGATTCAATACCGATTTTGTGACAGTTCCACGGTATCATGTAAGGTTTCAATATGGAAATAGCATTTCTAAAAGGGATTTTCATTCCATGATATGGAAACGTTCGCCGCTATCGTTTGCCTCGGGCAAGGGCCTCGGTCAAACGTAGCCGCCGGATGTGCTCGCGGTGAGGTTGGACGGCAACGCATGAGTCAGCTGCACGACAGCATCGTGGCGCGCGTTTGCGGCTGAGGCTACTGACCGTCTTAAAGGACGGCCGTGCACGGCTCCGACGATCGCGCGCACTGATCCTCAAAGGACAACGCTGAACTCAGAGAAGCCAGCTTGCGTCATGCCGGTGCACTACGCGTGCGTCGATACAACGCTTGCCAAACGTTCCGGCGAAATCGTGAACGGATCCAGCTCCAACGCAAGCAGGTCATCTGGCAGGGCGTTACGTAAAAACAGCGCCGCGGCAAGGCGCCCCATGGCGGGCGCTGTCTGGATCCCATAGCCACCCAAGGCAGCGAGCCAGAAAAATTCGGGAATCTCCGGGTCATAGCCCACCACGGGGTTACGATCGGGTACGAAGCTCCGCAGGCCCGCCCACTTCTGCTGCACCCGGTTAATCGAGAGCGTGGTCGCTCGTTCGATACGATCCACCGCGATGGCAATGTCCATTTCCTCAGGAAGTGCGTCGCAGGGGGGGCTCGGAGTTTCGTCGGCTGGCGACAGGAGCAAACGACCAGCATCTGGCTTGATATAGAACTGCTCGTCGATGTCGACTGTCATTGGCCATTGATCTGAGTCGCTACCGACAGGAGAATCGACCATGAAAGCCGTACGACGCAATGGTTGGATGCCGATCGGGGTAGCAGATGCGAGCTTGGCAATCTCGTCTACCCAGGCACCGGCTGCGTTTATGACAGCCTTGGCGTGAAAGACACCCGTGCTGGTGGTAATTTCCCACGCCTCACCCCGCCGTTCCAAAGCAATAACGCCGGCATCATTCTTCAGTCGGCCTCCCTGTTGCCGCAGCAAACGCAAGTAGCCTTGATGCAAGGCATGCACGTCCAGATCCATGGCGTTCTGCTCAAAGAGCGCGGCGGCAACATAGCCCTCTTGCAACATCGGTGACTTTGCCCTTGCTTCGATCGCCCCGACCCGGATGGTGCCGGCGGCCACGTCTGGCAATGCTGCAAACCCATCCAGTTCGCCCAGTTGCTCCGCATTGGCGATGTAAAGTGCGCCGCGCGGTGATACCAGCGGGGTGTCGACAAAACCTCTCGGCGGAGTGTGCAGAAACTCACGGCTGGCACGTGTCAACGTACGTATCGACGCGCTGCCGTAGATCTCCGAGAAGAGCGCCGCCGACCGCCCCGTTGCGTGATAGCCCGGCTGGCTCTCGCGTTCCAGCACAATCACGCGTGCGTGAGACGCCAAGTTGGCAGCTACAGACGCACCGGCCATGCCTCCGCCGATGATTGCGATATCGAATAGCGTGTCCCGCATAAGCTTAACGCTCCAAAAATTTCAGCCCGCCTGGCGAGCCACCTGTGTCAAGGAAGTTCCACCAGTATTTCTGTCATCCACTGCTCAGTTGCTCTGATTCTTCCACGCAGGCTGATTGCTTGCCCGAATGAGTCCTGACAAAAGCGTCCAGCCCCTTGTTTCACGGAACGTGTCTGTGTGAATCACGATCAGCGAAGTAGGGCACCGGCGCATTCGCTGATCTGGATGCAGCGCCATTGGTTAGCTGGCGCAATTCAAAACGTGTTCAGTAGGTAGCGCTAGCTACTGAAAATCCACCCTGGCGTTACGTCCCGGGTATGCGAATCCAGGACGAAATGTAGCGAGTTCCGGATAATGGGTATCCAATGGTCAAAACTGCACATTGAATTCGAGTCCGACAGTCCGCGGCTGCATCACCGTCGACTGGAGAACAGCCACATCGCCAGTAAAGGGGTTTTGCCTATAGATAATGTTCAGGTGTGGATGCGTGTTAGTCAGGTTCTTTATGTAGAACCGTACCTGCCAGATGTCTTTTGAGATATCGGCATTGAGGTCGAGCACGCCATACCCATTTTCGCGATACGTATACGGGCTGCTGTTGACGCCCGACCAGCGGCCGCCGATCCAGCGATAGCCCCCACCTACATGGGCTCCCCATGCGTTGGGAAGATCGAAGTAGTAGTCGCTGTTGACCGACGAGGTGAACCGGGGAATACCTGGGAGGCTGTCGCCTTTCTTTCCCAGCAGCGCTGGCGCATCCTCTGTGAGATACGCGTTGGTATAGCCCGCGTTGAAGCTCAACTGCAGATTGCGCGTTGGTCTGAAAGCTGTGCTCAGCTCAGCGCCACGACTGGTCGCTGATGCAGCGTTTGCAATGTAGCCCAGACCATCGCTGGTCTGCGTGGACAGTTGGATGCCGCGCCAGTTGATCGCATAGATGGAGAAGTCGACCGAGACCTTTCTTTCGAAGAACAGCGACTTCCACCCGGCCTCGTAGTTGATCAAGGTGTCTGACTTCACCGTGGGGGGTACGCCCGGCAGCGCAATGTTCGGACCACCGGGACGATAGCCGGAGGCTGCGCGTATATACAACATGCTGTCATCGTTGAGTTGATATTTTGGTGTCAGCATCCAGGTCAACACGTCCTCGGCGGAATGGCCATAAGTAACTCCAAGTGGCACTATGAAGCCGTCAGTAACGTCTTGTTGGTAATTCTGCTCATTCCTGGCGTAGCGGAGCCCCGCTGTAATGTCGAATTTATCAGTGAACTTGTAGGTTAGATTGCCGAAAAGCGCGCCTTCTTTGTAAGTGTTTGCGATGACACCGTTAAGTATGGGATCCAGGCCGGCAAGCGGCGCGCCGTCAAAGGTATATGATCTTCCAACCTGATGATTCGCGCCATTTTCACGAGTGTAAAATGCGCCAAGCAGCCATTCGATATGGTCATCAGGCTTGGACGCGAGGCGAAACTCCTGAGTCACCTTCTTCAGGTCGTGGCTCGACTCGTAAGATGCAAGTCCGGCAGGGAAATTTCCGAGCAGCGGAAACGCCGCGCCAAAAGTGGGGGAATAGTCCAGAGTCGCGCCCAGATTTGAGGTGGAATAACTGGTTGCGGAGGTGAAGTCGGCCCAGTGCAGATCCCAGTTCAGCGTGGCTGAGTAGAAGTTGACTTGTTTTCGGAACGGCTGAGCAAGTAGCGCGCCCGTCTTTTGCTCACCATAGATTGGCTGCTGTGTATTGAGATCAAGAGTGATGACGCCGTTATCGTCCGCATTGACCGATTGATGTAGCGCGGATACTTTCAACTTGACATCGTCGCTCGGTTTCCAAAGTAGTGAAAAAAGGCCGCTTTTCTGTGTTACTGCATTGATGTCGTTTTTCCCAGTCACCACGTTGTCGATGTAGCCTGGTGTCTGGTTCTGCGCTACCGAGACGGCAATGCCCAGCTTGTCCTGGATGAGTGGCAGGTTGAGGCGAGCACGCCCGTCCCAGCCGACGGCGCTTGCGCCGCTGACCGAAGAAATACCACCGCCCACCTTTCCAGAAACCACGTCAAGATCCGGTTCTTTCAAAACGTACTTGACCAGTCCACCCATCGCACCGGCACCGTACAGCGTGCCTTGCGGACCGCGCAGCACCTCGACGCGTTCGAGGTCATAGGGAAGCAGGTCAAGCTGATAGGAGCCTTCCTCGGCGGCGTTTCCGCTGGCACCCAAGGGCGAGTCGTCAACGTAAGTGCCCACCACCGCGCCTTCGCCGAAGGACGAGATGCCGCGAATGATGATCGAGGTCTGCCCGGGCGTGCCGCCACTGTCGATCTGCACGCCTGGTATCGAACCAGCGAGGTCGACGAGAGATGAGACGTGCTGATTCTGCAATTGCTCGGCGCTGACCACGCTGATTGACGATGGCACTTTGCGGGCGTCTTGAGAACGCTTCTCCGCCGTCACGATCACGGTTGAAAGCGTGGCGGCTTCCATCTTGTTTGCCTTGTTCGCACCAGCGTGCCTCGTCGTACTACCCGTACTGATGTTTGCCGACTGGTCTTGTGCCGAAGCGGTGCCGAGCGATAGCGAAAACACAGCGACCATCGTCGAGGCAAGCACGGTGCGTTGTAGCGGTTTGTTCGTGGTGTTCATGGTGATCCTCCCCGAGGATGGTGATGGACAACGATTGAATCCGTACGGTGCCGAGCGGATGCCTTGCGGCGTGCCATGCCCGCGCAAACTGGCGCTACGCTTGACTGAGGGAGCCGTCGAAACCCTTGCGACAACAATATCCATAAAAGAAACTTGATTGTCAAACTAGAAAGAACCATGATTCATTGGAAATAGCAAGCGTCACCCGAAAATGAGGTGCCCATGGACAGTCCGTTTACCCACATTTCCGTCCAGATCAGCGCATTCGCGCCACGCCACTACGTCCGGGGCAGGACCGTGAACTTCGGCGCCACTTGGTCGCGCAGTTTTCCGGACCCCGACGTGAAGCGGTCAAGACCTGCATGTTGACATTGGCATCGCCCTTTATCTGGAGAGCGGCTAGTTCGTGCCGACGCTGCGCAACGCCGACGTACCCAATACAACTGGCGCGCGTACCGCGTTTACGCGCCAGCGCGCACAGGTGGAAAGACCGCCGCACTCCCGTGTGCACGTTATCAAGCGACCTCATCGGCCTGTGCAACTCCGGCATGATCGCTGGCTATCATGCGATGCCGATGGTGGTGCCGCCGACAGTGGCTGTTGTCGGCGCAAACACGGTCGGTCATGACGTCGTGGTGGCCGTGAGGGGTAAGGTCGACGTCAATCGGCGCACGTCGATCAGCCTGACGTTCGGCAAGCCTGCTACACCCGGTAGCGACGGATGCCGCTTTTCAAGCACGCTGCTGTGCAATCTGGACAAGTCTGTCTTCAAACGGAACCGACAGGCCCCGTTGTAATTCTGTCAATTTGAGCTGGATCCCGGCTTTACCGAGCTCTTCAATAACGAGGTAAATACACATGAATAGACGTTCCTTCATCACATCCGCCGGGGTTGGGTTGCTTGCCTCGCTATCTGCCTTGCCGGCAATTTCGGTCGCCGCGGAGTCGCAATTACGAAGGGCACGTCCACCATCACGGTTGAGTGGTATTGGCACGGCCGCAGCGCGCTCGATCGAGTCATCCGCGCAAACATTCATCAAAAAAGGCTACGGTCCCGGCATGTCTGTCGCGGCGGTGCGGGCGGGAAGTCTCATCTATGCCCAAGGGTTTGGACTGGCGAACCTTGAGGCAAATGCACCCGTTACGCCGGCGACCGTATTCCGCGCCGGCTCAATAACCAAACAATTTGTCGCTGCCGCGATTATGCGACTAGTCGAAGATGGGAAATTGGATCTGGATGCACCGGCGGCAAAGTACATTCCTGCCTTGAAGCCCGCCGGCCCGATCACGGTGCGGCGGTTGCTAAGCCAAACCTCTGGCCTGCACGATTACACTGAGAGTCGAGACTTTTCACAACACGAGCGGCTCAATTTCACGTCGCAACAGATGCTTGACTATATTCTTTCTCAACCGAAGCTAAATGATTTTCGACCCGGCGATCGTTTTGAATATTCGAATTCAAACTATTTTGTGCTCGGTGTCATCGTCGAGCGCGTGAGCGGTCGTCCGTTGCGAGATGCCCTGGGCGATCTCTTCCACGCTGCGGGCCTACGGGAGACCGCCGTAGATCGAGACAACGACGTCGTACCTCACCGTGCTTCTGGTTATGCCCTGGCCGACAACCACCCAGGCGAATATCAAAGAGCGGCGTTCTTCTCGATGGACGCCGCCGGCGGCGCGGGCGCGATTCGTTCGACACCGAGTGATCTGGCAAAGTGGCAGCAAGCGTTGTTCGCGGGAAAAATCGTCAGTCCTGCTAGCCTGACGCAGATGTTGACGCCGGGTGTACTCAACGATGGCCGAGAGATCGTGCGAGATAGCGCACCGATCGCGCTCGGCAAGCCGGGCTACGGTTTTGGCTTGGAGATTGGGACGTTCGAGGGACTACGCGCGATCGGTCACGGTGGCGCAGTGAACGGTTTCACTGCTTATGTTGTCACCTATCCAAAGTTGGCTCTTTCAATGTCTATCATGGTCAATATCAGCCCGAATAAATATGTGCCCTTGCCATTCCAAGAGATCCAGCGTGCCATGATCGCGGCCGTTTGATGCACCGAAGGTGGATTCAACGACGAAGTGCCACACCTGACCGGTTGAGGAGACGCAGACGCGGTAGCCTGCGCAGCTTCGCAGGCAGGCGCAATTCATATGAGTTATGCACAGCTGAGCCAAGCCGAATACGGCCAAGTCCAGTGCTAAAAGCGGGATGGGCCCACGCTGCAGGGCCGGCCGTCGTCGAGGAGTTTGTCTGACAACTCAGACGTTGAGTCGCTGCGGATGCGCGCTGCGATGACGGGGATTCCGATCAGGGAGGGGAAAGGCAATCCCGCTCTCGGCCAGGAGCACATCTATCAGGCATACGCTGTGCGAGGCCCCTCTGGTCACCAGCGTTTCCGAAGGCCATATCTCGCAAGCGGCAGCGTTTTGGCGGACGAATCATCTATGAATACACCGCTAGCGTCGACGCACGCTTGGCTGTCAGTGACAGGGTTTGCAGAGGGCACGTTGCTTCCGCAGTTCCAGTTCCGCGCGCATGAACAAGGGTGCCATGGCGAGGCTGACGCCATGATGCATGCTGTTCTGAGTGTCTTGCGTCTCTCGCAGGTGCGTGTGCATGCGCTTGCCCTGGAAAATGGCAGCGAACTCGCCGCCCACGAGCTGATCTAGATCGCATTGAAGGCCAGCAGCCATTTCATCACGTCGCACTCGTCATGGCGTTGTGGCGGCGATGAGAACTTCAATGGGTTGGTTCGCCGGCATTTGCCCAAGCGCAGCGATATGCTTGATTTTTCCGGTGGACGAATACAAATGGTTGAAGACAAGATCAAGCGGCCACTGCGCGGGCGGTGGGGCTGCAAAACGCCACAGTCCGGGTCCGACCGATCCTTCATACGTGCTGCAATTCGTCGTTGAATCCGCGCAAATAGAGGGCTATCCACTCAGTGCTGTTCAAATGGACAATTCCATAGGGGCCTTGTTCGCAGGGTCACTTGGAACTGGTCCATCCTTGTCCCCGGAGCACCATGCCTGGCTTGGCATCTGTGTAGTGTCCTTTATCGATTACGACCGTCCCATTCACGAGCACATAATCGATCCCCTTTGGAGGGGCCGACGGATTCTTGTAGGTAGCCATGTCCTGGATTGCATCATAGTCAAAGATCGTAACGTCGGCCCTGATGCCGTCGCGAATTACGCCCCGGTCAAACAATCTGAATTGCGCCGCTGGCCATGACGTCATTTTTCGGATCGCGTCCGGGAGAGTGAGAAGATGCCGATCCCGCACATATTTCGCGATAATCCGCGGAAAGGTTCCGAAGCCACGTGGATGATCGTCATCATTGGGCTGTGCGCCCGACGTTACTGCTGAGTCACTGCCAATGCTCGTCCAAGGGAACCGGAGCGCGGTCTCGATATCCGTCTCACTCATGGCGAAGTAGAGAGCGGACGCCCGTTGAGGTTGAGCAGCTAAAATTATATCCCATGCAACATCTGCAGGATCGCGCTTTAATTGCTTTCCTATCGCTGCGATGCTTTCACCTCGAAACCTGTCATATTTCGCGTTGTAAGAATTGGCAAGTACCACATGGTTCCAGCCCCCAACACTGGCAATCAGACTGGCCGCCGCAACGTCCTTCTTCAACTTCGCACGAAGGGTTGGGTCCGCGAGCTTGACCAGTCCGTTCTTCTTGCCTTCAGCCCACACCCAACTCGGGACTGTGATGTCCAGCCCGGTGCCGGCAGCCCGATAAGGATACATATCTGCGGTGATATCGATGCCTTGTGCCCGCGCGTTATCGACTAGCTTGCCAATCGCAGGCATGAACGTGCCCCATCCTGGCGCGTAGGCTACCTTCAGGTGATATATCTGGATGGGCGCGCCGCTCTGCTCCCCGATTTCGATCGATTCATGGACGGCGCCGAGCTCGTCTTTGCTTTCGCTGCGCATATGGTTGGCGTAGATGCCGCCGAATTCGTGAGCCACCTTAGCGAGCGCGACAAGTTCTGGCGTCTTTTGAAAGCTTGCGGGAGCGTAGGCTAACGCGGTGCCGATGCCCAGAGCGCCCGCCCGCATCGCCTCGGCGACGTGCGCGCGCTCCTCGTTGAGTTGCGTCGGCGTTGGCACACCGTCAACGTCACCCATTACCTCGATACGGGCTTGGGTTGCGCCGTAAAGCGTCCCGAAATTAAGCGATATTCCCTGTCGCTGCAGCTGATCGAAATAGTCGGCTAGCTTGGCCGATCCAACAGGAGCCCCATCTTCGCCCGCGATCGCGGTCGTCACTCCCTGTCTGAGTTTACTTTCAGCCCGGCCATCCTTCAGGAGGGCATTCCCGGATTGGTCCATGGCGTCGATCCAGCCCGGAGTCACGTAAAGACCTCTGGCGTTGATCTCGCGTATGCCTCGGCCTTTAACCAGTCCGATCTTTACAAATCGACCGTCTTTGATAGCCACGTCAGCCTGGATCCAGGGGTTTCCACTGCCATCTATGACTCGCCCGTTTCGGATCACTACATCGTAGGCCGCTGCCGCTGTACCTGCAGACGTGGCTTTAGCCTTCTCCCACATCGCGATGACTGCTTTCAAGACGACATCTGGCCGGTCATGAACAACGTCATGAGAGCTGCCTGCCGCGACGACCAGGCTGCGATTGCCCGCTTGTTGGGCAAAGGCGGCCTCCGCATCGCGCCACGCTTGAGCGCCGGCCTGATCTGGCAGAGGAGTCTTTTCGGAAACGATAACCGTCACGGGCACGCTCGCCGGCCAGGTGAGACGATGGAAAGCACGACTGGTCGATTCGTAGGATTCCGAGAGGGCGAGGAGTTGGCGGTCCGCTGGCGTCGTCGGCGGTGACTTTCGGAACGCTTCAAGCCTGGGCCCGTACAGCTGCATCGCATACGCGATCATCTTGTCGGTAAAAAACTGCGGAACGTTCGCATCGACCAAGACAGCACCTCCGAACCAATCCGGATGCTTGCTTGTGATATTGGTGGCGATCTCGCCCGCGAGAGAATGCGAGACGAGGATGGTGCCGTGCGTGGCACCCAGTGCTTGAAGTCCCGCCTCCAGGTCCTCGGTCGCACCGTCGAGACTCCATGGCCCAGGAACCTCACCACTATCTCCTTCGCCAGCGCGATCGTAGGTGATGACTTTCGCGCCTGTCTGTTTGGCGAGTTCAGGGGCCAGCGTTGACCAGTGAGAAGAGTCCTCGCCGCCGCCTGCGTCAAGGACGATCGCGGGAAGCTTTCCGGGAATGACATGAAACGCAATCGTGTGCCCATCGCGCTCGACCATGCGCGGTCCAACATTGCTCGCAGGTGCGGCAGCAAACACTGGGGCGCACAACAAAAGTATGCCAAGCAAACTCGTAATAACGAACGTCTGTCTCATCGCTGGAACTCCAATTATGTAGAGGGTTGCAGAAGCGGGTTTTCCTTGGCGCTGTGTCTCAGAACTTTGCATCCAGAGCAACGTCGGTAGTTCGTGGGCCTGTATGGGAGAAGTCGGTCTGCATGAGGTCATGCGTGATGCTCATGTCGATTCCCCGACTAACGGTGGTGCTGAATTTCGTGCGATGCCGAGCCCATGCCTTGCGGCGCCCCCGGTCTGCGAAAACTGGCGGTGTGCATGAGAACCAGGTCCGTCGACGGCCCTGTCATAAAAATATCCATAAAAGAAACTTGATTGTCAAAGCAGAAAGAACCATGATTCATTGGAAATAGCAAGTACGGCCCGACAATGAGGTACCTGTGGACATCCCGATTTACCGACACCGCCGCCCGTCCATCGCACTCTCTCCGGCGTTACCACTTTCGGGTCGGGATCGTGAACTTGGAGCACAAGCCGGTCGCGCGGCTATCCCCGGCATCAGGCACGTCAGAAGCGCTGTCCATAACGGCTATTTCTGTTGCTGTGGTGTCAGATCTCAACCGAGTCGAATCCGCAGTTCATCGGCTTTCTGCGGAGGATTCGTCGCCCTTCTTCGAAAAGGCGGTTCCCCCTGCGCAGGAACGCGGCGATGCCGCGGCTCCGGTGATTTAGGTGATCAGGGACGGCAAAGTGTTTTTCGCCAAGCTTTGTGGCCATGCCGACTAAAAGGCGCGCATGTCGATATCGCTGGTAACCAGGCTGTTCCGACGGGTTCTGCGTTCAAGCTCATATCTGGTCGTGTGCGAGGCAACAGAACAGAACGGGCAAGCGGGATCCGACTCGCGCCCCATGCGTTGAATTGGCACCGTCGCACATCAATTCCTCGCCCCAACTTCCGGAGTGAACCGTGACCCTCGCCGCCAAGTTTGAAATTGAATATCTGCAGTACCTCGATGCTGAGGGCAAGCAGGTCCGTGACGATCTGCCCGAGTTCGCCAAGGATCTCGACCACATGGTCGAGCTGTACAAGCTGATGTTGTCGACCCGTGTTTTCGATGCCAAGTCGATCGCACTGCAGCGCACCGGCAAGCTGGGCACCTACGCTAGTTGTCTCGGTCATGAGGCTGCCCATGTTGGCATCGGCAGTGCGATGAGGCCAGAAGATGTGTTCGCACCGAGCTACCGAGAATTCGGAGCGCAACTGTACCGAGGTGTGCAGCCGCGCGAAATTTACGTCTATTTAGGAGGCGACGAGCGAGGCAGCGACTATCAGAAGGAGCCGGCACGACACGACTTTGCCTGGTCGATAGTTATCGCCACGCAGTGCCTGCACGCGGCTGGCGCTGCGCTGGCCTTCAAGATTCGCGGCGAAAAGCGCGTTGCAGTTTGCACCGTCGGCGACGGCGGCTCGTCCAAGGGCGACTTCTACGGGGCGATCAACATCGCCGGTGCGCAGAACCTGCCGCTGGTTGCCGTGATCGTCAATAACCAGTGGGCGATTTCGGTGCCACGAGAGATCCAGACCGGCGCGCCAACGCTGGCGCAAAAGGGCATCGCAGCGGGGTTGTATTCGCTGCAGGTCGACGGCAACGACATTATCGCCGTGCGCAAGGCGATGGAAGATGCGCTTGAACGCGCCCGTAGTGGCGAAGGTGGCAGCGTGCTCGAGTTGGTCACCTATCGGCTTGGCGACCACACTACCGCCGATGATGCCTCCCGCTACCGCAGCCAGGAGGAAGTGAAGGATGCTTGGAAAAAGGAGCCCATGCTACGCCTGCGCAACTGGCTTGTAGCGAAGAAAGTGTGGGACGAAACGAAGGAAGAGGCCTGGAAGGCCGAATGCGATGAGTGGATGGATAACGAGGTGAATGCGTATCTCGAGACCACCACGCAGCCCGTCACTGCGATGTTTGATTACACCTTCGCTGAAGTTCCCGATGATCTCGCCAAACAGCGCAACTACGTCCTTTCGCTTGAAACCAAGGGTGCCTGAACCATGGCTCAAATTACTCTTGTCGAAGCGGTCACTCAGGCCCTCGCGTACGAAATGGCACAAGACGACAGCGTCGTTGTGCTTGGGGAAGACGTCGGCGTCAACGGTGGCGTGTTCCGCGCAACCCAGGGGCTGCAGGAGAGGTACGGCAAATTACGCGTTATCGACACGCCGCTGGATGAAGCCACCATTGCCGGCGTTACCGTCGGTCTGGCGGTACAGGGCATGAAGCCCGTTGCAGAGGCTCAGTTCGAAGGCTTTATCTACGCGATGATGGAACACATCGCTTGTCATGCTGCGCGAATGCGCACCCGCACCCGCGGTCGTCTCACCGTGCCGGCGGTGTTCCGCGCACCGTGTGGCGGCGGCATCCGCGCGCCGGAGCATCACTCTGAAGCTAACGAGCACTTGTTTACCAACATCCCAGGCCTGCGTGTGGTGATGCCGTCCTCGCCGGCCCGCGCGTACGGTTTGTTGTTGGCGGCCATTCGTGACCCCGATCCAGTTATCTTTTTTGAGCCCAAGCGCATCTACCGTCAGTACAAGGAAGAAGTGCCGGACGACGGCGAGGCGTTGCCGCTGGACGTATGTTTCGTGCTGCGAGACGGCACCGACGTTACTCTGGTCACTTGGGGAGCCCAAGTGAAGGAGTGCCTGGAAGCAGCCGATGAATTGGCTGCCGCGGGCATAAGTGCCGAGGTCATCGATGTCGCCACGTTGACTCCACTCGACTTCGACACGATTGCCGAGTCGGTGCAGAAAACAGGCCATTGTGTCGTCGTACATGAAGCCCCCAAGACCGCCGGCTTCGGC
This sequence comes from Rhodanobacter sp., assembly GCA_039935315.1. Lineage (GTDB taxonomy): Bacteria > Pseudomonadota > Gammaproteobacteria > Xanthomonadales > Rhodanobacteraceae > Rhodanobacter. The sequence continues at coordinate 2,761 of JBDTKM010000291.1, read as the reverse complement.
GCCGAAATAGCCGCCCGTCTGGCGGAGGAATGCATGCATGACCTGCTTGCTCCGGTCGAGCGCGTCACCGGTTACGACACACACATTCCCCTGTCCCGCATGGAAATGAAATACATGCCCAGCGTCGAGCGCATTGTCGATGCATCCAAACGTACGTTGGATGCAGGCTGATGTGTCTTGGTCTGCTTTCAGACCAAAGTTCGACGGGAATAGGGCAGTCGCTCTGGCTTCCCGCCAGCTGCTCGAGACGGGGCTATACGAAACGCAGGATGGCGATGTAATCATGACAAATATCAAGACGTTCTATTTGCCCGACCTTGGCGAAGGTCTCCCTGATGCGACCGTCGTCGAATGGCACGTAAAGGTCGGCGACGACATCAAGCTGGATGCACCGCTGTGCTCGATGGAAACTGCCAAGGCGGTGGTCGATGTGCCCTCGCCGTACACCGGTAAGGTGACGAAGTTGCATGGCGCGGCCGGCGACATCATCGAGACCGGTGCTGCGCTGGCCGAGTTCGAACCGGATCCGAACGCAAAGCAGCGTGCCGAGTCTGAACCTACGGGTCACAGCCACGGCCCGAAGAACGCTGTGGGCAACCCCGGGTCGGGCGAGGGCAAGCAAGTAGTTGCCCCGGACGTAGTCGGCGAAACTGCCGCGGCGCGTGAGGATCAGGGCACGGTGGTCGGGGCCATGATCAGCGGCAGCCACGTACATGTGGAATCGGCCGCTAGTATCGGCGGGGTCAAAGCGGTGCCGGCTGTCCGTGCGTTGGCGAAGAAGCTGAGGGTCGACCTCAGTCGCGTAAATCCGACGGGTCTCGGCAGGATGGTAACCCTGCGAGACGTGAAACGGGTCGCCGCGGACGGCTCCGCCGCCTTCGATAACGCCGGTCCACAGCCGACGCGCGAGCCGGTGGCAGCTGTGCGCACTGCCATCTCCCAAGCAGGTAACCCGGTGCGCACCGCGCCGCCAAACAAGGCCGCCAGTGGTCAACCGGAACAACTCAGGGGTGTACGTCGCAATATGGCGCGGGTCATGGCGGATGCTCATGCGCGCGTCGTGCCCACCACAGTATTTGACGATGCCGACCTGCACGCTTGGATCGGCAAGCAGGACGTCACCGCACGACTGATCCGCTCAATCGTCGCCGCGTGCAAAACGGCCCCGGTGTTGAATGCGTGGTTCGATGACAAGAGCCTCAGTTGCACGCAACACCCGCATGTGGACATCGGCATTGCCGTTGACACCGACGATGGCCTGTTTGTCCCTGCGCTACGCAACGCCGATGTACTTGATGCGGCAGGTATCCGGGCCGCCATCAAGCGCCTGCGCGCTCAGGTCGAGGATCGCTCAATCCCATCCTCGGAGCTGTCGGGTTACACCATCAGTCTGTCGAATTTCGGCATGTTTTCCGGTCGCTACGCCACGCCGGTGGTGGTGCCGCCGACGGTCGCCATCATCGGTGCCGGCAGGCTCAGTCACGACGTCGTCGCCGTCATGGGCGGCATCGAAGTACATCGGCGCATGCCGATAAGTCTGACTTTCGATCATCGTGCCGCTACCGGTGGCGACGCGGCCCGATTCCTTCATGCATTGCTGGGTGATCTGGAACTACCCGAATGACCGGTTGCGCGCCACAGACAAAACGAAAATCATTTCGGTGCACGGTTCAGCATGGCCAAGGAAACTCCAATTTTGCTTCGCTGTAGAACGATGCGCTTGTTCCGCGGGGGTGGAGGCAAAGCCCGATCAACTGACCTTGAACACGCTGGTCGATGAAGGATTCGTGGCACACCGCCGCCATGCCATCCGCCGGGATATGCGCTTGGCGAAACGAACAAGTCGGTATCGTGGTCGAAGCCTTGTACGTTGCCCGAGCCGTTCTATCCGAAGGCACGCACGGTAGGCGCTCGTCACCCAGTGGGTGGCGAGCGTGAAGTAGTTGATTAAGTCAGTGTGCGCGCAAGAACGCAGGAATCTTCGATTCCTATAGACGCTCGATAAGAATGTCCTGTGCGCCGCACCACAGAGTTTTCTTGCCAAAAGCCGCGAGGTTCTCGTTACCCTCGACGATCGTCAGGAAATGGTTGCCAGCCAACTGCCCGAGCTTGCTCGCGAATTGCACGCCACCGTAGGCCAGAAGGATTTCGGCTTCGCTAAAGCCACCCGGGTAGAAGATCATCTGCCCCGGGGCTGGATAACTCGTCGCGTTTTCATACGAAAACGGCAACGCCTCGTCTCCAAGCGGAATCCAGCAACCTTCTCCACTCCATCTCACATGGATGAACTGGCTGCGATAAGGAAGTAGTGATTCGAAATAGAGGCATGTCTTGGGGGCGAGGTCCCGCTCAAGCGTTGCAAGAAACTGGAGATCACCAGCGGTAATACGAATGTCGGCCATAAAGTCCTCTAGCTTTTCCATTTTTTGTCAATTGATAGGGCAAGACTGGAGCCCGGCGACTTTTGCGCGCCGTCAATCCGTTCTCGAAGCAGATCACGATCGAATCGAACAGGGTCACACGATCGTCCAGCATGGGCATGGCATCACGCCATCGCGAACACCGACTGGCGTTGGTACGGCATTGAGACCTTCCTGCGCGAGCGTCTTGTCAACGACAAGATTCCCAAATCCTTCCACGCCCGAGTTCCGCTGCCGATGATGCCGATGCTGCCGATGCTGCCGATCGGCAAAGTCGACACGCTCGCCTTAGGGCAAGAGACCGGCTCGCACGCCTGCGACCCACAATCCGCGATCCCGAG
>JBDTKM010000290.1:0-18784 GCA_039935315.1 Rhodanobacter sp. | reverse complement strand
TTCGCTACGAGACCGTAGCCAACGGCAGCCTGGACACCTGGGATCTGTTGTATCGAATCAACCTGCGCACCACAGTGGCGGCCACTCAGGCCGCGCTGGAATACCTCCACGCCGGCGGGCGCATCATCAACATCGGCGCGGCATCCGGCCTGAAGGCTGGCGCCGGCGTCGGCGCCTACACCGCGTCGAAGTCCGGCGTGATGCGCTTTACCGAAGCCTTGGCCGAAGAACTCAAGGAGCGCGACATCACCGTCAATGCGCTGCTGCCCAGCATTCTCGACACCGCGCCCAACCGCGCCGACATGCCCAGGGCCGACTTCAGCCGCTGGGTCAAGCCGCAGCAGCTCGCCGACGTGATCATGTTCCTGTTGTCGAAACAATCCGCTGCCATCACCGGCGCGCTGATACCGGTGACCGGGCGCGTCTGACTCGACGGCGACGAGAGCGAACGTGATGGAGCGTCACGGCGGGGACCGCATGCGGCCGACTCGCTTTCTCACATCAGTTGCACGATTCAGCCAATGGACCTCATCCCGCGCTCGCCTGCTACGCTCGCGAGCCGGTGCCCCTGCCACCAACTTGTGCTGGTCATGACGACGCCCACTTCCACCTCTTCGGTCAGTGACCAGACCAACGCCCGCGCCGAGAGTTTTCGTACCGGTTTTGGCGGCCGCGCCATGCGCGAGTACAAGGGCCTGCCCATCTACGCTGCGCCTGGCCTGCATGAAGCGGCAACCGAGATGCTCGTGGGTACGGCAGCCGGCGGATCACGCGTGCTGGAGTTCGGCGCCGGCAGCGGCGCGATGTCGCTGCGCCTGGCCGATCTCGGCTTCCAGGTCACCGCCAGTGACCTGTTCCCCGAGAGTTTCAAGGCGACCCACGTGCCGTTTGTCGCCGCCGATCTCAACGGCGCGTTCGCCGGGCAATGGCCACAGGGCTTCGAGGCGGTAATGGCCCTGGAAATCGTCGAGCACCTTGAAAATCCGCGCGACGTCCTGCGCCAGATCCGCGCCCTGCTGCCGGTCGGCGGACAGCTGGTGCTGTCGACCCCGAACATCGCCAACCCGGTGTCACAGGCACTGTTCCTGCGCCGCGGCCAGTTCCAGTGGTTTCGCGACATCGACTACCGCGAGCAGGGTCATATCACCCCGCTGAGCCCCTGGGTCCTGGAGAAGGCCTTGCTGGAGGCCGGCTTTGTGATTCGCGCCGAACGCGCGATATCCGATCCGTTCCGACGCATACGGAAACTGGGCTGGGGTGTGCGATTGCTCGCGCCCTGGTTTGCCCTGCTCAGTGGACTTCCATCCTCGCGTCGCGGCGAGGTATGGCTGGTTCGCGCCGAAGCGATCTGAACGGGCTAACAGCCGGAGCCAGCGGGGTCCGGCGCCGCGACCGAAGGCCGCAAGTGAATCTGCCCCGCTTGGCGGGAAACACCCGATTCAACTTTCGCCAATCCGGTCCTCATCACCGCCTCCAGCGCCTCGAAGCACTCCGGATCAAGCGCCGTACCCACCAGGGTGCGCATGATGGCCAGCGTCTGCTCTACCGGGGTGGCGGCGTGATAGGGGCGCTCGGAGCTGATCGCGTCGAAGATATCGGCGACCGTGATGATGCGGGTTTCGAGCGGGATCTCAGCGGCACGCAGCCCGCGCGGATAACCGCCGCCATCGAGGCGTTCGTGGTGCGCCCCGGCAACCCGCGCCAGCTCGGTGAACGGTGGCACCCGGGCAAGGATCTGCTCGCTGTACGACGCATGCCGCCTGATCGCCACCCATTCCTCGGCATCGAGCTTGCCCGGCTTGTCCAGAATCGTATTGCTCACCCCGAGCTTGCCCACATCGTGCAACAGCGCGGCCCGGCGCAACCAGCGTCGCCGCGACGCGGGCAATCCGAGCCGCTCGGCCACGCACTCGGAAATATCCGCCACACGGGCGCTGTGGCCGGCAGTAAACGGGCTCTTGGCATCGACTACGCTGCCGAACGCCTGCGCGATCGCGTCGAGGTAATCCTCGTCCACCGAAAACGCGACACCGGCCGGCTCCAACACGCCGACCGCCGCATCGATCTCTGCGCTGGCCAAGCCTTGCCAGAACGCGGGATCGACTGCCACCGCCTCGAACGCCGCCGCCACCGCCGGATCGAACCAGCTGCCGGCGCGGTCTTGCACCTCGGTCATCGCTGCCTCGCGGCCGCTGCTGAAATGGAAAACATCCACCACCTGGGCGAGCAGTGCGATGCGCGAACCCAGCGGGATCGCGTCGCCGCAGCGCCCCTGCGGTTGGCCGCTGCCATCGAAGTGTTCGTCCAGCCCGTGCACGGCCTCAGCGACGCTTTCGGGAAACCCCAACTGGCGGGCGATGTCCGCGCCGCGCGTGCATCGCGTCTGAATCAACTCCTGCGACACCTTTGAACCGTTGCGCATGATGTACATCAGCGCCGACAGCCGTTGATGCCAGGAATTGTGCGGCCCGGTATGGCTGACCACAAATCGCACAAGACTCGACCCATGGCCGCCGACGTGCTTGAAATCGCGCTTGAAGTGTCGATCGTCGGCCAGATAAAGCTGGCAAATCCGCGCGGCGTTGCTGCTGCAACCCAGATCCTTGAGCAACAGCGTGTAGTGCAGCGCCCACAAGGCATCTGCATCCATCCCCAGCTGACGCCCGACATGAACCCCGATCCAGGCGCAGCGCACGCAATGGCCAGGCGGCTGCCCCTCGGTCAGGTCCAGCGCGTAACTGAACGCGCCGATGAGATCGGCAAGCTTCAGCGAGCTGACCGGAGCGGCGGCCGGCGACGCTTCGCCCGATGGCACGTAGCGGATATCCATCATGAGCACTCCATCTTGCTCGGGAGTCACAGCTGTAACGGGTGACGTCGCGAAAACCAAAGGGAGACCGGCCAACACCAGCAGAGCGGCGGCCGGTTCTCCAGCCAAGCAGCCACGCCATCCAAATCCCGGACACAAGCGCAAAGCGTGCCCTGCCGTCCCACGCCGCGCTCAAGGCGTCCTGTTTACTTTGCTTTCTGCAGAGTACTCAGGACCTTCTGCGCATCCACATGTGCCCCTTCCAGCTTGGTAGCCTGCAAGCCCTGTTTGGCTTCGTGAACGGCCGCGTGCAGTTTGCCTTCGACGGCCACATCGCCCTTGGCGTCGGCAATCGCCCCATGCCCCATGTCCTTGCACGGGTTGCCGGCGCTGCCATCGAAATCGGCGCCCGACGGACCCACCAGACAATTGATGACGTGATGGAGATGGGTGTGCACCATGTTCACGTCGGTCGCACCAAGCGCCATGCCGGCGTGCGCGGTGGCAGTGGCCACCTGTTTGGACGCCGCGGCACTGCCTTCCGCCGCCTGCGCCGCGAGCGGCATCGCGCAGGCGAACAACAAGGCCGGCATGAGGTGAATGAGGTTCTTTCGCATGATGCTACTCCCGAGTGACGCGGTACCAGCCGCGATCCATGGAAGCTAGCCGGACTTGGGTTGTGAAACCGTGATCTCAAGCCGAGCGGACAGATCGGCCAAAACGGGATCAGTTTCTGACGATACGCGCTGCAACCCGTTCTTCAGCGCAAAAACAGCGGAGCCGGCAGCCATGAACGTTCCGGAAAGCCCGACGCGGCCAGGCTCCCGTTCTCGTCACCGAAACGGGACCGGATCAACTCGTCAAATTCCGGGTCGCTGACCACCACGACTTCTGCGCAACTTCATTGAACCGGAGCGACAACACCGCTTGATACACGGCCAACTCCTGCTCATCGAGCATCACGATCATGCCTGAGCGCGCGTGACATCGCCTTGCATTGGCTGGGTCCGGATCTCTCGTCTTCTCATTGAATCCGAAGTTCGGCGCCGGAAGGCTCGGTTCGGTGTGTCCGAAAAGGTCGGGAAAGGGCGCGCAATCCGGCGAAAGATCAATCCAACTGCATCGGTCCCGGTCCGGATCTCGTCATTTTCTGCCGCCAAGCCGCCTGACGTTACCCCGCACCGTGCTGCGATAGGGCGCTGTCGCCGCTCCAAACAGCTTGATGGCGACACGTTGAAGCTGAGTGCTGCTCGGCGGCGGGCGACCAAGCATCGCGTCGATGGCCATGGACTGGCAGACGCTCGCAGAGGCGAAAGCCGTTCTCGTCCATGACTCGGCCGACGCGCTGACCTTCTCCTCGACCATGCGCCGCATTTCGCGCTGGTGCGCAGCGGGCGGATTGGGTCCGGCCGTTGCCATCGCTGCGGTCCGCTTGCCGATGACGACGGCCGAGCCCTGCATCAGCGCCACCGACTCCAGGGTCAGGTCAAGCCATGCGCCAGCCAACGATTTGCGGCGACTCATGAGCGGCTTCGCTCGCCATCGGGGGCGCGAATCACATCGGCTTGCGCTCGGTACTTCGCGATCGTGGACATCTCTGGCTCCGATATGGCGGCAACGGCCCTGCAGCCTGCCGCACGGGTGATCAACAAAGCGTGTCAGTCAGCGCCAACCGTTGCTGCCTCGCGCACCGACCCCAGCGGCGCTCGCCTGTTTCGCCACCGCGGCGGCTGGCTTCGAATGGCTCGCGAAAGCAATCTGCCAGCGCACTGCCGGCCTCGCTGGCATCAAGCGTGCGCGACCTGCGCGCTGCTTTGGCGCCAACCTTCAGCAAATCAGCTGCCGCCAAGCGCCCCGGTCCGCTGACCGCGTGAGTCAACATGGCCGCGTAGAGGAATGAAGCCGTAATCGATAGTCCGCTCTGCGCAGCATTACGTGCCGCACTTCGCGCCACGAAACGCCGGGTTCACACAACGCCGTGCCACCCGCCGGACCGCGGTCTCTGGTCCGGCTGCTTTTGCCGAAACAGGCACTCAAGCCGGAGCGATGGCGGTGGGTGAGGAGCGCACCCCAGCGACTATAGCCGCGGGAAAACCACCCGGCAGCCGCAACGCAGTCGTCAAGGCAATCCGTACCAACCGGCGAACGCTGGTGGTGGCTTCATCCAGAAATCGTGATCGGGAAATCCTGCGGCAGTCGCTAAACAGGTTGCATGGCTTCGCCACGCCCCGCATGCGGCCAACCCTGATTCTGGCTGCATTCCGCGGGAACTGAAGCGACCTCATCCACCCTGCTGCATCACAAAAAAAATGCCCCGGTCGTGCCGGGGCATTTTTCGTCAACCAACCGGCGAATTCAGCTCTGCCGACGGCCCTTCAACCGGTAAGCCGATCCGACGAGGAGCAGGCCCAGCAGAAACACGCCCACGGTACCCGGCTCAGGCACTTTGAGCGGGTCGGAGCTGGTCGCCACATTGTCAAACTCGAATGCGTACGATGAACTCGTTGCCACGACGCTGGTGAACGAATCGCTCAGGTTGATGTTGACGTAGAACGTCCCATCCGCGCCCTGGTTCCCGCTTGCCGCCGCGGAGACGTCGGCGCCCGTGAACTTACCGACCTCAGTCGTGCCGTTGTAGAACGTCAATGTGTTGTAGGTGTCCACGGAGCCCCATAGCAGGCCCATGTACCGCGTGGGGCCCCCGAATGTGAGCGTCACGTTGCTGCCCGCGGCACCGGTGGCGAGATAAGTGGACGCATCCGCCCCGTCCATCTGGCTACCGAAGTTCGCGCCGTTGTTGCCTGACAGGAAAGGCGCCGCGTACTGGCTGGGAAACGCGCCCTGTACGGCGTGACCACCACCCCCGAACGAGACGATGATCCCGCTGGGTGTGATGTAGGTTCCGTCGCCGTGCGGAACGCTGTCGAAATTTTCATAGACTTGGGCGTTGCTGGGCACTCCGCCAACCGTGGCGGTTATGGCGGTGGCGCTTGCCGTCGTGGCGATCAGGCCCATGCCGGTGGCGAGTGCCGCACCAGCAATCAGTGTGTGCAAGCGCGAGAGATGTAGCTTGTGTTTGATCTTGTTGTTCATTGGTGTAGCCCCCTGTGGCTATATCAAAATTAAGCACACTCACGTGTGCCACCTGGATTGGAACGTTCAACTGACGCAGCCAAGGATAAGCAATTTCAATGCCAACGCGTAAGCACTTGGTCCATAAGCTATATGATTTCAACATCGATCGAGATACGCCAAACATGTAAAATATTTCGACACTTATTCGCACCTGTTGCCTCCGCAAACCCGAGGCTCGCGCGGATTTTCTGCAAGACACGGCCAAAACAAGCGAAATCCGGTGTCCGAAAAAGGTGTTTGACGCCCTGAGGCGATCCTCAGTCCGACCGAATCGATAAACGACTGGACAATATTCCAACACCCTCAGCGGGAAACTTGACGAGCAGGTCAACGGCAAATGGCCGCGCTTTTTCGAAGCTGGCTCACTTGCTGCCCCTCCCTTGATGCAAACCCGCTCAGGTCACCCGCTCGCCAGCCGCCACGCGAGCCCCGGTCACGTCTGCCGGCTCGGGGTGGATGACCAGGCGCAGCCGCCCGGCTTCCCGAAACAAACGTAGATGGCGGTACCTGACCAGATAGATCACGCCCACGGCGGCGGCGGCGAGACCCGCCAGCGCACCGATACCCACCGCCCAACGTGCACCAAAATGGTCGACCACCCAGCCCACCGCCGGAGCGCCGATCGGGGTGCCGCCCATGACCACGGCAATCCGCAGCGCCAGCACCCGTCCGCGCATGGCGCGCTCGGTGGTGAGCTGCATCATGGAATTGCTGGCGGTCATGAAAGTGAGCGCCGCCAGGCCGACGAAGAACAGCATCGCGGCAAACATGAGCGGGCTGGGCATCACCGCCGCCACCGCCAGGGTGACTCCGAAAGCTGCCGCAGCAACGGCCATCAATACGACGCCAGGCAACTGGCGGCGTGCCGAGAGCAGGGCCCCGCTCATCGTTCCGGCGGCCATTGCCGAGGTCAACAGACCGTACTGGCTGGCGCCGCCGTGAAACACAGTGACCGACATGTTCGAGATGAAGATGGCGAAGTTGAAGCCAAACGTGCCGAGCAAGGACAGCATCACCAGTACCGCCATCAGATCGGGGCGCTGCCACACATAGTGAAACCCTGCGAGCAGGCTGCCGCGCGTGCGTGCCGGCCGCGCCTCGGTCAGCAATTCGTGCACGCGCAAAAAGCCCAGCGATATCAGTACGGCGGCATACGAAGCGGCATTGACCAGAAACAGCCAGCCCTCCCCGACCGCGGCAATCAGCAAGCCGGCCACCGCCGGACCGACCATCCGTGCGGCATTGAACGAGGCCGAATTCAGCGCCACCGCGTTGGCGAGGTCATCGTCGCTGACCAGGTCCGACACGAACGCCTGCCGCGCCGGCGCATCGAACGCGGTGACACACCCCAGCAACAGGGCAAAGCCATACACCTGCCAGAGCTGCACGACACCCGTGAGCGTGACCAGGCCCAGACCCAGGGCCAGCAGACCGGCGGCAGCTTGCGTCAACATCAGCAGCTTGCGCCGATCCAGATGATCAGCCGCAAAACCCGACAACGGCAACAGCAACAGCGGCGGCCCGAACTGCAACGCCATCACCGTACCCACCGCGGTCGCGCTGTGATCGGTGAGCACGGTCAGCACCAGCCAGTCCTGGCCGATACGCTGCATCCAGGTGCCTATGTTGGACACCAGCGCCCCACCGGCCCACAGCCGGTAGTTGTAGCTCCTGAGGGAGTGGAACATGCCATTCATTGCGTGCGTGACCACTCCAGCAAACAGGAAACAGGGGGAGCCAGATCACCTTGCGACCCGGCATGCGCCGACCCGAGCTCTCTCGGAGCGTCGATGGTACGCGCGTAAACCAGAACACTCCGATACTCACATCGTCGGCGTCGCCGATGCCGGGCAACGTTCACCCGCGGATGGCATGGAAGTCACTGCATATGACGCAGCGCCGGATCGACCGCACATCATCTTGCCGGGTGACGACCACCGCCGCGTCTGCGTCGTGATGGGCAGCCAACGATCTCCTTGACCGATTTGACGAAGGCGGACGACTGGCGCCAGCCGCCCACACGCCCGTCCATCCGTGCGTCGCGACGCCCAAACTCCGCCATCAACGCACTGGAACACGGCGGACCCTCCGGGTACGAGCGATCTCGGGCACGGATCGCGCACCACAAGGCAAGACCATCAACCCACAGGAAAAACGCGCTCGGAAATGATCCAGGCGTGACCTGTTTGCCACGGGCGCACATCAAGTTGCGTGCGACCGGCGATCCACGAACCATGGCGGTCGGCTTGCTCCGGCGATATGACCGTGAGGCCGCATGGGGCCCGATTTCACGCGGCCATGCCACCAGCGTTGCGAGAGTGGCGACCTGCGCAATCAAGCATTCGTGCAATTCGGCGCTCCATGATGTCAGCACAACTCTCGGCATGCTCAACAATCAAGTCGGCGACACCGGCCTGCTCGCTTCCGTGCCACGCGTTGGCACGAGGATTCCCGGTGGCGGCGGGATGCCGGCCAGGATGGGCTGCCGCAAGCGAGCCGGTGAAGCGGCTGCCGCGAAGCTCATGCACCGACCGCAAAACAGGACTTGAACAGGAAGACGGAACATGACGAAGATCTCGACGATCAACCCCGCCAACGAGGAAGCGGTCCCCGCGCATGACTTCATCCGTGCGGCGGCCGACTCCGAAAAAGCTGCGGTCGGTCACGCCGCATTCCTGGCGTGGCAAAAAAGACCGTTGCAGTTCAGCGGGCGTCCTTTCCTGGTATGACCCAAGCCTTGCGGGGGACACACCGAGAGATTTGCCGATCTCTTCACGCGGAGAACCGGCAAGCTGCTTCGGAACGCCAATCTGAAAGTCAGGCTTTACGCGCAATCTTCGAGTACGCAGGCGAGCTCGGTTCGGCTGAACCCGCTGACGAAAGTCGCACCCTCAGCAGCGGTGAAAAACTCGGCATCACCACCTATCCAGACTCCCATTCTGCAAAACGTCCAACGATCATCGCTTGAATTCGTCCGCCCCCGCAGGCATCTGAGCAGCACGCATGCAAACTCTTGATCGCCTTCCAGCACGCGCAAAGCCGACCACGTGCTGATCCACAAACCTCCCTCGAGCGGCCCTGAACCTGGGCATCGACTCGTCTCTGTTCTCCATCCGCCCTGGAGTTTCCCTGATGAAGATCCTGATCGTCCTGACCTCGCACGACAAACTTGGCAACACCGGCAACAAGACCGGCTTCTGGCTGGAGGAATTCACTGCGCCGTATTACGTCTTCAAGGACGCCGGTGCCCAGATCAGCCTGGCGTCGCCAGCAGGTGGCCAGCCGCCGCTGGATCCAAAGAGCGATGCGGAAGATTCGCAAACCGACAGCACCCGCCGTTTCAAGAATGACGCGGAGGCGCAAAAGCTGCTCGCCAACACGCGCAAGCTGGCTGACATCCATGCCACCGACTACGACGCGGTGTTCTATCCCGGGGGCCACGGTCCACTGTGGGATCTGGCCAAAGACAAGCATTCGATCACCTTGATCGAGGCACTGTGGACCGCTGGCAAACCGGTAGCTCTGGTTTGTCATGCGCCGGCGGCACTGCAGCATGTGCAGACGCCCGACGGCCAACCACTGGTGAAGGGACGCAAGGTCACCGGCTTCAGCAACAGCGAAGAAGCCGCCGCCGGACTCACCGACGTGGTGCCGTTCCTGCTCGAGGACCAGCTCAAGGAGCACGGCGGCAAATATGCCAAGGGCGAGGACTGGTCCAGCTTCGTCCAGGTCGATGGTCAATTGATCACCGGTCAGAATCCCGCGTCATCGGCGGCCGTGGCAAAGGTGCTGCTGGAGCACCTGAAATAGCAGCACTTGGACCCGGCCGCTCAGGCAGCACCCAGACGTACGTCCTTCAAAGCGGCGAAGGACGTCATCATGGGTATCGTTATCCTCGGCGCCAACGGCCAGATCGGGCGCAAGCTCATCACCCTTGTCGCCGACAGCTGCCATCTCAATCGCGCCAGGATCCGCAAGGCCGGGCAAGCCCATCCCATGCGTAAACCCGCCGTTGATGAAATAGGCGTAGCCGGTTTGGAGAGCGACGTCCGGCCCGTGTGCGCGTGGGGCCGTGACCGACCGGACAACTGCCAGCACGGTGACCGTGACACCAAGCCGCGAGCGTTCGCGCAAACTTGTCGTGCGCCGGTGTGGCCGCCGTGCTGCTGGCCCTGCGCGATGAAGCAGGCGCCTGTGGCAAGACATGTGCACAGCAGCAGCTGAGGTTCCAATTCCGCAAGCCGCCGTCAAGCTATGAAAGCCGGCGAAAATGCAAAATGTTGGCAGATTCACTTGCACCCGGCAGCTGTGGCCCGAGCGCACAGGGTCAGCCCGGCAGGGTTCTTGCCTGACGCCGAAACCTTCAGGCATCCAGCCCGTTGACTTCACGTAACGGTTCCCGCGTGGCTGCGATGCTCCGCCAGTACGGCCCGGCGCGTCTGCGCCATGCCGCGCGTTTCTCCTCGTCACCAGGACTTTCATCATGCGCAACAAGCAACTCGGCAACACCGGCCTGTTCGTTTCGGAACTTTGTCTCGGCACCATGACCTTTGGCGGCGATGGCGACATGTGGAGCAAGATCGGCAGCCTCAACCAGGCCGATGCGGATCGACTCATCGACGGTGCGCTGCACGCGGGTATCAATTTCATCGACACCGCAGACGTCTATTCGAATGGCCATGCCGAGATCATCACCGGTCAGGCCTTGAAGAACCTCAAGGTACCGCGCGAGGAAGTCGTGGTGGCGACCAAGGTCTTTGGCGAAACCGGCCAGAAGGGCCCCAACGCCCGCGGCCTGTCGCGCCATCACATCATTGACGGCGTGCAAGCGAGCCTGAAGCGGCTGCAACTCGACTACATCGACCTGTACCAGGTGCACGGTTTCGACCCGGCGACACCGATCGAAGAGAGCGTGCGCGCGCTGGATCAGCTGGTGCAACACGGACATGTGCGCTATGTCGGGGTGTCGAACTGGGCCGCCTGGCAAATCGTCAAGGCGCTCGGTATTGCCGACCGCTACGGGCTGGCACGATTTCAGTCGCTGCAGGCGCATTACACGGTGGCAGCACGCGACGTGGAGCGCGAGATCATTCCCGCACTGCGCAGTGAGTCGCTTGGCCTGCTGGTGTGGAGCCCGCTGGCGGGGGGACTGCTCAGCGGCAAATACCAACGCGACGGCGAAGCGGAGAAAGGCAGTCGGCGCACCTCGTTTGATTTTCCGCCAGTCAACAAGGACCGTGCCTTCGCCTGCATCGAGGTGATGCGCGGCATCGCCGACAAGCGCAAGGTGTCGGTGGCGCAGATCGCGCTGGCGTGGCTGCTGCATCAACCCGCTGTCACCAGCGTCATCATCGGCGTGAAGCGGATGGATCAGCTGGACGACGATCTTGCTGCCACCACGGTGCGGCTGCAGGATGACGAGCTGGCTGCGCTGGACAAGGTCAGCCAGTTGCCGGAGGAGTACCCGGGCTGGATGTTCGAGCACCAGGGAGCGTTCCGTCGCAAGCAGTTGGAGGAGAGCCACGATCCGCGCTGAGGCGATGCTGACAAGTGCGTCGGAGGACGCATGAGCGTTGCGTGCGGCGACTGGCGCGCATCGCCATCGCTGTCCTCATGTCGCCGGATTCTCGTCACGACGACCAAAGCCCGACACACGCCTGGACCGAACTTGGGCCCGCCACGATTCGACCCTGCTTTCAACAACGGCCTGTCGGCAAGTGAAGCGAAACACTACTCGTTTCAACCGTCGAGAATCTTTACAAACTGTCGATGGCTTTTACAACTTTCCGGGACCGTGAAAGTATAAAAGTAAAGATGCGCTCCGTTAAAACAACAGGTTATGCGCTGGCGTAAAAAATGCGGCGCCAACATGGCGGGGGGATTGAATGGCTGGCTGCAGAGCGGATTGCCCTGGGTCAGGTCGATCGCGGAGACAAAAGCAATGAACACGAAAAATGAGGGGCTCATCAAAGGCGGAATGATGACAGCCGTGGCGGTCGCGATGCTGGCATTGGCACCGCACGCGGTTGCCACACCCGTCCAGATCGGCTTCAACGGCGCCGGGGGCACCGGGAGCATCTCGCTGACGGTTGGCTCCGACACCACGGCCGGCGATCCGGCCGGGGCCCAACTGATCATGAACGCCAGCGGCACTTTTTCGGATACGAATCCGGGCATGAGCAATGTCTCGATCACGGGCGTGCTGGCGCGCAATTTCGCCATACCTGGTGATGTCGCCAGCGGTAGCTGGCAGCCAGGCGACCTGCCTTCCCCGACCAGCTTCAGTGCGCTTGCTATCAACGCTGCTCCAACTGCTCCGGTTACCTTCGACGATCTCTTTTACCCGGGGGGTTCGCCACAAACCTGTTGGGACGATCCCAACTTTGGCGGTTTCCTGGACGGCTATGGTGTGATGCTCACGTTCGACGGCGGCTTCGTCGATTTGTGGAGTGACGGAGCCGCGTCTCCGGGAGGACTCACCTACGGGTTTGCCGTGATCTCGTCGGACGGCCAGACCCACACGGTCCGCGACTATCAGTTCGGCGGCGTCCGCGCGGCCGTGCCGGAGCCCAACTTCCTGTGGCTGTTTGGCGCGGCGCTGCTCGGCTTGTTCGCCTGGCGGCGCAAGCTGGAAAAGAAGGCATAGCCGATTGACCCGGTGACTGAAGAGGCTGGACCACCTGCGGGTGGTCCGGCGTTGCCTCACGCGAACGGCCGGCAACCCGGCGAAAGCCGCCGTCCGCAAGCAAAATGGAACTCAATTCCCGCCTTCCCCGTTTCTGTCGTCGACGATCAGATGCCCGGTCTTGACCAGGATGATGCAGCCTTCGCGACTGAACGGCTGGTGCTGGCTCAGATGCGGATTGCGTAGCCAGCTGCCGGTCGGATAGCAGCCATGCTCGTCTTCGAACACACCATCGACCACCAGGATTTCCTCGCCTCCATAGTGGCGGTGCGGCTTGAAATATGTGCCTGGCGCCCAGCTTACCAACGCGGTGTGTTGCGTCCGGAACTCATGCAACGGCATCACTGACAAGCCTGGCACCAGCCCCGGCTGCCACAGCGCGTCACGGCTATGCACCACCACCCGGGCCTGGTCCATCGGATCGAAGTAGCGCAACTTCACGAACAGCACACTGCCATCGTCGGACCAGGGTGCATGCGTGGAACCGGGCGGATTGCGGATATAGGAGCCGACCCCGAAGCGACCACTCTCGTCGCAGAACTCGCCGTCCAGCACGAACAGTTCCTCCCCCAGTTCATGCACATGGCGAGGAAAATGTGAATCCGGTGCGTAGCGTACGACCGTAGTGGCGCGGGCCACTTCGTCGCCATCGCGTTCGAGCATCTTGCGCTGAACACCGGCCGAGGGTGAATCCACCCAATCCATCGCCGACGAATCGACGACGACGCGCGCGGACCAGTCAGAACGCAGCTGCATATTCTTCATCTACTGCCTGTAAAGACAGACAGCTTCGTCGCCACCCTGCTGGTGGTCAAGCGATACGGCAAAGCAACGAAGTGGCAGCTTGGCTCAAGTGAATGAACCTGACGCAATCAGGCGATAGCGTGGAATGACTCCCTGGATCCCTTCGTTGACGTCACTTCATGCAGCAGCGCCTGGCAGCACTCCCTTCCCATGCCCCGGCACCCGGCAAACCACGTGGTGAAACGTGCTATCTGGGCGATCGCCCCCATCTTCTGGCCATGCAACTCTCCGTTGGAACATAGCCATGTTCAACCGCATCCGAAATTGGCGCATACGGCGTCTGATTGCCCGTCGCCCGATTGCCGAAGGGCTCTGGCGAGAGGCACTGCGACGCTGTGCTCCGGCGCGTCGGCTGGGCGCATCCGATCAGGCCGCGCTGCGCGTGTTGGCCACGTTGTTCCTGGAGCGCAAGTCGCTGGAACCGGTCCAGGGCTTGCATCTGGAGGACGCCGACCGGGTCTTGCTCGCGACCCACGCTTGCATACCGATCCTGAAACTTGGCTTTGACTGGTACGACGGTTGGCGCAGCGTCATCGTGTACCCGAACGCATTCATCCCCCGCCGCGAACAAATGGATGCCGCGGGAGTGGTTCATCAAACCAACGCCGTGCTGGCCGGTGAGGCATGGGGACGTGGGCCGGTGATCCTGTCGTGGGCAGATGTGCTGAGGACCGGAGAGAAGCCGGGGCACAACGTCGTCATCCACGAAATGGCACACAAACTCGACATGCTCAACGGCGACGCCAACGGATTCCCGCCATTGCACCGACGCATGGACCGCCACGCGTGGTGGCAGGTGTTCTCGAGCGAGTGGGATCGGCTGCAGGATGAGCGCCGCAGCGGCGCCGAGCTGCCGCTTGGCAGCGGCGCCGAGCTGCCGCTTGACCCGTATGCGCTGGAAAGCCCGGCCGAGTTCTTTGCGGTGGCCAGTGAGCAATTTTTTGAGGCACCAGCAACCTTGCGCCAGCACTTGCCGGGGGTGTATCGGCAGCTTGAGCAATTTTACCGGCAGCACCCGTACTGAGAAGCTGTCTTGAAAACAGGTCAGAGATATCTTGAAGGGCGCGGCGACCTTCCGCCGCGTCGGGCTTTCGCAAACATTGCCGTCCAGGCTCCCACCATGAGATGTTGAAGGAAGGTGCTTTTGCCAACCTCTTCTTCGCCATTGACGGAAACCGCGCATGACCCATGCAAACCCGACTGCCATCCGGGTGGGACTGATCGGCTATGGCTACGCGGGGAAAATCTTCCACGCGCCGTTGATCCAGGCCATCCCCGGGCTTGCTCTGGGCGCCGTCGCATCCAGCGATGCGGCCAAGGTCCATCGTGACCTGCCCCGGATCGAGGTCATCGCCGACCCCTTGCAGCTGATCGCCAGCGAGGCCATCGATCTGGTCGTGATCGCTACGCCCAACGCCACCCATGCCGCACTGGCGAGCGCCGCACTGCGCGCCGGCAAGCATGTCGTGGTGGACAAACCGTTCACGCTGAGCATGCTCGAAGCACGTGCTTTGATGGCGCTCGCCCATGACAGCGGCCGATTGCTTTCGGTTTTTCACAATAGACGCTGGGATAGTGACTTCCTGGCCGTCAAGCAGGCCATCGAACGCGGCGCCGTGGGTACCGTCAGGCATTTCGAGTCGCATTTCGATCGCTACAGGCCCTCGATCCGTGCGCGCTGGCGCGAGCAAGCCGTGCCCGGCGCCGGCATCTGGTACGACCTCGGGCCACATCTGATCGACCAGGCCCTGCAGTTGTTCGGCTTGCCTCGACGCGTCATGGCCAAGCTGTCGATCCAGCGCGCCGGCGGCGCCGTGGACGATTGGGCCCATGTGTTGCTGGACTACGACAGCATGCAGGTAATCCTGCATGCCAGCATGCTGGCCGCCGGCGGCGGTGTCCGCTTCATCGTGCATGGTGATCGCGGCAGCCTGCTCAAGACAGGGTCCGATCGGCAGGAATCCCAACTGCTCGCCGGCATGCCACCAGGCGCCGCTGGCTGGGGCGACGACCCCGATGGGCTGCAACTGTTCGAAGGCGAGGCCCCGCCATATCGCACCCGCCCGCCAGTCGGCGACTACCGCCACTACTACGCCGGTATTCGCGACGCGATTGCGGACCGCGCACCCAACCCGGTATCGCCGAGGCAGGCACTGGCCGTGATGGCCGTGCTGGATGCCGCCATCACGTCCAACCACGAGCGCCGGGAGGTCGCCCTGCCGCTGACCGAGGCCGAACGCGCGGGGTGGCCGGCCACCTGAAAGGGAGCACGCCAAAAGGACCGGGAGCAAGGATTCCCATTCCATGCCCTGCGTACCCTCGGTCACGCAGCGCAGGCGATCTGTCGAGCACCCAGCGCCAGATGCGAGACGTGCAACGGCAGCATTTCACTCTTTGGCGCGAGAGATGTACTACAAAAGCTCCACCCGCCAGCAATCCTTTGGCGGTCATCTCGTTTGCCCCGACATCGGTTGCCCTGGGTGGCTGACAAAGCCCCGCCATGGCGACTGGCGCGCATGCTGCATCGCAATTGACTTGCGACGGGTCATTCATCATCTACCTGAAAGGAAATTTATCCATGAAGAGCAGGCTCTGGGCAACCGCGCTGGCAACGGCATTTGCTGCCCTCGTCGCCGTACCCGCGCTGGCGCTGGACAATGGCTTGGCGCGCACGCCGCCGATGGGCTGGAACAGCTGGAACTCCTTCCACTGTGATGTCAGCGCCAAACTGGTGGAGGCCACCGCGGATGCCATGGTCGCCTCGGGCATGAAGGATGCCGGCTATACCTACGTCAACATCGACGACTGCTGGCTGCTCAAGCAGCGTGGTCCGCACGGCGAGCTGGTGCCGGACCCGAAGAAGTTTCCCGATGGCATCAATGCGGTGGCCGAATACATACATCGCAAGGGGCTGAAACTCGGCATCTACGAATCCGCCGGCGCGACCACCTGTGCCGGCTATCCCGGCAGCATCGGGCATGAAAAAGAGGACGCCAAAGAGTTTGCCCGATGGGGCGTGGATTACCTGAAATACGACAACTGTGGCGACTACCACGGCGAAACCTATCCCCAGCGCTATACCGCCATGCGCGATGCGTTGGCCGCCTCCGGGCGCGGGATTGTCTACAGCATCTGCGAATGGGGCAACCAGGATCCCTGGCAGTGGGCACCAGCCCTCGGCAACCTCTGGCGCACCACCCAGGACATCACGCCGCGCTGGCAAACCGACCACAAAACGCATTATCCACAAGGGATCATGGACATCCTCGACCAGCAAGCCGCGCTGTCCCATGCCTCGCATCCGGGAGCATGGAACGACCCGGACATGCTGGAAGTGGGCAACGGCTACCTGACCGACGACGAGAACCGCGCGCATTTCAGTCTTTGGTCCCTGCTCAACGCTCCGTTGATCGCCGGTAACGATTTGCGCAGCATGTCGGAAGAGGTGCGCACGGTGCTCACCAATCGCGATGTGATCGCGGTGGATCAGGATTGGGGCGGCCGTCAGGGATATCGAGCAAGTGGCAGCGGCCATACCGAGGTCTGGGCCAAACCGATGTCGGATGGTTCGGTGGCCGTAGTCCTGCTGAACCGCGGCCGGGGCCCGGTGGATATCGCTACCACTGCCACGGCCGTCGGTGTGAAAGACGCCGCCAGCTACACCGTTCGCGACTTGTGGAAGCACACGCAAGGCACGAGTCAGGGGAGCATCCAGACCAGCGTCCCCACCCACGCCGTGGTCATGTTCCGGATCTGGCCCGGTGCGCATGCCGAGTTGCCGACCACGGCATCGCGATAGAGCACTCCGCCGATGGAAACCGCAGGGTCATCATGGGGAAACCCCAGACCCTGGACCCGTCGCTTGTTGCAATTTTGCTTTCAAGCCATAGTGAGAAAGGCTCCGGGCCGCCCGGGGAGCTTGCGACGCCCGGGACAGGCCATGCGCTGCGCAGCCGCGAAACCGGCAATTCAATTTCCTCGGTGCCTCACGGTTCGGGTTTCCCGTTTGGGGAACCCCGAACGTAAGAACCTGTCTACCGGGCTTGCCCGCAACACGCGCTGACGGCATGCGCAGGTTTCGCATCGCTAGTTGGCTTGAACAAGGCAGTGTCATCGAACGTTCCGGGCAGATCCGACAGCCACAAGAGGAAGACCGCACGCGCGGGCTGGCATGGCTCGACAGCCATACGCGCGAGACCTTGGGTGGCAGGCGCTGGCGACAGCCAGCACCGCTGACGCGCCGGGTGCTGGCGCTCGCGCTCGTTTTGGTATTGGTACTGCACGCGCTGTTCGTGCTGGCGTTGTGGTACGAGATGCAGCCCAAGCCGCCGCAGCTGGTGATGGTACCCGTTGAAATGAATCAGGCGCTGATCGTGCGTCTGATTGATCCTTCCAGCACGCCACGCGCCGTGCAGCCACCGGCGCCGCCCACGCCGCCCGAGTTGGTGCCGCCGCGGCAGCGGGTGACCCCCCGCGTTCGCCCGGTGACGCATGAGAAGCCACGTCGTGACGCGATGGTGGTGCAGGATCATGAAGCGAGGCCTGCGCGGGCGACTTCCGTGGCCACGCCGGCCGCCATCAATTTGTTCGCGAAAGATGGCTCGGTGCGGCTAGCGCCGGCGACGTCTACCGCCTCGGCCACAGCAAGCGCCGAGGCGAAACCGACCAAGCCCGCGGATGATCGCCAGATCATGCAGCACGACAGCAACCGGATGCATTACAAGGCCACCCGCTTCGAAAAATACTTCCCGCCGCCGAACGAGACTGCCGGAGGTGCGGTCGGTCGCCATGTAGGCGATGCGATCAAGGCAATCGCCAAAAGCATGTGCGACCCCCACAAGCGCAGTACGGCTTCCAACATGCTGTGCGGCGTGCCGCCCATACCACCTTCGCCCAAGGACGGCGACGAGCGCCTCAACCTGCCGCCGCCCTCACTGGCTAACGATCCGCATCCGACCAAGCCGCCGCCCTTGTCGAGCTGCATCGCCGAATACAAGGACACCAGGCCGCTGTCGTATGGCTGCCCGGTGAACACGCCTGATCTGGCCTTCAAGGCCGAGATGCGTGAATGCATCGATCTGTTCCGTGCGGGCAAGCGCCTCAAGACGTGGTGCCCGGTCGATACGCCCAAGCGTGCAGCCGCCGAGTCGTCGACGGAAATCCGGGACGGCGGAAGTTGAGAGTTCGGCGGATCGGATTTGACTTCTGCGTATTGCCACCCCACTGACCAGTAATTGCCATTTTGGCTGACCAGGGCCAGCAGAGGAACTGGCCAGCGCTACCAGCCACCTGACCAGTGTGCAGATCGTTGCCGGCGGTGGTCAGCTATTTGCCGCAGTCAACGCATGTAT
>JBDTKM010000289.1:0-6095 GCA_039935315.1 Rhodanobacter sp. | reverse complement strand
GCCATCGCGTAGAGCGAGCCGATGGTGATCATCGCCACCCAGCCCAGTGAGCCTGAATGCACGTGGGCGATCGTCCAGTCGGTGTAGTGCGACAGCGAGTTCACCGTCTTGATCGCCATCATCGAGCCTTCGAACGTGGCGGCGCCGTAGAACACCAGCGACATCACCATGAATTTGGCAGCGGGGTCGTCCCGCAGCCGATGCCAAGCCCCGTTGAAGGTAAGCAATCCGTTGGCAGCCGAACCCAGGCTTGGCATCAGCAGCACCAGCGAGAAGGCCATGCCGACCGACTGCACCCAGTCGGGCAGGGCGGTGAACATCAGATGGTGCGCACCGGCCCACATGTAGACCGAGATCAGCGCCCAGAAATTGACGATCGAAAAGCGGTAACTCCACAGCGGCTGCTTGGCCTGGCGCGGCACAAAGTAATACATCATGCCGAGGAAGCCGGCGGTGAGGAAGAACGCCACCGCGTTGTGCCCGTACCACCATTCCACCATCGCATCGACCACGCCCGAGTAGATCGGGTACGACTTTGCCCACGATACCGGCAGCGCCAGATGATTGACGATGTGCAGCAGGCCCACCGCGATGATGAAGGCGCCGTAGTACCAGTTCGCCACGTAGATATGCTTGATCCGTCGCCGCATCAGGCTGGCGAAGAACACCACGCCAAAACTCACCCAGACCACCGCGATCAGTATCGCGATCCACCATTCCGGCTCGGCGTACTCCTTGCTCGTGGTCAGGCCTGCTGGCATCGAGACCATGGCCAGCACACAAATCAGTTGCCAGCCCCAGAACGTGAATTCCGCCAGCTTGCCCAGCGCCAGTCGCGCGTGGCCAGTACGCTGCACCACGTAGTAGCAGGTACCGATCAGGGCCGAGCCGCCGAAGGCAAAGATCACGCCGAAGGTATGGTCAGGCCGCAGTCGGCTGAAGGTGATAAATGGGATGTCGAAGTTCAGCGCCGGCCACATCAGCTCGGCGGCGATGTAGACACCCACCGACATCCCGATGATGCCCCAGACAGCGGCAGCCAGAAGGAACTGGCGTACGACTCGGTCGTTGTAATATTCAGTGTTCGGCATGGGTGTTCCCGGCTGGACAGCGGCGTATTCTGAAGCGAAGCATGCGGTACGGTATTGACCACGATCAAGCGGCTGCGGCAATTGGTCCACTGCCTGCGCGTTCGACGACCGCCACCTGATTGAGCCCCTTGTGACACCTTGCCACAGGTACGCAGAGCAAGCGAGTATCCTAGTCGCTCTTCGTCGCGCCCCCTCGCGACCTGGCATCCTGGTTGAGTTCATGAGTGACAGCGCTCCGCAAATACCGCGTCCTGCGGCACCAGCGCCACGCCGGCCCAGCGTGGCCGTGCGGATCGGCAAAGTCACCGTAGGTGGCGGGGCGCCGATCGTGGTGCAGTCGATGACCAACACCGACACCGAAGACCCGACCAGCACCGCCAAACAGATTGCCGAACTGGCCCGCGCCGGCTCCGAACTGGTGCGCATCACGGTCAACACGCCGGCTGCCGCTGCCGCGGTGCCGCGGATTGCCGAACGCCTGGCGATGATGGGTGTGGACGTGCCGATCATCGGCGACTTCCACTACAACGGCCATCAGTTGCTGGCGCACGAGCCGGCCTGTGCCGAGGCGCTGGCCAAGTACCGCATCAACCCCGGCAACGTGGGTTTTGGCAAGAAGCACGAGAGCCAGTTCGCCTCGATCATCGAGAAGGCGCTGCGCTACGACAAGCCGGTGCGCATCGGCGCCAATTGGGGCTCGCTCGACCAGGCCATGCTGGCCGCGCTGATGGACGAAAACCACGCGCGCGCCGAACCCCGGGACGCCTCGTGGGTGGCGCGTGAGGCGCTGATCCGCTCCGCGCTGGATTCAGCTGCACTGGCCGAGAAGATGGGGCTGCCGCGCGATCGCATCATCCTCTCGTGCAAGGTTTCCGGCGTGCAGGAGTTGATCGCGGTGTATCGCGATCTGGCGGCACGCTGCGATTACGCGCTGCACCTGGGCCTGACTGAAGCCGGCATGGGTTCCAAGGGCATCACGGCGTCAGCCGCCGCGCTGGCGGTGCTGCTGCAGGAAGGCATCGGCGACACCATCCGCATCTCGCTCACGCCCGAACCGGGCGCCTCGCGCACCGGCGAGGTGATCGTGGCGCAGGAATTGCTGCAAACCATGGGTCTGCGTTCGTTCACGCCACTGGTCACTGCCTGCCCCGGCTGCGGACGCACCACCAGCGAATTTTTCCAGCAGCTGGCGCAGACGGTGCAGGCGCACGTGCGCGAGCAGATGCCGCTGTGGCGGGTGAAATATGACGGGGTCGAAAACCTCACGTTGGCGGTGATGGGCTGCATCGTCAACGGTCCGGGTGAATCCAAGCACGCCAACATCGGCATTTCGCTACCGGGCAACGGCGAGGCGCCGGCCGCACCGGTGTTCATCGACGGCGAGAAGGCGATGACCCTGCGCGGCGACCGCATCGCCGACGAGTTCGTCAGCATCCTGGATGATTATGTGGCGCGCAAATATGCGGTGCGCGGGGGCTGAAGGCAATGCCTTGAGCACCGCGCCGGGCTGGCTGGACGAGACCCGCCGCGCGTTCAGGTGCCGGAATCGCGAGGCGCGCATGGTTGCAGCAAACGCGGCGTGAGTTCCGCCCAGTTGCCGATGCGCCCCGGCAGTTCGACCAGCCG
Source organism: Rhodanobacter sp. (assembly GCA_039935315.1). Lineage (GTDB taxonomy): Bacteria > Pseudomonadota > Gammaproteobacteria > Xanthomonadales > Rhodanobacteraceae > Rhodanobacter. Next base: position 3,378 of record JBDTKM010000289.1, on the reverse strand, counting down.
CATCACTTCCTGCAGGAATTCGCGGCGTGGGATTTCCTCGGCGCCAAGGCTCAGCGTATGCGCGTTGGCCACCTGCGTATCGATCAGCGGGAAGCCCATCGCGTTGAGCAATTGTGCCAATCCGATCAACGCAATCCGGGAGCCGCCACTTTCAGCGCTGAACATCGATTCGCCGCAAAACAGTCGCCCGGCCGCCACCCCGTAGATGCCGCCGACCAGGCGTTTGTCGTCCCATACTTCCACGCTGTGCGCGTGCCCGGACGCGTGCAGGCGAACATAGGCATCGATCATGTCGTGCGTGATCCAGGTGCCGGTATCGTTGGCGCGTGGCGCGGCACATGCACGAATCACCTCGGCGAACGCGTGATCGACAGTGAGCCGCCAGTGCTTGCCGGCGAGCTGACGACGCAGGCTGCGGTGGATGTGCAGTCGCCCGGTATGCAGCACGCAGCGCGGGTCAGGTGACCACCACAGGATCGGCTCGCCAGCGCTGAACCACGGGAAGATCCCACGCCGGTAGGCGGTCAACAGGCGTAGCGGCGACAGATCACCGCCAAACGCGAGCAACCCGTTGGGCGAGGTCAGTGCCCCGGCCGGCAGCGGAAACGACTCGGGCGCATCGGCATCCAGCAGCGGCAGGCGGATCATGGCCGCATCTGCCCGTGGACCGCGTACGGGCTGTGGCTGCTCAGCGCATCCGCGTAAGCGTCAACGCCTGCGCGCTCGTGCACGAGTGCAGCGGCCACTGCCGCATGGAAGTCCGCGTTGATCAGGTAGTGGCGCGAGCTGGTACGCGCGGGCAGGAATCCACGCGCCAGCTTGTGCTCGCCTTGGGCGCCGGGTTCAAACCGGTGCAGCTGCTGGGCAATGGCGTAATCGATGCCGCGGTAGTAGCACAGCTCGAAGTGCAGCCCGGGTTGCATCACGGAGGTGCCCCAATAACGTCCGTACAGCACATCGTCGCTGCGCAGAAACAACGCCATCGCGACAATCGTCTCGCTGTCTCGCGCCAGCGCCAGTTGCACGCCGAGATCGAGCTCGCCGAGTTCGCGGAAAAACGCCGCGCTCAAGGTTGCTTCGTTGCCCTTGCGGGCAAACGTCGACGTGTACAGCGCGTATACCTGCGACCATTCGTCAGTGCTCAGGCTCGCGCCGTCACGCCATTCGATGGTCAGGCCGCTGGCTGCGATCTGCGCGCGCTCGCGCAGGATGTTCTTGCGCTTCTTGTGTGCGAGCGTGGCCAGAAACGCGGGGAAGTGTCGGTAACCATGGTTGTGCCAGTGGAATTGGACGTCACTGCGTGCCAGCCAGGCATGCGGGGCGCCGTCAGCGTCAAATGCCGCCAGTTCCGTCGGTTGCAGAAAGTTGGCATGCACGGAGGACAGCCCCATGCGCTCCGCTTCCGCACGCATGGCCGCTCCCAGTCGCTGCTGCAAGGCGGCTGTGCCTGCGCCGCAGCCAGCCAGCAGGCGCGGGCCGGGCACTGGCGAATAAGGCACCGCGTTGAGCAGCTTGGGGTAATACGCGCCGCCGGCACGTTGCCACGCATCGGCCCAGCTGAAATCAAACACGTACTCGCCGTGGGAGTTGCCCTTCAGGTACAGCGGTGCGGCGGCGACCAGATGCTCATCCTCATACAGGCCCAGATGGTGGGCTTGCCAGCCCCATCGGGCGCGAATGCAGCCGTCACGCTCCAGCGCAGCGAGGAATGCATGTGCGACGAATGGGTTGCTGTCGGGTCGCAAGGCATCCCAGGCCGGGGCGGGGATCTCGGCAATATGGGCGTGAAAGCGGGCGGTGAGCATGCGAGTGTTGTAGCTCATTTTTTTTGCGCTTGCTGCGGCTGCAGCGCAGCGCAGCTCGGTCCGGGCTTGGCCTGTCCGGTCAAGCTCGTCGTGGGCGAATCGCATGCGTGCGCAGCCTGTCGCGTGACAGTTGCCGGCGGACGCTTGCGATCTGGGATGGCCCCGCAACATCGGGTTTCCGGGATGGCGTTGGACGAACGACTGTGCGCCGGTCTGTTCGCCTGGGATGGCGCGTTGCTGATTGGCTGGGCCGCGGCGTGCCGGTGGCGTGCGGCTACGGGTGGGGGGGGAACTCGTGGACCATCTGGGTCATGGTGCGGGCGACACAGGCGGCGTCGCAGCGGCCTGCGCGATATCCCGAACCGCATGCCATCAGTTCAGCGAGGGTGGCTTGCAACGATTGCGCTGCGGCGCCCCGCGGAGTCCCGTCGCTGCCTGCGGCCCGTTCCTGTTCGAGGTAGCCGTTGACAGCCTGAACCATCGCCTTCGTCATATGGTCCGCATCGATGTCTCCGCGCAGGAAGCCCGGCGCGACCGCCACCGCTTGCTCGACCGCGGCGCGCATTCGACCGACTTGCGTGGCGGGGACTGACGACGCTTGCGCCGTTCCATGTTGCTGTTCAGTGATCGGGTTGGCTTCCATCACACGCTCCTCTTTGGCTGTGGTCACGGCACATATTGTACGCGCGGCAGGGGACTCGCCCTGCAGCTCGAGCCGCTCCCGCCATGGGTGCGCGTGCTCACCCGATGGATGCGTGTTGATCCAGCCAGCGCTCGGCGTCGAGCGCCGCCATGCAGCCGAAACCGGCCGAGGTCACCGCCTGACGGTAAACGTGATCGGCGACGTCGCCGGCAGCAAACACACCGGGCACCGAGGTCATCGTCGCCATGCCGTCCAGGCCGCTCTTGATCCGGATGTAGCCGTCGCGCATGTCGAGCTGACTTTCGAAAATGCCGGTGTTCGGCGTGTGCCCAATGGCCACGAAGAAGCCGGTGGCGGCGAGGTCGCGGGTGGTGCCGGTGTTGACGTCTTTCACGCGCACGCCGGTGACGCCCGTGTCATCGCCCAGGACCTCCTCGATGGTGTGGTTCCAGACCAGCTCGATCTTGCCGGCCGCCGCCTTCTCGAACAGCTTGTCCTGCATGATCTTCTCGGCGCGCAGCTTGTCGCGGCGATGGACCAGGTAGACCTTGCGCCCGATATTGGCCAGGTACAGCGCTTCCTCCACTGCCGTGTTGCCGCCGCCGATCACCACCACGTCCTGGTCGCGGAAGAAAAAGCCGTCGCAGGTGGCGCAGGCGGACACCCCTTTGCCCTTGAATTTTTCCTCGCTGGCGATGCCGAGGTACTTGGCGGTGGCGCCAGTGCTGATGATCAGCGCGTCGCAGGTGTATTCGCCGGAGTCGCCGGTGAGCCGGAACGGACGCTGCTTCAGGTCCGCAGTGTGGATGTGGTCGAAGATCATCTCGGTGTGAAAGCGCTCGGCGTGCTCGGCCATGCGCTGCATCAGGGCGGGGCCCTGCAGGCCTTCGACATCGCCCGGCCAGTTGTCCACATCGGTGGTGGTCATCA
>JBDTKM010000288.1:0-4778 GCA_039935315.1 Rhodanobacter sp. | reverse complement strand
GTCCGAGCGCATGGTTGGAGTTGACCAACCAAGTTGACCAAGCGCCGCTCAGTGAGAAGTCCCGAAAACCCAGCAAAAATGCGGCTTCCCAAGGGTTGGCGGAGAGAGTGGGATTCGAACCCACGGTAGGCTTTCACCTACGGCAGTTTTCAAGACTGCTACCTTAAACCGCTCGGTCATCTCTCCAGAACTCGTTGGGCTCCCGAAGGCGCGCCTCGCGCGCCACTACGGCAGTTTTGTTCCGGGCATCCTGCCCTTCACCCCTGCGGGGCCAGCGGCTGCGCCGCTGTCCGCTTCGGCTTCCTGCCTCCGCGTCAAGACATGGCCACCTTAAACCACTCGGTCATCTCTCCAGAACTCGTCGCCTGCTGCAAGCCACGACTGCGCAGTCTATCAGGGCCGCGGAGCAGGCCGCCCTTGGTTGTCCTTCTTCGACAACGCGAACAAACAGCCAAGCAGGATTGCCACCGGGATCATCGCGCCCAGGATCGGCAACAGCAACAAGGGCTCCCGGATCACCATCGGCACCAACTGCGTGGCGCTGGCGTACACAACCACCGCTATGCGCAGAGCGCGACGACGTGCGGCGAACCAGAAGCTGCCGGTGAGCAGGATGACTGCCACCGCAGAGAGGACAAAGTCGACCGGGTACAGCGGCCACCACACCGCGAAAGCCAGCCGGCTACCGATAAAGGCCAGCAGACAGCTGATCAGGGTCAAGCTGGTCACGCGCTCGACTTTGCTCCAGGACTGCGGCGGTTGTGCGACAGCGTTCATGCGATGCGGTCCAGTCCGCCCATGTACGGGCGCAATGCTGCGGGAATGTCGATGGAACCATCCTCGTTCTGACAGTTCTCCATCACGGCAATCAAGCTGCGACCGATGGCCAGGCCCGAACCGTTCAAGGTGTGCACCAGCTCGGGCTTGCCGGTGTCGGCGTTGCGTGCGCGCGCTTGCAGGCGACGGGCCTGGAAGTCTTCACAATTGGTGCAGCTGGAAATCTCGCGGTAGGTCTGCTGGCTGGGCAGCCATACTTCGAGATCGTAGGTCTTGACCGCGGTGAAGCCCATGTCGCCGGAACACAACAGCATCTTCCGGTATGGCAGTCCGAGCTTTTGCAACACGGCTTCTGCGTGGCCCACCATTTCTTCCAATTGCACATGCGATTGGTCGGCGCGGGTGATCTGCACCATTTCAACTTTCTCGAACTGATGCTGGCGAATCATGCCGCGGGTGTCGCGGCCGTAGCTGCCGGCCTCGGCGCGAAAACACAATGAGTGCGCGGTCAGGCGCAAGGGCAGCGTGTCGGCCTCCTGGATGGTATCGCGCGCCAGGTTGGTCAATGAGACCTCGGCGGTCGGGATCAGATAGCGCTTTGACTCGCTGACTTCGGTGGCAAACAGATCCTCCTCGAACTTCGGCAGCTGGCCGGTTCCCTGCATGCTGTCCGCGTTGACGATCACCGGCACGTTGCATTCGACATAACCGTGCTCGCCGGTGTGCAGGTCGAGCATGAACTGGCCCAGCGCGCGGTGCAGGCGCGCCAGCTTGCCGCGCAGTACGGTGAAGCGCGCGCCGGAAAGCTTGGCGCCGGCGTCGCCGTCGAGCCAGCCATGACGCTCGCCCAGTTCCACATGATCCTTCACCGCAAACGCAAATTCGCGCGGCGTGCCCCAGCGACTGATCTCGACGTTGCCGTTTTCGTCCTTGCCGATCGGTACTGACTCATGCGGGAGGTTGGGCATGCCCAGGGCAATGTCGGCCAGCTTTGCCTGAACTTCGAGCAGCGCCTGTTCGTTCGCCTTGAGCTGATCGCCGAGGCCGGCAACTTCGGCCAGCAATGGCGCCACGTCCTCGCCGCGACCCTTGGCCTGGCCGATTGCCCTGGATCGTGTATTGCGCAAGTTCTGCAACTCCTGCGTCTGCATCGCCAACTGCTTGCGCGAACTCTCCAGCGCCTCGACCGCCGCCACGTCCAGCGTGTAACCACGCGTTTCAGCGAGACGCGCGGCGGTTTCGGCAAGATGCGAACGCAGCAAAGAGGGGTCGAGCATGAGCGGGTCCGAATGAAGTCTGCAACCGCTGATTATCGCTGCCGCGTGGCCATGGCCGCAATGAGAAGACGCGACGCCGCAGTCAACATTCGCCGGACTGGAACGCCCTCCGCAAAGGAGTGTCATCGTTTCACCGGGGCCGAAAGCCGTCCTGGCGCGGAACAGACTGGTTTGCTGGCAGCCGATTGTGCGGGACTGGCAGCAGCCGGCCGGGCCGGCAGGCGCATAATGGTTGTCGAGCGCTGCCGGACGCACACACCCAGGGTGGATACGTAATGAGTGCACGAATCGATACTGTCGCAACGCGCCGCAAAGGCAGCCGCTGGACGCTTGCCGTCGCCATGCTGGGATTGTTGCTCGGGCTGGTGGCGGCGGTGAGCGTGGTGCTGCCGGGACTGCTCTACCACCACGGCCAAACCGACCTGAATTCAGCATTTGGAGCGATTCGACTGGGGGCCATGGTGGGCATCGCCGCCGTCCTGGTGTCCGTGGCAGGCATCGTCTTGGCACTCCACGCCAGGCAGCACCGCCGCCTGCTGTATGCCGCGTTGGGGTTGTTGCTGGGTGTCGCCGCCTTTGTGCCGCCATGGCTGCTTGTGCGCCGGGCCGGTTCGCTGCCAGCCATTCACGACATCAGCACGGATACCGTCAACCCGCCGCCCTTCGTGGCCATTCTGCCGCTGCGGGCAAAAGCGCCGAACTCGCCGGTTTACGGTGGCGCCGAAGTTGCCGCGAAACAACATGCGGCGTATCCCGACATCCAGCCACTGCAATCGAGCCAGACTCCCGCGGCCCTGCTGGCCGCGGCGCACAAGGTCGCAGTGGCCATGGGCTGGCAGATCGTCGCCGAGCAAGCCGACGCCGGGCGACTGGAAGCGACCGCCACCACCGCCTGGTTCGGCTTCAAGGACGACGTGGTGATCCGGGTGAGCCCGGAACGCACTGGCTCGCGCCTGGATATCCGCTCCGAATCACGCCTGGGCGGCAGCGATATCGGCGCCAATGCGACGCGTATCCGCGAGTTCATGGCGCGCATGCGCCAGTTGCTGGGCGGCCCTGCGCGGTAAGCGGCACCACTCAGTCGCCTGAGGCCGACTCCTGGCGCGCGCGACGACGACGCTCGCGAAGGTCATCAAGCTTCTCCTTGAGCTTCAGTTCCAGACCGCGGTCAACCGGCTCGTAGAACACGCGGCCGACCAGTTCGTCTGGCAGGCATTGCTGGTCCAGCGCCACGCCTCCCTCGGCGTCATGGTCGTACTGGTAGTCCTTGCCGTAGCCGAGGCCCTTCATCAACCTGGTCGGCGCATTGCGCAGATGCATCGGCACTTCCAGCGTGCCGCCTTCGCGGATCGCGGCACGCGCCTTGTTGTAGGCCATGTAGGCGGCGTTGCTCTTGGGCGCAATCGCCAGCCAGATGGCCAGCTGAGCCAGGCCCAATTCGCCTTCGGGGCTGCCCAGCCGCTCGTAGGTATCCCACGCGTCCAGCGCCATGCGCCAGGCACGCGGCTCGGCCAGGCCCACGTCCTCCACCGCCATGCGGGTCATCCGCCGGGCCAGATACTTGGGATCGACACCGCCGTCGAGCATGCGGCACAGCCAGTACACGGCTGCATCCGGATCCGATGAACGCACGGATTTGTGCAGTGCCGAGATCTGGTCATAGAACTGCTCACCCTGCTTGTCGAAACGACGGGTGCGGTCAGCCAGCACCTGGCCCAGCGTGGCTTCATCGATGCGCCCCTCATCGGCCAGCTCGGCGGCGATCTCCAGCAAGGTCAGTGCACGGCGCACGTCGCCATCGGCGGCCTGCGCGATCGAGTCCAACCCCTCGTCACCCACCTGCAACTGCAGTTCGCCAAGACCACGCTCGGTGTCGGCCAGCGCGCGCTTCAGCGCCGCGATGATGTCATCAATTGCAACCGGCTCAAGTACGTGCACGCGGCAACGCGAGAGCAACGCGGAGTTCAGCTCGAACGAAGGGTTCTCGGTGGTGGCGCCGATGAAGATGATCACGCCGCGTTCGATATGCGGCAGGAAGGCATCCTGCTGGGTCTTGTTGAAGCGGTGCACTTCATCGACGAACAAGACGGTGCGCCGCCCCTGGGCAAAGTTCACTTCGGCCTCGGCCAGTGCCTTGCGCACCTCGGGCAGACCAGACAACACGGCGGAGATCGCGCGGAATTCAGCCTCGGCATAGCGCGCCACCAGCAGTGCCAGGGTGGTCTTGCCGCAACCGGGCGGACCCCACAGCACCATCGAGTGGATCCTGCCGGCCTCCAGGGCGCGGCGCAACGCCTTGTCGGCGCCGACCAGGCGCTGCTGGCCGACGATCTCGTCGAGGCTGCGCGGACGCATCCGCTCGGCCAGCGGTTTGAGTGCTTCGGGTTCACCGAACAGGCCGTGCTGGCCGGGCAAGAGAGAATGAGGCATCGCCCGATGATAAGTCATGCGCCTCGCTGCAGCAGGGCCTGCTTGCACAGTGCGCTTGTCGCTAGCGTGAATCCGACAAGAATCGCGAGGCACCCTGCCGGGCGCGAAGTGCACCAACCTGCCGCATGATTACTCCCCGCAGCGTGGGCGTGGCCGCCCTGCTCCCGGGCAAACCCGTCGAGCAAGGGCTTTCAATCCCGACAAGGCGTTGCGCCGCGCCCTGGAGGCCGGCAGGATCCACTCGATGGTGCTGTGGGGTCCGCCCGGTTGCGGCAAGACCACCCTGGCACTGCT
>JBDTKM010000287.1:0-4212 GCA_039935315.1 Rhodanobacter sp. | reverse complement strand
CTGGTGAACACGCCTCGGCGGATTCTTTTGGTGGTGATGTCGCGAAAGAACCGCTCGACCATGTTCAACCAGGAAGCCGAGGTCGGGGTGAAATGCATCGTGAAACGGGGATGCTTGGCAAGCCAAGCCTGCACTTTGGGATGTTTGTGCGTGGCGTAGTTGTCGGCAATCAGATGCAGGTCCTTCCCCTTGGGCGTCTCGCGATCGATCTGGCGGAGGAATTTCAACCACTCGACATGTCGATGGCGAGACTGGCACTGGGCGATGATTTGGCCGTCCAAAATATTGAGTGCCGCGAATAGCGTGGTGGTGCCGTTGCGCTTGTAGTCGTGGGTCATCGTGGCGGCGCGCCCCTTCTTCAGTGGAAGCCCCGGTTGCGTGCGATCCAGCGCCTGTATCTGGCTCTTCTCATCGCAACACAACACCAGCGCATGCTCCGGCGGCGTCATGTACAAACCCACGATGTCTTCGAGCTTGTCCACGAACTTTGGATCGCGTGAAACCTTGGGGTGAAGCGCCTGCGGTGCTTCTTGAATGCCTTGCCGAGCATGATTTCGTTGGCACCGAAGCCGTACAGCGGTGCGGTATCGAAAAAATCTACGCCCGATCCAGAGCCCCATGCAGCAGTGCGATCGACGCCTTTTCGTCCGGTGGTATGCCATACGCGTGGCTGAGCTTCATGCAGCCCAGCCCGATGGGAGAAACCGCAAACGGGCCGACGTTCCGCTTCTGCATGGCCGCTTCCTCAGTCAGCGAGCTGCCGTTCCAGTTCGCCGAGCACGCGGTAGCAGTCGAGCACCTGAGCGACCGACGCATTCGGCTCGCGTCCCTCGCGGATTGCGGCGAAGAACTCGCGATCCTGCAATTCGATTCCGTTCATCGAAACAGCAACCTGAGTGACGTCAATTCTTTCCTCCTTGCCGCTGTAAAGATCGTCGTAGCGCGCAAGGTAAGTAGCGGTATCGCCGATGTAACGGAAGAATGTTCCCAGCGGCCCGTCGTTGTTGAAGCTCAATGACAAGGTACAAATCGCACCGGTGCTGCTCTTGAGCTGGATCGACATGTCCATGGCAATACCCAGGGTCGGATGAATCGCCCCCTGCACCGCATTTGCCTGCACGATCGTGCCGCCAGTCTGATAGGCGAAGAGGTCAACCGTATGTGCTGCGTGATGCCAGAGCAGGTGGTCAGTCCAGCTACGCGCCTCACCCGCCGCATTCATGTTGGTACGTCGGAAAAAATAGGTCTGCACATCCATCTGTTGAATGTTGAACCTGCCTTCGGCGATTTCCCGGTTGACGTATTGATGGCTGGGATTGAAGCGACGCGTATGTCCGCACATCGCAACTAGTCCGATCTTCTGTTGCAAGGCCACCAATGCCAGGGCATCCTCCAGGCTGTCGGCCATGGGGATCTCGACCTGCACATGCTTGCCTGCTGCGAGGCATTGCATAGCTTGCTCGGCATGCAGCTGGGTCGGAGTGCACAGGATCACCGCGTCAACCTCGGGCAGCGCGAGGCTCGCCGCCAGTTCGGTGGTGGCGTGGGCGATGCCGTACTTCTGGGCGACTTCGCGGGTTTTGTCGATATCTCGGCTAATCAGCGATACCACTTCGACACCGTCAATATGGCGGATGCCATCGAGATGCTTGATGCCAAACGCGCCAGCACCGGCCAGCGCCACCTTGATGGTCTTGACCATTCAATTGTTCTCCAGAATAAGGTGGCCCACGGCCGTATTGGACGCCGGCACATGATAGAAACGGTGAGCCACGGTAGGCGCCTTTCCATCGTTGGCATCGGCCATCGCGCCACGTGCTATCAACCACATGACCAGCTCGATACCTTCGGATCCCGCTTCGCGCACGTAGTCGACATGCGACATGCCAGCCAAGCCTTCGGGGTCGGCGATGAGCCGGTCGAGGAAGGCCGTGTCGAATTCACGGTTGATGAGGCCGGCACGCGGGCCCTGCAACTGGTGGCTCATGCCGCCGGTGCCCCAGATTTGCACGTTGAGATCCTGATCAAACGATTCCACCGCTTTGCGGATCGCCTTGCCAATGTTGTAACAACGCTGCCCCGACGGCACCGGGTAATGCACCACGTTCACGGCAAACGGTATCACCGCGCACGGCCAAGCTTCCGGCTGTCCACACATCAGCGACAGTGGCACGGTGAGCCCGTGATCTACATCCATCTTGTTGACGATGGTCAAGTCGAAATCACTCTGGATCACCGAGTGCGCGATGTGAGACGCCAGTTCCGGGTGGCCGACGACGGTAGGTACTGGACGCCGGCCCCAACCTTCGTCCGCCGGCTGGAATTCCGCCGCACAACCGATCGCAAACGTCGGAATCATCTCCAAGCTGAATGCGCTGGCGTGGTCATTGAAGACCAGGAAGATCACGTCAGGCTTGTTTTCCTTGAGCCATTGCTTGGAAAAGTCGTAGCCCTCAAAAAGGGGCTGCCAGTAAGGCTCGCCTGACTTGCCCTGGTCAAGTGCCGCGCCGATGGCCGGCACATGCGAGGTGTAGACGCTTGCGCTGATTCTGGCCATCATTTCTTCTCGCCGATGTAGCGATTGCCTTCAATTGAACGTCCACCACCAAGCATCATGTTGCGATATTCCTCCTCGCTCATGCCGGTCATGCTGCCAGCGAGTTGTTGAAAGGAACGGCCGTCGGTGGCACCGAGTTTCGCCAGAAAATAAATGTTGCCACCAAGCGAAATGCAGCGGTTCAGATCGCGATCGAGCAGCGCCTGCTTCTGCTCCTCTTCCATCGGCCATTCATCGAGATAGGCGCGCTCGTCCGCCTTGAAGCGTTCTCGATTCTCGGCCGTCATCAGCGACATGCAGAACTGGTTGAGGTGATAGCCACGGCGAGATTGATCCGCATCAAAAATAGTGGTGCCGGGAATGTCTTGGTACGGTTTATCCAGGGCCATGTCAGTCTCCCCAGTAGAGCCGGGTCGGGTTGTCCACTAGCAACTTGCGCTGCAGTTCAGGCGTGGGCGCGATATGCGGGATGTAATCAACCAGCAGGCCATCATCTGGCATGTGGTCCTTCAAGTTGGGATGCGGCCAGTCCGTGCCCCACAGCACTCGGTCGGGAAACAGCTCGACCAGCCGCCGCGCAAAGGGCACCACGTCGCGGTAAGCCTGTTGCTCACCATCGCGCGCTGCCGGACCCGACACGGACAGGCGCTCCGGGCAGCTGACTTTGGACCAGACGTTCGGGTGTTCGCGCATGAATTTCACGAATAGTTCGAACTGGGGACCATCGACCGGCAAAGTGACATCGGGACGACCCATGTGATCGACAACAACAGGAGTGGGTAGTGTAGTAAAGAAATCCCACAGTTCGGGCAGGTCCACCGCCTCAAAGTAGATCACCACATGCCATCCAAGCGGAGCGATCCGCCGGGCGATTTCAAGCAGCTCGGCTTTCGGCGTAAAGTCCACCAGTCGCTTGACGAAGTTGAAACGCGTGCCGCGTATTCCGGCAGCATGCAGGTCATGCAGCTCCTGGTCGGTGATCTCGTGCCCGATCGTGGCTATGCCGCGTGCTTTTCCGTCAGCGGCTAACAACGCATCTACCAGCGCGCTATTGTCCCTGCCGTGACAGGTCGCCTGCACGATCACGTTCTTGGCAAAACCGAGATGATCACGCAACGCGAAGAGCTGCTCCTTCGGTGCATCACAAGGGGTGTATTTGCGCTCGGCCGCATACGGAAACCGATCACCGGGGCCAAAGACATGACAGTGCGCGTCAACACTCCCCGGGGGCAGGAGAAAACTCGGCTGCGAGGGGCTCTCATGAAAGTGCAGCCAACCTGGGCTTGTTTCGAATGTCATGCTTCGTCCTTATCCTTTGTCACCGACAGAATTCGGTCGGCTTCGATACGCCAGTCGTTGCCAGCAAATATGCCGCTGTCGGCGAGCCCGGCCATGCAGTCGGCAGTCCCCGTAGTGACGCCAAGGCTCCCGTCCAAAATCGCGTGCAGTCTCGGCCACCTCTCGCATCTCTTCGGCACGCCGCTGATCTCGCTGGATGACGCACTGGAAGAAGTAGCCGCCCTGCTGCTCGCAGGCGATACCTGGAAACGTGTTCTGCAGTGAGGCCATCAGCTGGCCATCAACAACGTATGCGCGCGCGGCAGCGAAACGTTCGATCGCCGTAATGGTCGAATGCATGGCCACGGGTCAGTCGA
>JBDTKM010000286.1:0-5172 GCA_039935315.1 Rhodanobacter sp. | reverse complement strand
ATCGAACTCTTCTGAAGGACAGCAGCATGATCGTTCACCATGACAGCGAACACGATTGCCTCACCCTGCGGTTGGGCGAGCAATTCGATTTCAGCATTCACCGCGACTTCCACGACGCCTGTCTTGGCAGCCAGCGGGTCGCCCGCAGTTACCTCATCGACCTGGGCGAGGTCACCCATATGGACAGCTCCGCGCTCGGCATGCTGTTGTTGCTGCGTGAGCACGCCGGTGCCGAGCACGCTGACATCCGCATCGTCAATGCGGGCGCCGAGCTGCGAGGCACCCTGCGGGTAGCCGGTTTCGACAAGCTGTTCGTACTGCATTGAGGGGAGCTTCGCACAGAGCGGTGACGAGAAGATCGCGCCCGGATGCCCGGCGAGGGGGTTATTGCGCCACAGACGCACAGCGCGACAGCGGGCGGATGGCGCCACCCGGCGGGCCGGAAAGGCGTGCGACGCAACCGTGTTCTCGGCAGCCATAAAAAGTGCCTGCCTGCGCTCCAGTCACCAGGTGCGCACGCTCACGATGCTGGCGGTGAAACTCGCCATGTCCGGTTCGGCGCGGAACAGTCGGCCCAGGTCGAACGACACCGCCTGCCCGGGCGTGACGTTCGAGGTCCCGGCGGGCCATGCCTTTCTCGATTGCATCACGTTGCCGGCGCTGTCCTTGATCTGGACCTGGATCTGTGCGGCGGACGCGGTGGGGCAGTTGTTTACCAGTACGCCGTGCAGGCTGAGCTTGCCGGCGACGTCGCGTGCGGCAGAAGGCGTGAATTCCGTAATCGCAAAATCCTTGATCGTGCATTGGGCGTGCACGGCGAGCGGCGCCAGCAGCAGGACGGAGGATACGAGCAGGCTTTTCATGAATAGGCTTTTCATAGGTCGGAGCGGCCCGAGATGGATTTGAGGCGGACTCCACGTTGATCGACCGATCGGGCAAACTCTTTAGCGGGCATCGAGAAAAATGCAGGCAGACGAACGGCACTGCGGTGACATCGTCATCCCGGCGAAGCGGCTTTCAGCGATGCATCGGAGGCATGCCATTCAATCGCGCCATCCGCCGAACACTGGCGGCGGCACTGCGGGTTGCGAGGAAGGACGCCACTGGAACACCATCCGTCTCGGGGTTCCCCACGCCGGTGCCAGCGGCGGGCGGCAGATACGGGCGCTTACAGCCAGCGTGCGCGCTTGAGGGCAACAAAGATGCCGCCGACGATGCACGCCATCACCACGATGATCGCCGGATAGGCCCACGGGAGGCTGAGTTCGGGCATGTGCTGGAAATTCATGCCGTACCAGCTGGTGAGCAGGGTTGGCGCGGCGAGCATCGCGGCCCAGCCGGCAAGTTTCTTCATCACTTCGTTCTGGCCGAAGGTGACCAGCGACAAGTTGACGTTGATGGCGGCAGTGAGCATTTCGCGCATCGCGCTGATCGCCTCGTTGACCCGGAACACATGGTCGTAGACGTCGCGGAAATACGGACGCAGATCATCGTTGATCAGGTTGGGGTGCAGCCGCACCAACTGGTTGATGATGTCCTGCAAGGGCGCCACCGCGAGGCGCAGTGTCATCAGGTCGCGTTGCATGTCGTACAGACGGTGCACGGTGCTGCGCTTGAACGTCTCGGCGAAGATGTCCTGCTCCAGCAACTCGAGCTCCTCGCGAAAATCGCGCACGATCGGCAGCAGGTTGTCGACGATGAAGTCGAGCACCCCGTACAGGCCGTAGGATGGTCCGTTGGCCAGCAAGTTCGGCGCGTTCTCGCAGGTGCGCCGCGCCGGCGCATACGACAGCGAGGCGCCATGTCGCACGGTGACGAGGTAACGCTCTCCCAGGAAAACCTGGGTTTCGCCGAATTCCAGCTCGCCGTTGATCAATTGCGCGGTCTGCACCACCAGGAACAGCGAGTCGCCGTAGCTTTCGATCTTGGTGCGCTGGTGGGCGGTGTGGGCGTCCTCGATCGCCAGGTCGTGCAGTCCGAATTCCTCCTGCAATTTCTGCAGCAGGGGTTCATCGGGTTCGTGCAGGCCGACCCAGACGAACGTATCCGGTTCGCTCAAGACGTCACTGATCGCATCCAGCCCGATCTCGCCCATGCGCAGGCCGTCACGATGATAGGCAATGCAGTTGACCACCATCGGCTCGTCGGTGGTCAACGCGGTGGCGGGAGGCGGCGGGGTCGAGGTCATGCGGGCATGATGACGTGCCGTGGGTGGCGGAGCAACGCGTATGGAGCTCGCGGATCAGCGATGGCGCCGCAGGCTCCACGCCAGCGCCAGCCAGCAGGGCAGGGCAAACAGCAGCCAGGGCTGGTTTTGCTGCACGATGCCAGGCAACAGGTGCAGCGCCGTGGCGGTGAGCAGCGCCAGCAGTTGCACGGCGATCACCGCGTCGATGAAGCGCGAGGCAGCGAAGCCGCGGCGGGCCCGCCACAGCGTCGGCAGCAGCAGGAAAGCCAGCGGGTTGAACAGCAGCAAGTTGGCGTTGGCCCAGGCGGCGTGGTGGCGGGTCAACGTCCACAGCGCCAGCAGTACCAACCCGACCAGCCCGATCACGACCAGATATACCGTGCCGAGCAGTGCCTGGCCGGCCGGCCACCGGCGTGGCGACAACACGATCAGCGCCGCAAACAGCAGCCCTGCCGCACCCAGCGGCAGGCGCAGGTCGGGCGGCGATGCCGGTGGCACGTCCAGGCGATTGGGCGAAAGGACTCGCTCATCGTGCACCAGCGCTCGACTGGCGCCGGTGGACTCCTTGATCTGCACATCGCGCAGCTGCGACTGCAGCACCGCGGGCAGGAAGCTCTCCTGCCACGCGTTCAATGGCTGGTCGGCGTAGGGCCCCAGGCCCAGATCCAGCACCAGCGCGAGCCAGGGTTGCGCACTCATCAGGCGCAGCGTCTGCTGGCGGTAAGTCATGCCACCCGGGCGTGCCTGGAGTTGGGCCTTGATCGCGTCACCGGCCACAGCGTTCAGCGCGTCGCGCACCCGGGTCGTGCAATTGTCGGCGAAGTAGTCGTAGTTGTAGCCCGCATTCTGCGGGCGCAGATTCCACAGTAGGTTGTCGCGCAATGCGGCGGCCTGAGCGGCGTCCAGCGCCAGTCGCTGGCGGGTCACCGAACGGCCCACCTGCATGTAGTAAGCCTCTTCCTGTCCGGTGGATTCGGCGTCCATCATGTAGCGCATGTGGCCGCGGGCGAAATTCAGAAAGAAGTTTTTTTCGTTGAAATCGAATACGCCGTAATTGAAGTTGACCGCCTCGCCCGAGACGCGATCGCGTAGTTCGATGGCGTCATGGCCGAAGCGTTCCCAGTAGATTTCGCCGGGCCCATAAGTAACCAGCGATACCTCCAGGTTGGCGCCGGGGGCGTCGGCGACACCGGCACGGACCGTGGCGCAGGTGGCCAGCGCCAGCGCCGCGAAAACAAGGACAACGCGTTGGAGAAGGTTCATGCGGCCGGGTCAGGAAGCCAGTGTGCCGGGTTGCCGCGTCACGCGGAATTGTTGCAGGCGCCGGTCATCCGCTTCGGTGACCTCGAACAGGTAGTCGCCAATGATCACTTCCTCGCCGACTTCGGGCAGGTGGCCGAACTCGGAAGTGACCATGCCACCGACTGTGTCGTACTCCTCGTCGGAGAATACCGCGCCGGTGTGATCGTTGAAGTCCTCGATCGGGGTCAGCGCGCTGACCAGCCAGTCGCCGCCGGGCTGCTGATGCATCAGCTCCGGTTCGTCACCGTCATCACCGTCGTGCTCGTCGTCGATCTCGCCGACGATTTCCTCCAGCACATCCTCGATCGTGACCAGACCAGCGACGCCACCGTATTCATTGACCACCAGCGCCATGTGGTTGCGGGTGAGCCGGAACTCTTCCAGCAGCACGTTCAAGCGCATCGACTCGGGAATGAGCACCGCCGGGCGCAGGATCGAGCGGATATCGAAATGCTCGGCGGCGCCGAAATACTTCAACAGGTCTTTTGCCAGCAGGATGCCAAGGATCTCGTCCTTGTCCTCGCCATGCACCGGGAAGCGCGAGTGACCCGATTCCACCACGGTGGCCAGCAGATCGGACAGCGACGAGTCGCTCGCGAGCATGACGATTTGCGCGCGCGCCACCATGACGTCGTCGACGTCGAGCTCGGTGACCTTGATCGCACCCTCGACCATGGTCAGGGTGTCGATGGACAGCAGTCCGTTAGCCTGGGCCGCACGCAATTCGTCCAGCAGTTCGTTGCGGTTGCGCGGCTCGCCGGAAAACAGGTGGCCCAGTCGATCCCACCAGGTGCGGTGGGCCGGGCCGCTGGTACTGCCAGGGTCGTCGTTCATCACTCGGTTGGAGTCTGCCTGAAAACAGGCGGAATGTTGATTCTAGCGGAAAAGACGCGGCGGTTCAGGTCGCCACGTCGCCGTTTCCCGTACCAGCCCGCTTGCGGGCATGCTCTTGCCTTGCGATTCCCAATCCGGGATTTTCGATCTCCGGTCAGCAGCTCAGGCGTAGGGATCGGCGACGCCCAGTCCGGCCAGGATGCGAGTTTCGAGCGACTCCATGGCGGTCGCTTCGGCGTCCTCGATGTGGTCATGGCCGAGCAGATGCAGCACCCCGTGAATGGTCAGATGTGCCCAGTGGTCGCGCGGCGGTTTGCCCTGTTCGGTGGCCTCGCGCCATACCACCGAGGCACAGATGGCCAAGTCGCCGATCAGCGCGGCGGTGACCCCGGCAGGCAGTTCCACCGGAAACGACAGCACGTTGGTCGCGTAATCCTTGCCGCGGTAGTCGCGGTTCAGCGCAAGGCCCTCATCGACGTCGACGATGCGGATGGAAAGTTCGGCCGCCTTGCGCCGTTTCGCTCCGCGCAAGGCGGCCTCGGCCCAGCGCCGGAAGCTGGCCGGTGCTGGCAGGCCCGCCCGTGGCACCGCGTAGCCCACGTGCAGTCGCAGGATGCGGGCAGTGGGCGCGCTCATGCGCCGTCCTGATGCTTCTGCTCGAACGCTTCATAGGCGCGCACGATTTTTGCCACCAGCGGATGGCGCACCACGTCGCGCGAAGTGAAGAAGGTGAAGCTGATGCCGCTCACCCCGCGCAGTACCTCAATGGCCTGACGCAGCCCCGAGCGGGTGCTGCGCGGCAGGTCGACCTGGGTGACGTCACCGGTGATCACCGCCACCGTGCCGAA
>JBDTKM010000285.1:0-9945 GCA_039935315.1 Rhodanobacter sp. | reverse complement strand
TTGAGGAAGGCATCCAGCAACGTGTCCGCACCACGATTGCTGCCGTATTGGCCCGTGTCGTGTGAAAGCGCCTCGCGGGCTGCGGCGTATACGTGCTCGCCGGGCAGGAAGTTGGGCACACCAATCGAGAAGCTGATGATGTCGCGCCCGGCAGCCTTGAGCTGCTTCGCCTTCTCGGCAATCACCATGATCGCACTGGGCTTGGCGCGACCGACACGTTGGGCGAGCTGCGGCATCTTTTTTTCCGAATCAGATGAAGCTAAAGGTGCTGATTTTACCACGCGCGCACGGGTGCGCGACGCTCACCACCCTCCCCTGCGGCAGACGCCGCAGGAAGAAGGCATGATGGGACGGTCCGATTGACGGACACCATGACCTCACCTGCGCGGGGACAGACCCTATGCATTGGCTTTGGGTATTCGTGATCGGACTGATTGTCGGCGTGGTGGCGAAGCTGTTGATGCCGGGCAAGGACCCGGGCGGCTTCATCATTACCGGTTTGCTGGGGATCGCTGGTTCGCTGCTGGCCACCTGGGTGGGCCAGAACGTGCTTGGCTGGTACCAGCGAGGCCAGGGCGCCGGCTTCATCATGTCGGTGGTGGGCGCGGTGGTGCTCTTGCTCATCTACCACCTGATCAGACGCCGCTCGGCCTGAACGACCCCACGGCGAGGCCGGCGGTCCATGACTCCCGGCCCGCTTCGTTTCAAACTCGACCGATCAGGCCTTACCGCCAAGCAGTTTCCCCGCCAGACCTTCGAGCATGCCAAGGTCGAATCCACCGCCCTGGCCCGGTGCCGGAACCTGGCCATCAGGGGTAAGGTGATCGACAGCGCGCGGTAGCACCTGCGAGAGGCCGCTGAGCACCGTGGCAGGATCAACTCCCAGCTTGCTGGCTGCCTCCTGCACCAGGTTGCCCATGCCGCCGCTCTGCAGCGCTTGACCGAGCTGGTCGCCCGAGACCGGCTGGTTCGCACCCGTACCGATCCACGATTGCACGGCACCGGCCAGTCCGTGCTGCTGCAACAAACTGGTCAGCCCCTGCACGCCGCCGGCCTTCTGCAACAGCTGGCTGGCAATTGCGAGCATCGCGCTGGCCCCGCCCGCCGGTTGTCCCTGACCACCAAGCAAATCGCCGAATAAAGACATGTCACGCTCCTTGAACCGCGCAATACGAAGCATGCCGCCAGCCGATCATAGGGCGTGCGGCCCTTCGCCGTCACGACACGTACAGACGAAAACAGCCACAGGTTGGCGATGCCTGCGGCCGTTCCAGATCAAGCGAGGAGACGATCAGCTGCGCTGATCCAGCACCGCGTTCCAATCCTTGACGCGATCGGCTTGCTCCGCCAGCAGCTTGTCAACATCACCGTCGACGCTTACCTTTTCGATCGTGTCGCCTTGCTTGATCGTGTTGACCACGTCCATGTCGGCGGCATCGACCACCTCGCCGAATACGCTGTGCTTGTCGTCCAGCCACGGCGTCGGGCCATGGGTGATGAAGAACTGGCTGCCATTGGTGCGCGGGCCGGCATTGGCCATCGACAGCACGCCGGGCTTGTCGTGGCGCAACGACGGATTGAACTCGTCCTCGAACTTGTAGCCCGGGCCACCGCGACCACTGCCCTCGGGGCAGCCGCCCTGGACCATGAAATCGGCGATCACGCGATGAAACGAGAGGCCGTCGTAGTACCCGCGTTTGGCCAGGTTGACGAAATTGGCGACCGTGACCGGCGCCTTGTCTTCGTGCAAATGCAGGTGGATCGGGCCGCGATTGGTGGTGAAGGTGACATTGATGGTCATGACAAGTCCTGGGGTTCGAAAGCTGCAGCGTGCCACGTTGCGGGCAGGCGGGCCGTGAAGAATACCCCAGCGCGCTCGACGAAGACACGCAAGGCGGGGTTACGGCAACCCCAGGGCCTGGCGTTTCAGCACACCCTTCCCACGCGGTCGCGCGGTCGGTGTCGACACCTCGCGCGGCCACGCCGCGCCTTCATACAGATGTGCCCACAGGCGATCCAGCGCCGCATAACCATACGGCAACAACGGCACATGCCGGTCGCCAAAGCCGGGCAGCACCAGGAAAGCGTCAAAGTGCTGCGCGTACGCCACCTTCCAATACAGTGGCTGCCGCCCGTGCTCGCGCAGCCACGCCACATAAGGCTCGGAAGTGAACGCTGTCGGTAACAGGCCGTCGCTGGCGCCGTGGATCACCCAGAGCGGCAAGTCGACCCGCGGTACCGTGACTGCGGTCGCGGAAACCGAAGCATGCAGGATCGGTGCATCGTGATCGTCACCCGTCCACAAGGCGCGCAGGCAGTCCTCGCCGCTCAACGTCGGATCGGGCGAAACACTGACACCACCGAACAGACCCACGCCGCTGCCCGGCGGAATGCCGGAGGCATCGGCCCACCATGCCGCCCGGGCAACCGGATCGGTGACGCCGGGCAACGCAGCGGTGCCCAGCGCCGCGTAGTGGAACCCGCACGGCATGTCGGCAGGCGCGCGTCGAAGGTACGACGAAGCGTAGCCCGCAGTGATGACGCGCCACAGATCGAACGCCGTGGTGGTGGCTGCGGTGGCCATCGCCTGATCAGTCCAGCCACGCGCGCGCAGGTATTGAAACGCTTCGGCGGCCTGCTCGGCCACGGTAGCGCCACTCAACTTGCCTTGCGCATGCAGACTGGCGCAGCGCAATGACCACGCCGGCGGTGGCTGGCCATTCGGCCCACGCGCATACGGCGCGCTGGCGAAACGCTCGTCAACCAGCGCACACGGCAACCAGATCGCCGCCTCGGTGGCGTAATCGTAAAGTGGACGCCCCCCATCGCTGACATAGACATTCGGCTCCAGCGCCACGATCCCCGCGAAAAAGTGATCGTGATCCAACCCGGCCGCCTGCAGCACGGCGCCCCCGCCGTTGGACAGGCCGGTCGCGATGATTTTCGTGTTCTGTGCCGTGAACGGCGCCGCATCGGGGTAAGCGCGATCGAGCATGGCCAGTCCGAACTGCGCGGCCTGGATCACGTCGCGGCCCCAGTCCGCCTCCGGGTTGTCACCCGAATGCATCTGCTTCACCGCAATGCCGGCGGCCGGTGGCGCCGGGGGTGGCTGAAACTCCAGTTCCGCCGCGCCACGCTTCGCCCGCCGGCCGTCCAGCGCCACGCCACTGTTGTCGGCGTAATCGTAGTAACCCGAGCCGGTACCCTTGTCGGTATACGCCACCGCGCAACCTCGCGGCAGGCCCCAGGCACCGGCCAGCGCCATTGCGCCGTAAATGCCCCGCGAGCCGGACGAAGCCGTGACCACCAGGCAGCGTTTCTGGCGATCGAAGGTATCTGGCAACTGCAGCAACACACGGTGCGGCGCGTGAGCGCCAGGGATGCGCGCGAACATCTGATACTCGCGCCCAGGCACGTCCGGCACTCCACCATAGACCGTGCCGTAACCGCCGAGCGGGCCCAGGTCGGCGATGCCCTTCCAACTCGACTGGATCGCGCGCCGGCGCAGTTCTGCGGCGGACGGGGCCAGCGGGTTGGCAAACGGCGTGGGCGGTCCGGTCAGACCGCTCAGCCCCAGGCCAGCACTGAGCAGGTCGTCCTGGCCTCTGTGGTCGGTGACCCGCACGCTGCCGATTTCGAGTTCAGACATAGTCGACTCCGTGGCGATGGGGTTGCCCACACAAGCGGACAGCATGATGGAAAGCAGCACCGGCGAGCACAGCAGGGTCGACCAGCGGGCAGGTTTGTTCATGGCCACACCATAGCAAGCACGCCGGCCGGCGCCATGGTACGAAAGTCCAGCGATACCTGACCGGGGCGCATGCTGCCAGCAGCCGACGCTGCAACTCGACGCCGACGTCCGGGCCGGCTAACTTGAGGTGCATGACCAGCCTGCTGATCGCCGACGACCACCCGTTATTTCGCGCCGCGCTGCGCCAGGCTGCCGAGCAAAGCTTGCCTGACTGCTGCGTTAGCGAAGCGGCCGATCTGGCATCCACGCTGGTCGCGCTGCGCGCCGAGCCCGACATCGACCTGGTCCTGCTCGACTTGCACATGCCTGGCAGTCAGGGGCTGTCCGGGCTCGCCGCACTGCGTGGTCAGCATCCGGGCGTCGCCGTGCTGGTGGTGTCCGCTCACGACGAGCCACGCATCGTGCGGCGCGTGCTCGATCACGGCGCCGCCGGTTTCATCCCCAAGAGTGCAAGCCCCGCCGAGATCGGGGCGGCGATCCGCTGCGTGCTCGATTGCGGCCGCTGGCTGCCACCCCACCTCGCCGAAACCGTGGCGGCGCTACCGGCCGACCCCGCCGATACCGACCTGGCCTGTCGTCTGGCCCGCCTCACCGAGCAGCAGTCGCGCGTACTCGCGCTGGTCGCCGAGGGTCTGCTCAACAAGCAGATCGGCGACCGACTGTCGATCCAGGAGCGCACGGTCAAGGCACACGTCACGGCAATCTTCGAGAAACTCGGCGTGAGAAATCGGACGCAAGCCAGCATGGCTTTGAAATCGCTGGAGTTGGGCGAACCCGGGCGGGTCGCCTGATCTGGTGCCGGACTTGGTTGACAGACTCAATCGCGGCGGCGGCGCGCGTCACCACCCGATCATGAACGCAGGCTTGGTCAAGCGAAGTGCTTCGCGCCGATCTCGGTGTTGGTGGGCAACATGAAGTACTCGTGCAGGTATTTCTCGCCCTCATCGCAGAACACCGTCACCACCGTTTTCAGCTCCGGGAAATTCTTGCGGATACGCAGGGCCGACAGCATGTGCGCGCCGGAGCTGGGACCGCAGAACAGGCCGTAACGTCGGGCCAGCCGTTTCATCTCGGTCACCGCATCTTCGCTGGACACCGACAACACTTCGTTCACCAGGCTGGCGTGGCGCTGGAAGATGCCGGGAACGAAGCCATCGGAGATGCCCTCGATCGTATGCGAAGCGATTTCGCCGCACAGGATCGTGCAGGATTCCGAAGGCTCCATCGCGAACAGCCGCACGCTGGGATTGACCTTGCGAAACGCCTGCCCCACCCCGATCAGGGTTCCCCCAGTACCGACGCCAAGCACCAGGGCATCAGGTATGCGGCCCTCGGGTAACTGGCCCAGAATCTCCGGCCCGAGGATCTGCCGGTTCTCCTCCACATTCCATTCCGACTCGAACTGGCTGGGGCAGAAATAGTTGGGCTGCTGGCCCATTTCCCTGGCCCGGACCAGCGCTTCGTTGACATGGAAATTGCCGCAAAACAGCACTTCAGCCCCGAACGCGCGTGATATCGCCACGCGCTCGCTGGACAAGCCCTCGGGCATCACTACCAGCATGCGATAGCCCTTGACCGCGGCCACCATCGACAGGGCATTGCCGGTGTTGCCACTGGTTGCCTCCACGATGGTGTCACCCGGCTTGAGCAACCCTTCCTGTTCGGCGCGCTCGATCATGTATTTGGCGATGCGCGCCTTGATCGAGCCGGACGGATTGAGAAACTCGATCTTGGCGAAGATGCCTTCGAGCTCCAGCAGCGGCGTGTCACCAATCGCGTCGAGGATACTGGCGGACACCGAGTTGAAACGCGTAGCCATCTCAGCCACCTTCATGCGCGTGTTGCATCACGTCCAGCGCCAATGTGGAGTGCGCGTACGCGGCACCCGCGCGCATCTCGGCGGCCACCCAGATCGCCTCCATGATCTGCTGCTCGGTCGCGCCCTGCTTGAGTGCCTCGGCCGTGTGGCCCTTGATGCAATACGGGCACTGCGTCGTATGGGCTACCGCCACCGCAATCAACTGTTTGGTGACATTGGGCAAGGCTCCGTCGGCAAACACCGCGGCACTGAAGGCCTTGAAGGCTTTGAGCGGCTCCGGCGCCAGCTCGCGGCGCTTGCGCGCCAACTCGGCGGTGGAAGATGGATACATCGGGGTTTCCATGATCGACTCCTGGAATCTGGGTGCCGGGTCAGGTCTTGAATGGCCGCCCGTACACGGTTGCGTGATGATGGCCGATACGGACCACCGCGGGGTCTGAAATGCTGCAAGCCTGAAGGCGAAGCCAACGAGTGGGAACCTTCGGGTCACCAAATATACCGCTCACCGGCAGCAAGGCTCTGCATGCATGAATGACCGCTCGAAGCAGTCCATCCACGGGAGCCGGGCGCAGCGTGGCATGCAGGCACCCGCTCGTGGCACTTCCATGTCAAGGTGGCCGGCCAACGCCGACATCAAGACCGCACATACCGATCAAGACACCGTACAGAGCCAGACTCGACGGCATGTCATGCTGTCGTTCGATGGCCACTACATCACTTCCGGCACAACGCTGCGCTGATGCAAGTCAACGACCACGCGCCGTGGCCATGACGCGGTTCAGCAGCGCCAGCGGTGGCACAGGTGCGACGCCCTGTTACGGTTGCGGGCTTTTCGCTGGAGTAGCAGCACTCGGCGAGGCATTGAGAGCGGCAGCCGGTGGACCGTAGGTTGGCGTGTTGAGGTACTGCGCCGGCACATCCCACATCCGCCCGGCGTAGAACACTGCCCACGCCACCACGAACAGGCACAGCACCCACACCCAGACCGGGATCGCCGAGCGTGCCTCGGCCCGGCGCGGATCGAACGCATCATCCGTGCTGAAGGCATCCACCGTCAGACGCAGCTCGCCGCGTCGGGTGGAGCCCGGCCGCAACCCCGACACGATGATGCCCGGCCCGTTCTGTACGTGGAACGGAATTTCCTCCATGCCTTCGGCACCTCGCTGGTCCTCGGCCCGAATGACCAACCGGTGCGGACCATCGGTCATCTTGCGCGTATCCAGGGTCAGCGCGGTGGGCAACTCCTCGTCAATGATCGGCTGCAGATCGCCGTCAAGGTAGACGCGCACGTGTGGCTTGGTCTTGGTCATGGCGTAGTCTCAACGGTCCTTGCGCAAGATGTTGTACTTGGCGTGATGGGGATTCTTCTCGCCAGGCCGGAAGATCATCCAGAACATTGCGACAAAGCAGCCGATCGTGATTGTTCCGGCGACGGCAATGATGATGACATTGCCCCAGAACGGCCCTCCAAACATATGCATCTCACGTTCTCCTGCTCATTGGCCCTTGGCCCGTACAGCCGCTACCTCAGCGGGCGTCACCTGCCTGGCATGGTTGCCCCAGGAGCTGCGCTCGTAGTTGATGATGTTGGCGATGTCCGCGTCGTTCAGCTGATCGGCAAAAGGCGGCATCACGCTGGTGTACTTCACACCACCGATGGTGACGCCGTTCGCGCCGTGCAACACGGTATGGATATGCAGGGTCGGATCGGCATTGTCCACCGCCGCGTTGCCTTTGAGCGGCGGGAAGGCGCCAGGAATACCTTCGCCGGTCGTCTGGTGACAGGCGGAGCAATTGGCCGTGAACAAGGCCTCGCCCTTGCTTGCGACATAGCTGTAGGCACCCGCGGCCGCAGGTGCAGATGCCGCTGCAGATGCGGCAGCACCAGCAGGCGCGGCCGAGGTCGCACCACCCATCCCGCCGTTCATGCTGTAACCGGGAATCCTGGTTTGCTTCAACGACAACAGGTAGGCGACCAGAGCCTTGGCCTTTTGCGTCGGGATCACCTTCCCGGTCGGCGGCGCGAACACGGCTGGAATCGGCACCGCGGTCGTACCAGGTGGCAGGGTGTCCACCACGCGAAACAGAAACTTGAAGTTCGGCATGATCGATTCGGGCACCACGGCGCGCGGATCGAACAGATGGATGTACTGCCACACATCGCTGGGTTTGGTCGCGCCCACGTTGGTGAGGTCAGGGCCCGTCCGCTCAGACCCCAGCAGCTCGGGCGTTTGATACGTGAAGTCGCCTGGCGCGGATGGACGGCCGAACACCTCGTCCTCCGACAGCGGGCGGATCTGCTGGGTGTGGCAATAACCGCAACCATTACTGGCGAATACATCACGGCCTTCGGCCTGAAGTGGGGTCAACGGAACTACCCCAGGCCCGGGCGGCGTCCTGGACAGGTCAATCGCGGGAATAACGGCAATCGCCATCACGATGCAGATGTAAATCAGCAGAGCACCACCGAAGATCTGGATCATCCTTTTCATGCGGCCGCTCCGTCGTCAAGATCGAGGATCGGCGACGCGGCGTTACCGGTTTGCCCTGAAGTCATCCGCCACACATTCCAGGCGAATACGATGTGCGACAGGAACATCAGTGATCCGCCTGCCCCTCGCCAGACCCAATAGGGCCCCATGTCCACCACTGACTGGATGAATGGCAGATGGTGCAGCCAGTCCAGCCCCTGGACGGTGCCACCGATGGACAGCGCGATCACGTAGATGAAACTGCCCACCAGTGCCAGCCAGAAGTGCAGCGCTATGCCCAGCCGGCCAGGACTCTTGCCGGTCGCCAGCGGTAGCAGCGCGTAGATGCCGCCCCACACCGCGAACGTGACGAAACCGTACATGGTGAGATGCGAATGCCCGACCGTGAAGTTGGTGAGATGCCAGATTGCCTGCATCGAACGGAATGCCTCGACCGTACCCTGCGTCGAGCCGATCAGGTAACCCATGACGGCGACGAAGATGAACATCAACGAATAGGAGTGCGTCATGTCGCGGTAGCGCCCGCGCATGGTCAGCAGGTAATTCGCGCTGCCACCCCACACCGGTACCAGCATCGCCACGCTGAACACGATCGCCGTGGTCTGCAGCCACCAAGGCAACGGACTGAACAGGAAATGATGGCCGCCGAGCAAGGGATAGAACAGCAGATTCGTCCAGAATGCGAACACGCCCAGCGCATAGGAATAGATCGGTCGGCTGAGGATTTTCGGAATCGCGTAATAGAAGATGCCCAGCGCCAATGGCGTAAACCACATGCCTACGGCGTTGTGCATGTTGAAACCGGAGATCGCGACCTGGCCCAAGCCGTACTGGTACCACGGCAGGATGGCGACGATCGCAATGACGCACGTCCACAACACGCCGCAGACAATGTACCAATTGGATACGTAGATCTCTTCGCTATTGCGTCGCGCCACGGTCCCGATCAGATTCCAGCCGGTCACGATCAGCGCAGCAAGGAAGATCAGCCGGATCGGCCACGGCCACTCGCGGTATTCCAGATCACCCCAGTTGTAGCCCAGGTCGAGCGCGATGGTGCCGGCGATCGCCGCGATGTTGAACAGCGCCAGGCCGATCCACGCCAGCTTGGTGCTGTACAGCTTGGTACCGCAACTGCGCACAGTGACGTAATAGGCCACGCCGACCAGGCCGATGCTGGCCCAACCGTAAAAGGTGTCGTTGGTGTGAATCGGTCGCAGCCGACCGAAAGTCAGGTACTTCTCCGCCCAGAAGTCCGGCGCTCCGAATTTGAACGCTAGCAACAACCCCACCGCAGTGGCAAACAGCAGCCAGAATGTGGCGGCGACCGTATATGCGGTGAATATCGAAGCCAGAGCGCGGTCGTCTTCCGGACTCACCGCGAGATGATGTGCCGTAACGCTTGCCTGCATTTTACCAGCCCGTTGCGTGGGGTACGGCGTCCACCCGGGCGTCGAGTCAGCGATTGTAGACGCGCCTGACGAGGCGGGTCCTGACCCAAATCAGTGATTGGCCTGCTTCACCACCTGCTTGCCCACCGTGGTCGGAACAGACCCCAGCGACCGCGTGCGCCCACCGCTGCAGACACTCGGCGGCGCCCGTCGTCAATCAGGCACGCTTCCCACCGCTGAGCTCTGCCTGGCCCCGCGCTACTGTCGTGTGCCGACTCGTTGCAGCGTCTGCCTCAGCGCCAACGGCTTCAACGGTTTGTACAGAACGCTCACGCCAGCATCGAGCAGTTGCCGCCGCAAATCGCCGTCGCGATCGGCGGTGAGCATCACCGTTGGCACATCGGCATGCAACTCGGCCAATTGCCGCCATACGTCAAGACCGGTCTGGTCATCATCAAGATGGAAGTCCAACACGTTGAGATCCGGGCGCCA
>JBDTKM010000284.1:0-3593 GCA_039935315.1 Rhodanobacter sp. | reverse complement strand
GGTCGAAACCGGTGGCGCGCGCTGCTTCGGCCAGCTTCAGGTCGGCCTTGGCATCCCCGCCCCAGTCCTGGCGGGAGGCGGCGATGTACTTGGTGAAGACGTAGGTCTTGCCCTTCTGCACGCTGACCGTGAGGTTCAGCGACAGCTTGTCAGGGCCTTTCTCCAGGCTTGCCGCGTCGATCTTGATACCGGACGGCAAGCTGATAGCGGCGGCCTCGGCCATGTGCAGGCCCTGTTCGGCCTGGCCATCGAGCCACAGCAGCAACTGCCTGGAGTCGCCATCGCTGGCAAGGATGCGGGTGTGGCCGGGGTACCAGACCGCCGCGCGATCCGGCGTGGGCACCGGCTTGTTCTGCAGGTTCTGGCCGCTGGCGATCACCGCATTGATCATCTCGTCGCCGCTCATCGTGGCGATCGGGAAGCGCGGCTGGTGATCCGACCACAGGCGGATCGGGAAGGTCAGTTGCACCTTGCCGTCGAACTGCGGGGTGAGCGACAGCCGGGTGGCAGCCAGGTGCGGATCGGCCTGGCTGACGAAGGTGGTTACCTGCACGTTGGTTGACTTGTTGGCGTAGTCGAAGCGGTAGCGGGTCGACAGGGTGCCGTCATGCATGTTCAGCGTCTGCGCGTATTCGGCGAAGATCTTCGGATCCAGCCGGATCGCATTGAGCCAGCCGCCACCGGGGTTGTAGTCGATCTCGCTCCAGCCGGGGATCGCCGCGGGACGCGCAATGTCGCCCTTGGTGTAGTCCATGAACGCGACCATATAGCCCATGTCCGGCTCGGTGCCGCGCGGCGAGGTCATCGTCGAGAAATAGCCATTCGCCAGATAGCTCGGAAAATAGCTGCCGAAATTGGCGGCGGTGCCGGTGAGCAGGAAACTGGGGTCGGTCTGGCCGAATGCCGGCAGCGACACGCCGGTGGCGAGCAGGCACAGACAGCTGAACAGGACACAGCGGATTTTCATGCGGACTCCAGGCAAGACAACGCGCGTCCCGGTTCGAGATCGACGTCTATTTGATGGTGAGGTTGAGGTTGACCGGAACCGCCGCAGCCTGGCGATCGGTTTCGCGTTTGAACAGGAACAGCGAAACCAGCAGCAGCGTCATCGGGATCAACGAAAAGTAGAAGGCGTGGATGCCGTCGAAGCGGGTGAACACGATCGCGGTGATACGCGAACCGAGCGTGCCGCCGAGCGCCGAGAAGATCACGATCAGTCCGGTCATCGCGGCATGCGAGGGTTTGGGCAGCGAACTCAGCGCCACCGAATTGATCACCGGGTAGATCGGTGCCATCAGCAAGCCGATCAGCGGAATCAGATAGGCCGCGATCGGCGCATTGAACCAGCCGACAGCCGGACGGGCGACCACATGCTCGGCCAGTGGCAGGGTCACCATCACCAGCAGGCCCATGCCAAGCACGCAAGTGTTCAGCAGCGCGTACCAGGGTACCCGTCGCAGCACCTGGCCGGCGAGCAGGCGACCGATCGCGGTGGTGCCGGCCAGGATGGTGGCCACCTGCACGCTCATCGCGTTGGGCAGCTTCAGTACTTCGTTGTTGAAGGTGGGCAACCAGGTGCCGAAGCTCTGTTCGATCAACACATAGAGAAAGGCCGAAATCAGGAACACGTAGACCAGCGGACGCAGGAACAGCTGCAGCATCTCCAGCAGTGAGCCGCGCATCGAATTGGTGTGCTCGTTATGCGCCGCCGATTCGTCCATCCGCGAGCCGACCAGCAACACGAGCACCAGCGCGCACATCCCGGCCAGTAACCAGTAGACATTCAACCAGGACCGGTTGGCCGGCGCGGCGCTATCGATGAAGGCGCTGAAGATCCAGCCGCCGACCAGCACGCCGACCATGAACAGGCCTTCGATGGTATTGGTCAGCCGGCCGTGCTCGGCCTTGTTGCTGGTCAGCAGCCCGATCGACGAATACACCGCCACCTTGGTCAGCGCGAACCCGACGCCGACGCAGGTGAACAGCAGTTCGGTAGTGTGGAAACCGGGATAGAGCGGCATCAACACGCAGGCGCAGCCGACGATTACCAGCGCCAGCATCATCGCGCGACGATAGCCCAGCAAGGGCAGGAAGGATGCGACCAGCAGCGAGGTCACCGCGATTGTCAGATCCTTGAACAACTCGAGCAGGCTGGCCTGGGGCTTGTCTACGCCGAAACTGACGATTGCCTGCAGGATCACCGTGCCGACGCTGTTGAGCAGGATCGCGAACACCATGTAAATCAGCGCCAGCGCGACGATCATGCGGACTCGGTTCATGCACACCTGCTTCGTGGTGAATCGGCGGGAACGCAACGACGTGCGTTGCGACGTGATGCGATGCGCCATGCCGACGCGCAACGGGATCGATGGTCAGTCCGCAGTGTGCCGGCAAATGATATCGGTATCAAGTTATGGTAACGATGTCATTTTGCGCCAGCGTGCAGCACGCTCGAGCTCCTGTCTCGCTGCTAGGGGAGTGAGGCCGCGACCGGCATGGACGGCCTCGACGTAACTGGCCACACTGGGCTCAGTAGGGTATCCACCCAGGTCGCAAACGGGAGGTTGGACGTTGAGTCGCACAAGCAAGGATCAGGGGGGCAAGCTGGTTTCGGCGGGTCCGACGATGGCAGATCTGGCCACGCTGGCGGGGGTGTCGAAAATTACCGTTTCCAGGGCGCTGGGGGACAGCCCGCTGGTGAATCCGCAGACCCGCGAGCGAATCCGCGAACTGGCACAGCAGCACGGTTACAAGCTCAATATCAGCGCACGCAACCTGCGGCTTCGGCGCAGCCACACGGTCGCGGTGATCGTGGAGATGAAGCCCTCCAGCGATCGCACCATGTTCGATCCTTATCCGCTGGGCTTGCTTGGCGGGATTTCGCAGGAGCTCACGGCAGCCGGCTACAGCGTCCTGCTGACGACGCGACAGGGTGCCACCGCCGCCGCGGTGCAGGCAGCCGATGGGCTGATCCTGCTCGGCCAGGGGGTGCATCAGGATGCCGTGCTCCGGTTCCGCAAACTCGGTGTGCCCATGGTGGTGTGGGGTGCGGACCTGGAGGGTGATTCGCATGTAGTGGTCGGCAGCGACAACCAGCTGGGCGGGTCGCTGGTGGCCGAACACTTCTTTCGTCTGGGGCGCCGGCGTCCGGTGTTTATCGGCAATCCCAGTCATCCGGAAGTTTATGATCGCCTGAACGGGTTTGTGGCCGCGCTGGGCGTGCATGGGATCAAGCCCCTGCTGATGCGACGCGACGAGTTCACCCCTGATTCCGGCACCGGTGCGGTGCTCTCACTGCATGACCGCAAGGTCGACTTTGATGCGATCTTCGCCTGCAGCGATCTGTTGGCGATGGGGGCGATTCGTGGCATCCAGGAAGTGGGGCGTTCCGTGCCCGGCGACGTCTCCGTGGTGGGTTACGACGACATGCCGCTGGGGGCGAGCTTTGTTCCGGCCCTCAGTTCGGTACATCAGGACTGGCAAGAGGGCGGAATGCTGCTGGCACGCAAGGTGTTGGCGCTGATTCTGGGCGAACCCGTGGCATCGGAGACATTGCCGGTGCGCCTGGTGGTTCGTTCGACCTGACCGGCTGA
>JBDTKM010000283.1:0-5147 GCA_039935315.1 Rhodanobacter sp. | reverse complement strand
CAGGCCGCTGGTGAATTCAATGACGAAATCACGCCGTTCCAGCTCGACGATCACTATCCGGATCTGACCAGGCGCAGCATCAAGACCGACAGCCGCGTGATCGACCAGGACGAAGGCCCACGCGCCGGCACCACCCTGGACGTACTGGCCAAGCTCAGGACCGTGTTCCGCAACGGCCAGTTCGGCGGCACCGTCACTGCCGGCAACTCCAGCCAGATGTCCGACGGCGCCGGCGCCGTCATGCTGGCCAGTGAAAAGGCGATCAAGGAATTCAACCTGCAACCGCTGGCCCGCTTCGTCGGCTTCTCCGTCGCCGGCGTGCCGCCCGAAGTGATGGGCATCGGCCCCAGGGAAGCGATCCCCAGGGCGCTCGCGCAGACCGGCATCAAGCAGGATCAGCTGGACTGGATCGAACTCAACGAGGCGTTCGCGGCGCAGGCGCTGGCGGTGATCGGCGATCTCAAGCTCGACCCGGCGAAGGTCAATCCGCTGGGCGGCGCGATCGCGCTGGGCCATCCGCTGGGTGCCACCGGCGCGGTACGGATCGCCACCCTCGTGCACGGCATGCGTCGTCGCAAGCAGAAATACGGGATGGTGACCATGTGCATCGGCACCGGCATGGGCGCGGCGGGGATCTTCGAAGCGCTCTGATCTTCTGCGCCATGATGCGAGTGAAGGCTGGCATCACGTGACTTCTGCTGGAAGCGATAGCGGTGCCGTAGCGATACGACACCGCTTTATTTATGGTTGTTCGTCAGCCAATTGATTTGGCGGCAAGCGATCCAGAAGTCACGCCATTTGATTTGCGCCGACTTGACGGGCGCCGACGTTGGGCGAGAACATCCCGCCCAACAGATCACCGCAGAACGGCAAGACCCGGGAGCTCCGCCCATGCGCACCCACGGCACACTGACGAAGTGGAATGACGACAGGGGATTCGGCTTCATCAAGCCGGCGACGGATACCGAAGAACTCTTCGTCCACATCTCCGCCTTTGCGCGGGACGGTGCCCGACCCCGCATCGGCGAACTCGTGTCCTTCGAGATCGAGCCGCGCCCTGATGGCAAGCATCGGGCCGTGCGCATCATGCGCCCAGGCAGCCGCGCTGCGTCGTACCGCGCTCACCGGCGGCCATCATCTTCGACGCGGTGCAGCCCATTCCTGGCCCTGGTCGGTGTTCTCGTGATCGCTGCCATCGGCGGGTACGGCTACACCCAGCTCAGCAACAGCCGCTTGTCAGCCCCGGTCAGGGCAGCCGCTACCTTCCCGTCCATTCCTGCATCGCCCGCACAAACCTTCTCCTGCGACGGCCGCACCCGATGCTCACAGATGACCTCGTGTGCCGAGGCCAACTTTTTCGTCAAGCGGTGCCCCGGAACCCAAATGGATGGCGACGGCGATGGGGTGGCGTGTGAGAGCCAATGGTGCACCGGTGGCGGGAGCCGCTGACGCAGGGCTATCGGAAGCTGATGGACCAGGCCCAGCGCAACGCCAAAAATTCCCGCCGCTTCGGGTATCAGGCCACCATTGGTCAACTCTTCCCGCCGAACTCATCCCACGCGCGCACCGCATCGGCTGCGTACATCAGCGACGGTCCACCGTCCATGTACACCGCCACCGCCAGCGTCTCGGTGAGTTGGTCGTAGCTGGCGCCCAGCCGCACCAGGGTCTTCACGTGGAAGCCGATACAGCCATCGCAATGCGTAGTCACACCGATCGACAACGCCATCAACTCCTTGTCGATCGCCGACAGCACGCCCGGCTTCATCGCCGCCTTCGACATCGCCGTAAACCCGTCCAGCGTGGCTGGCTGCGCGGCGCGTTCACGGCGAATCACGCACCTCAAGGCGCAAAAAATCTGGAAAATCAGATGGAGTGAATCGCGATTTGACCTTCTTGTCAGGCACAAAACGGATCGGAGATGAAGGCGGGTCGATGGCGCTGACTTGTTCGGCGTTGCCCCGAGTCTCGGTCTCGGCACACCAATCACAATCCGAGGTTGTTGTGCTCCAGCACGCGCTCGGCGCGATAGCTCGAACGCACCAGCGGACCGGCCACGGCCTCCAGAAAACCCTTGCCGAGTGCCAGCTCGCGGTAATGGCGGAATTCGTCCGGAGTAACAAAGCGCTGTACCGGCAGGTGATGCGGACTGGGCCGCATGTACTGGCCGAGCGTGACCACGTCGACGTTGGCGCCGCGTATGTCGTCCAGCGTGCGTTCGATTTCTGCGCCAGTCTCGCCCAGACCCAACATCAAGCTGGTCTTGGTCAACGTCTTCGGCGCGTGCTGCTTGGCGAAACGCAGGACATTGAGGGTCTGCTGGTAACCGGCCCGCGGGTCGCGCACCTGGTGGGTCAGCCGTTCCACCGTCTCCATATTCTGCGCATAGGTCACCAGGCCCGCGTCGAGCACGGTCGCCACGGAAGCAAGGTTGCCCGCGAAATCGGGGGTCAGCGCTTCTACCGAAGTTTGCGGTGAACGCTCGTGGATCGCCCGCACGCAGGCGGCGTAATGGGCCGCTCCGCCGTCGGTGAGATCGTCGCGGTCGACCGAGGTCAACACCACATACTTCAGTCCCATCAGTGCCACCGCATCGGCCACCTGCAACGGCTCGAG
The DNA here is from genome assembly GCA_039935315.1 of Rhodanobacter sp. Taxonomy (GTDB): domain Bacteria; phylum Pseudomonadota; class Gammaproteobacteria; order Xanthomonadales; family Rhodanobacteraceae; genus Rhodanobacter. The sequence goes on along the minus strand of JBDTKM010000283.1, from coordinate 2,531 downwards.
CGGATCGAGCCAGCCTTGCGGATTGCCGGTACTGACCGAGCAGAACTTGCAGGCACGCGTACAGACGGAACCCATCAGCATCAGCGTGGCGGTGCCGCGTCCCCAGCACTCGGCGATATTCGGGCACTTTGATTCGGCGCAAACCGTATTGAGCTTGTGGCTGCGCACGATCTCGTGCACGGCTTCGTACTGCGTGCCGGTTGGCAGCTTGACCCGCAGCCACGGCGGCTTGCGGCCAACATCGGGCACGCCACTGGCTGCATTCGGGCGGATCCCGCCCTTGATCGCACGGCTACCCTGCGGGCTGATGAATTTGCTGCCGTCAGCGATATGTTCTGGAATGGTCATGGGTGCGTCGTTGGAGGCAAAGCCCTTGAGTCTCATGGCAGGCGCAGTATCACGCCCTGATGCAAGTCAAAGTGCACGGGGGCACCGTGCTATGGAGTCTGATCCCGGCGGGATGTTGATCGGGCGGACGTTGTCAACTGGATGCAGCGATCCGGGCGTGCGGCTGGTGGCATGCTCTCCCCGTGAGCCGTGGACTTTCCAGGCTCAGGCCAGCGCGGCTGCGTAGTAATCACCGTGCCGCGTGACCCGCGCTGGCGCGCCAAAGGCCGCGGAGAGTGCGCTGTCGGTCAGCGTGTCAGCCTTGCTGCCCTGCTGCAGGATCCGGCCCTCGCGCAGCATCACCACGTGGTCGATCTCCGGCAGGATTTCCTCGACGTGATGGGTGACCAGCAGCAGGGTCGTGCCGGTGCGCGCCAGCTCGCGCAGGCTTTCCAGGAAATGGCGGCGGCTGGCCATGTCCAATCCGTTGCAGGGCTCATCCAGCAACAACGCCCGTGGACGATGTACCAGTGCACGTGCGATCAGCACGCGTCTTGCCTCGCCAGTGGACAAGCTGGCCATGGGCCGACCTACCAGATGGATCGCATCGACGTGGGCCAGCGCTTCGCGGGCGCATTTGCGCATGTTCTCGGTGACGTGGTGGTTGCGCGCCACGCCGCGGGCGGCAAAGAACCCTGACACCACGGCGTCGAAGACTTCCACTGGCGTGTCGCTGGTGTAGTCCAGTTGCACTGACGGCGACACGATGCCGAGCAGACTGCGCAGGTCCGACACGGACCAGCGATCACGTCCAAAGATGCGCACCGTGTTGCTGCCATCACCCGGCGCCAGCGGATAGAGCTGGCGTGCGATCAATTTCACCAGGGTCGATTTGCCTGACCCGTTGGCCCCCAGGATGGCCGTATGTTGATGGGCGGCGATACGCAGGCTCATCCGGTCGAGTACCAGCCGATCGCCCTGCATGACGCTGGCCTGATCGACCTCAAGCAGGGCGGGGTCGAGGTGACGGGAAGCGGCGGTCATGTCAGTTTGCATGGACTCAACTTTGCCTGCAGTCGATGCAAACGGCAACCAAACCCTCCGCGGTGCAGCGATGCATTCGGATGCATTCGGCAGAAAGCGGGCCAGGTTCATTGACCCGAACCCTGCTGCCGCTGACACACCTGCCTTACCTCCGGATCCAGCGCGTCGACCTGTCGCTTGTGCTGAGACATCGCCCTCTCCCCTGCTCCGAGCTGGCAGTTGCGTGACAACGTGTCCAGCCCTTCCGCGGTCGTGGCGAATACATGCCGCATTGACAACCACCGCCAGGGTGTCGCCCAACGGCTCCAACACGCACAGCTGCGGTCGATGGCGTGCATGCTTTGGTACTTCCTGCCACCACGATCACCCACGGGTTGCCGCGATCAATCCACGAACTGGATTGGCCGCCCTTCATCGAGCGCACTGCGGCACGCGCGGCGTCGGGGTTGATCGGCCGGCCGGGGTCAGCCTGGCATATGGAGCGCGCCAGGTCCTTGTGCACCGCCTCGATGTGGCCACGCATGGTGTGCTGGTCACCGGTGAGGCCGGTCGTCGTTGCCGCTCTCGGGCTGTTCTTCACGCGGGTTTGCACCTGTTCGGTATCTTGTGGCGGTTACGGAGTGAATCGATGCGTTGCTTTTCAGGGCGCGGGGCCGGCTCTGCCGCACACTGCATTGCCTTGTGCTTCGAAATGAATTCAACCCACGAATCGGAGACGCCCACGAAACCCTCAGACACCCCCGACAAGCGGCCGCCTGACGACAGCAAAACCGACGGCGAGGATGGCTTCTCGCTCTCGCGCGAGGAAAAGGTCGAGGTGGAGCGCAAGCGGCCGCCACGCGCCGCCGTGCTGCACGAGATCATTCGCAGTGACGGCGAGCAGGAGCTCAAGCGCAGTGTCTCGGCGCTGGGCTGGTCGTCGCTGGCAGCCGGTTTGTCGATGGGTTTTTCGATGCTGGCACGCGGTGTTCTGCATCGTTACGTGGGCGACATGCCGGGCGGCTTCCTGATCGAGTCGCTCGGCTATCCGCTGGGCTTTCTGTTGGTGATCCTGTCGCGCCAGCAACTGTTCACCGAAAACATCATGACGGCGGTGCTGCCGGTGATGACCGAGCCTACGCTGAATAACTTCCGCTGCTTCCTGCGCCTGTGGTCCGTCG
>JBDTKM010000282.1:0-8104 GCA_039935315.1 Rhodanobacter sp. | reverse complement strand
TCCGCCGGCAGAACCTCGACATCCTGGACATCCCGGTTGCCGAGATCACCCGGCAATACATGGCCTACATCGAGTTGATGCAGGACGTGATGCGGCTGGAACTGGCTGCCGAGTATCTGTTGATGGCCGCGATCCTGGCCGAGATCAAGTCGCGGTTGCTGCTGCCGCGGCCACCGGCCGAGGAAGGATTGGAAGCCGACCCCCGTGCCGAGTTGGTACGGCGCTTGCAGGAGTACGAACGGTTCAAGCGCGCGGCCGAGGACATCGAAGCGCTGCCTCGCATGGAACGCGACAGCGTGGTGGTGCATGCCGAGGTCGGCACGCACCATGTGATCCGGTTGCCGCCTCCGCTGGAGTTGACCGAACTGCTGCTGGCGCTGAAAGAAGTGATGCACCGCGCGGAGCTGTTCGGCCGCCACGCGATCAAACGTGAGGCACTCAGCGTGCGCCAACGCATGGGTGAGTTGTTGAACAGGCTGGGTGACGACACCTTCCATCGCTTCGAGGATCTGTTCGATCTGGCCGAAGGTCGCCCAGGCATCGTGGTGACCTTCCTGGCGATGCTGGAACTGGCCAAGGAAATGCTCATCGAGATCGTGCAAGAGGTGCCACTGGCGTCGATCTATGTCAAGGCCAAGGCCAGCCACAGCGAAGAACCCTCCGAACTGCCCATGGACGACGTACCCACCGGTGAATCGGCACTGATCGAATCATCCGGCGAATGAACCCTGCCAACTGAACGCCGCTTACTGAATCGGCATCCGACCCAAGGCTATGCAGATCGACCTACTCAATCCCATCATCGAGGCAGCCCTGCTCGCCTCCACCCAGCCGATGACCGTGCATCAGCTGGGCGACCTCTTCAACGAAGACGAGAACGTCGGCTCGCAACAGATTGCGCAGGCGCTGGAATCGCTGGCCGCAGACTGCGCGGGCCGCGGCATCGAACTGAAGGAAGTCGCTTCCGGGTTCCGCTACCAGGTGCGCCAGGACGTGCATCCGTGGATTTCACGGATGTGGACGGAACGGCCCAGCCGCTATTCGCGTGCCCTGCTGGAAACCTTGGCGCTGATCGCCTACCGGCAGCCGATCACGCGCCCCGAAATCGAGCAGATCCGTGGCGTGGTGGTGTCCTCCAACATCATCAAGACGATGGAAGAGCGCGAATGGATCCGCGTAGTCGGCCACCGCGACCTGCCCGGCAAGCCGGCGTTGTTCGGCACCACCCGCGCCTTTCTCGACTATTTCAACCTGAAATCACTGGACCAGCTGCCCTCATTGTCCGAAATCCGCGACATGGAGGATCCGCAGATGCGCTTCGCGCCGGAACCCCTGCCCGCCCGCATCATGCGCGACCTGCCGATTGACCCCGACGCGATCGAGCCGGATCGCAATCCCCCGGCTGATACAAGCCCGGAAACCGACATATCGGCGAACATCGCCGATGCCAGCGACAAGAACAACGCAGCCGACGCCGAAACCGACGCTGCTTCATGCGGGCACGACGAAGCCGACGCCGATCCGAGCACGGCTTCCGCCCGCCCCACGACTACTGCCGACGAGGCAGCAACCCCCGCCGCGGACGTCCCATCCGATGCCGCCGATCAAGACACCGAGGAGTACCGCGCATGACTGCGCCGCAAAAATCCGTTCTCACCCTGAAGCACGAATCACGCACCAACGCCGACGCGCCCGCGATCGAAGAACGCCTGCACAAGGTGCTGGCCAACGCCGGCATGGGCTCGCGCCGCATGCTCGAACAACGCATCCAGTCGGGCGAGGTCGAACTCAACGGCGCACCTGCCGAAATCGGCATGAGCGTGAAAGCCGGTGACCGCGTGGTCATGGACGGCAAACAGTTCGTCGTTGCCACCGACAGCCGCGACGATACCGAAGTGCTGATCTACCACAAGCCCGAAGGTGTGCTGACCACCCGCGACGACCCGGAAGGTCGCCCGACGGTGTTCGAGCAACTGCCGCGGCTGAAAGGCGCCCGCTGGGTCGCCGTGGGCCGGCTGGACATCAACACCACCGGCCTGCTGCTGCTGACCACCGACGGCGAGTTGGCCAATGGCCTGATGCATCCCAAGAGTGGCCTGGAGCGCGAATACTTGTGTCGCGTGCATGGTGAAGTCCCCGACGAGATCATCGAGCGCCTGAAAGCCGGTGTGGAACTGGAGGACGGTCCGGCCCGCTTCGACGAGATCGCCGTGATCAGCCGCGGCGGCAGCCACAGCTGGTTCCGCGTGGTGATCCGCGAGGGCCGCAACCGCGAGGTACGGCGCCTGTGGGACGCGCAAGGCTTCCTGGTCAGTCGTCTCTAGCGCATCCGCTACGGCAAGATCGAGCTGCCGCGCAACCTGCGTCGTGGTGAATGTGAAGCGCTGGACGCCGAGAGTGTCAAGCAACTACGCCAGGCCACCGGCCTTGGCGCCGCGCAGCCGGCGCTGACCCTGAGCCCGATCCTGCACCAGCGCCGTGCCAGTCGCAGCGTCACCGAGTACCGCCCCGAACAAGGCGCCGGTACCGCCTGGACTGGCGGTCAGGACGAAGCGCGCGAACTGCGCGCCTACGACCGTATCCGTGATGAACCCACTCGCGGTCGCAAACCACCGTCGCGCAACGGCAAGGAAGTCAACGGCAACGTGGCCAGGCCCGAGCATGGTTCCGGCAACAAGAACCCGCGCGGCAAGGGACGTCGCGTGGCACCCGGCCAGGAACTGCCGTCGGTACGCACCTGGTTCGCCGGTGAAAACCGTGCGGGCAGCCCGCGTGGTGCAGCGGGTACGACCACGGGCAATCGCCGCCCGGCGGGTGGCAAGCCGTACGCTGCGCGAGCAGCTGGCAACACCGGTGGCAACACACACGCCCCCGCCGGACCCTACGCCGGTTTTGGCGCCGAATCGCGAGGCAATCGCGCACCGACGAGCCGCCCCGCGCATTCCGGGCGCCCTGCTGGCCAGGGCGGTAACCGGGCGCCCGGAAACGGGCGTCCCAAAGGTGGCGGTGGACATCCACCCGGCCGCAGCGGTGGCGGTGGCGGTGGCGGTGGCAATCGATCAGGCAACCGTTGAGGCCGCTGACCGATGGTACGGATCTATCACAACAACGATTGCTCCAAATCACGGGCCACGCTGGCGCTGCTCAGGGAGCGCCATCTGGATGTCGAGGTGATCAACTATCTCGAGGCTCCTCCGAACGAACAGGAACTGGCCCAGTTGCTGAAGCAACTGGGCCTGAGCGCGCGTGAGCTGCTGCGTACCGGCGAACCGGAATATCAGTCGCTCGGGCTGGTCGATCCATCCCTGGATGACGCCGCCCTGATCGCCACGATGGTCAAGCACCCGAAGCTGATCGAGCGCCCGATCGTGGTCGCCAACGGCAAGGCAAGGATCGGGCGGCCGCCCGAAGCGGTGCTTGCAATACTTTGACGCAGTCACGCCAGGAGCCGGTCGGGCTTTGGTGGGCGAGGCGAGAATCCGGCTGCGTGAGGACAGCAATCGACGATTCGCCGGTCCATAGTGGTTTTATGGACGGCGAATCGGCGGAAACATGGACCACACAGGCGGATTCGCAGGCCGGCCAACCAAAGTCCGACAGGCTCCTAGTGCCGGGCGCTTTCCACCACGCGATATTCGAACTTGCCGCGACTCCCGCGCACGGCTGCATCTGAACCCGATCAAGGTCGGAAAAGTACTACGCGGAAAGGGTGAAATCGTCGGCATCCATCCATGCCGGGAAGCGTTCGCGATGGGTCAGCAGCGGAGCCGGATCGAGCGTCACGGTAACCACCTGTTCGCGCGCGCCGAGCTCGATCAGCGCCTCGCCGACAGGGTCGATCACGGCACTCTCGCCGGCGTAGGGTATGTCGTTGCCGTCCACGCCAACCCGATTCACGCCCACTACATAACTGAGGTTCTCGATCGCCCGCGCGCGCAGCAAGGTGCGCCAGGGCTGTCGTCGCGCTGCCGGCCAATTCGCCACGAACACGGCCAGGTCATAGTCCATGCCACCTTCAGCGGTCGCGAGCCTGCGATTGCGCAGCCATACCGGGAAACGCAAGTCGTAGCAGACCTGCGGCAAGATTCGCCAGCCCTTCAATTCGACGATCAACCGCTGGTTACCGCCGCCGTAGCGGGTGTGCTCACCGGCCATGCGAAACAAGTGGCGCTTGTCATATTGCGCAAGACCGCCATCCGGTCGCGCCCAGAACAGGCGGTTGTAGACGGTCTCGCCGTTGCGAATGGCCAGACTGCCACAGATCACCGCACCGACCTCGACCGCGAGTGCCCGCAACCAGGCCACACCCTCGCCGTCCATGTCCTCGGCAGCCCGTTGGACGTCGTTGCTGAAACCGGACAACAGCGTCTCGGGGAGCACGATCAGGTCACTCTCTCTGGCGGTACGCACCAACGCGCCGTAATAAGCGCGATTGGCCGGCGCGTCGTGCCAGCGTGTGGCGCCCTGAACCAGCGCGACCTTGAGCGGCTGCATGGTCATAGCTGGCACAACCGCTCGGCGGCCGCCTCCATGGTGGCGTCGCTTTTGGCGAAACACAGCCGCAACAGGCGGGTACCCGGTGCTTTCGCGTAGAACGGCGTCAACGGAATCGCCGCCACGCCACCCTGCTCGACCAACCAGCGACTGAACGTCAAATCGTCCTCGTCGCGGATCGCCGAGTAATCAACCAGCTGGAAAAACCCGCCCGCAACGTCAAGCAGCTTGAAGCGCGAGGGCGCAAGCAAGGCGCGGAAGCGGTCACGCTTGGGCTGATAGAACGCTGGAAGCTCCAGATAGTGGGCGGGATCGCTGGCCAGGAATTCCGCAAACGCCACCTGCGCCGGATGGAACGTGCAAAACGTGAGGTACTGGTGCACCTTGCGGAATTCGGCCGATAGTGCGGCCGGCGCCACCGCATAACCGACCTTCCAGCCGGTGCAGTGATAGGTCTTGCCGAACGAGGAAACCACCACGCTGCGTGCGGCCAGCTCGGGATGGCGCAGGACGCTTTCGTGCCGTGCGCCATCGTAGACAATGTGCTCGTACACCTCGTCGGACAGCACCACGATGTCGGTGTTTCGCACGATCGCCGCCAACTCCTCCAGATCGCTCGCGGACAGCACGGCACCCGACGGATTGTGCGGACTGTTGATCAGGATCATGCGGGTCTTTGGGCTTACTGCATCGCGCACGCGCTGCCAGTCGATCGAAAACGCCGGCACGGTCAGCGGGATGTGCACGGCGTGAGCACCCTGCAGTTCGATCGCCGGTTCGTAGCAGTCGTAGGCGGGATCGAACACGATCACTTCCTCGCCGACACGCACGATGGCGGCAATGGCCGCGAAGATCGCCTCGGTGGCGCCGGAGGTGACCGTGATCTCGGTATCCACGTCGAGCTTGCGCCCGTACAAATGCTGGGTCTTGATGACGATCTGCTCGCGCAGGGCCGCCGTGCCGTGCATTGGAGCGTACTGATTGCGCCCCGCGTTCATCGCCTGCGTCAGCGCATCACGCAATCCTTGCGGAGGGTCAAAATCGGGAAAGCCCTGGCCCAGATTGACGGCCTTGTGTTGCAGCGCCAACTGGCTCATCACGCTGAAAATGGTGGTCCCTACCTTGGGCAGTTTGGTCTCGATCATCATCGTCCAGCCGTTTGGATGTCCATAAAGACGCCAGCGTAGCGCATCGTCGTTGGGTGGTGCATCAAGGGCACGACAATTCCTCCGGTACACAACCGGCGACCTGGAATCCACCACGCTGGACGACTGCCGCAAAATAATGCAGGTCGTTCAAGCCCTGCCGCGCACCCCCACAAGCGTGATGACCGCTCCATGCAGGGACGAACCGCGGCTATATGTCGTGCCCATCGGTTGATGGTCCTGGAATCCAGCCTGCACGTATCGCCTCATCCCATACCGGCAAGCCCACCAAGCACTGCTGCCGACACGAGCGCCGCCATTTCGCGCAATCGTTATCCTCACGGCTGGGAATATCAGCAAGCCAAGTGACACCTTGGCAGACACGCGGCGCATGGACGGCGGCGCACGCGCACCCTCTCGCGCGGTTCATTCCGTTGAACTCTTGCATCCACGAAACGCGGGCCGCGGCAGCGATCCATCGTCGCCCGCGTAAACGGACGTGGACACAGGCCAGTCCTCACAAACCGCCGTTGGAGCTAGCTGGCTGAGGGTGCGTGCCGCCGCACCGCGAACGTACGGAAAACTTCCCCTGGCAGTCTGTCGGGCTTTGATGGTCGAGGCGAGAATTCGGCTGAGCGAGGACAGATTTCTGACGATTCGCCGGTCCGTTGGGGTTCTATGGACCAAGAATCGGCGGAAATATGGACCACACAGGCGGATTCGCAGACCGGCCAACCAAAGTCCGACAGGCTCCTAGGCCATCAGTCATGCGGCGAAAGACAAGTTTGCCTATTGACGATACTTGCAACGGTGTTATAGTTCACTACAACACCACACAACGACATCACTAAGGAGGTTCGCCATGAAAGCCTACAAACTCATCGCCGGTACCGCAGCCATCCTGCTCACTCTCGCCAGCCTGCGCGCCGTGCTCTACAACGTCGAAGCCTGGCACCCGGCCAGCAGCAGTGTCAGTACCCCAACGATCCATGTCACCGACCTGGCACCCGTTGTAGTTCATCCCAGTGCCGCCGAGCGGCGCGAAGCGGCACTGATCAACGACGTCCCCAGCCTTGGCCTGCTCACGCTGCCGGCAGGGTCGGAAGGCAACTCGGACGCGTCGGTCCAGCCACTCCATCTGCTCGGGTCGCAACTGGTGATGCCCTACTATTCGTTCGGCAAAAAGCTCGGTCGCATTACCAAGGAATAAGCCATGACCATCACCTGGAACGACAGCGTCCCGATCTATCGCCAACTGCACCAACGTGTAGTGGCGATGATCCTGGACGGCGCCTTGAACGAAGGCGACCCGCTGCCGTCGGTACGCCAGGTCGCTGCGGACTACCAGATCAACCCTCTGACCGTATCGAAGGCATATCAGGAGCTGGTCGATGAACAACTGGTTGAGAAAAGGAGGGGTCTGGGTATGTTCGTCATCGAAGGCGCACACGATGCGCTGCTGAAATCGGAACGCGAGCGCTTCCTGCGCGAGGAATGGCCAGTGCTGTATGCCCGCCTGGGACGTCTGGGACTGGATCTCAAGACCCTGCTGCGCGAAGCAGACAGCCACAAGGAAAAACAATCATGAGCGCGGTCATTTCAGCCAGCGGCCTGAGCAAGCGGTACAAGTCCACGCTGGCGCTGGACAACGTCAGCTTCCAGATCGAGCCGGGCCGCATTGTGGGCCTGATCGGCCCCAACGGCGCCGGCAAGACCACCGCACTGAAGGCGATCCTGGGCCTCACCGACTTCAGCGGCGAACTCAATGTGCTGGGTTTCGATCCGCGCAAGCAGCGCGACAAGCTGATGGGCGATGTCTGCTTCATCGCCGACGTGGCGGTGCTGCCGCGCTGGATCCGGGTAAGCCAGGCGGTCGACTTCGTCGCCAACGTGCACCCGCGCTTCGACCGTGCCAAATGCGAAGCCTTCCTGGCCCGCACCAAGCTGCAACCCAGTCAGCGCGTGCGCCAGATGTCCAAGGGCATGATCGTGCAACTGCATCTGGCGCTGGTGATGGCGATCGACGCCAGGCTGCTGATCCTGGACGAGCCGACCCTGGGCCTGGACATCCTTTACCGCAAGCAGTTCTACCAGAGCCTGCTGGAGGACTACTTTGACGAGAACAAGACCATCATCGTCACCACCCACCAGGTCGAGGAAGTCGAGCACATCCTCACCGACCTGATGTTCATCCGCGACGGCAAGATCGTGCTGGATGCCGACATGGACGCCATCGGCGAGCGCTTCATCGAGGTGATGGTGAACGCAGACAAGGCCGACGCCGCACGAGCGCTGAATCCGCTGGACGAACGCCAGGTCTTCGGCAAGAGCATTTTTGTGTTTGACGGCGTCGGACGCGCACAGCTGGAAGCCCTGGGCGAAACCCGCCGACCTTCCATCAGCGATCTGTTCGTGGCCACCATGAAAGGAACCTACGCATGAAAACCTCCCCAACGAACACCTTG
>JBDTKM010000281.1:0-5945 GCA_039935315.1 Rhodanobacter sp. | reverse complement strand
GCTTTCAACGGCTTGCCGCAGTTGGGCGGCTCAGCACACGTTCGTAGAGGTCTTCGTCGACGGCGCCGCCATTGAGCGCCCAGATGACAGCGTCCACCCGATCGGCGCCCCAAAACAAATCGCCTTGGACGCCGAACGTAGGGACGCCGAAAACTCCGGCATCGATCGCCTCCTGGGTACAGCTACGCAGACGTTGTTTGACCTCATCGCTCGCCGCAGCGGCAAGCAACGCGTCGGCATGGAAACCGCTTTGCGTCATCACCCTTGAAAGACTGTTGAGATCAGCGATGTCGATACCATCGGACCAAACTGCCGACAGTATGCGACGGGCCAAAATGAGTCGCTGTGCCTGGACTTCGACAGCGAGGATGGCACGTAGTGCAGCGAGCGGATTGAACGGATGGTTGGGCGGCCCGCGGAACGACAGATTCAAACGTTTTGCCTGGCGCATCACATCGCGGAACACGTAGGCGCGTTTGGCTGGCACTTCAGCTGGCCCTTTCGTGCCGTTCGCATTGAGCAGAGCCGCCAGCAATATGGGGCGGCAATTGATACTCCCGCCCGCAGCGGTTACCCGGGCAACCTGCTCCATGGCCAACCACGCGTAGGGGCTAACCGGATCGAAATAGAACTCGACAGTTGTGGATATCAATGGGACTCCGTGTGACATGCACGCTAGTGCGAGAGGAAAGACGGTCGTTAGCTATGGGCTACGCGACGCACGTACTGCCGCCATCACGTCGCCGGGTGCGACAACCCCGTTTTTATCCCTTACGACGCCTTTTGACGTGCCTTCTGCGAAAATCTTCTCGTTGATTGAGAAGCAGTGGGTCATGTAGAAATACTTCTCGTCCCAGTGTGTCAGATGCATCGTTGCTTTGAATTTCTTCAAAGCACGAAGGGGTTTGCGGTACGTCATGGTGTGTTCCGCGATGATGGGCATCCAGCCACGCTTTAGCATGACTCGGGCAAGCCCTGTGCGTATGAAAAGATCTACGCGATTCAAATCGCATAATGTCAGATAGCGTCCGTTGTTAACGTGTAGATTGATATCTAGATCGTTAGGTAAAGTGACGAGGATAAGTTCACTAGTCGCTTCACCAACTGGAAGCCGTGGTCGGAAGATTGATGAGATCAGCACGAACAGCAGTCTGACAAAAAGATTCATAAGTTCCGATCTCTGTCGATGATCCGTTTGAAGCGGCCGAAGAGATTTCGCGTCGCGAAACGTTGATTTGTGTTTGTGCAGGCTAGCTATTGAGATGCAGCGTATGCCTGTTTCGTTCCGGCACGTCGCTTCGGTGACGCCATACGAGCTACCGCCGCCGGACCGGACGTCACCTGCAGGACCAGCTCAACCAGTCATTGAGCAACCAGTGGTTTTGGGAAGTACCTGTGTTGCCTGCGGTTGAGGCATCGCCAGCACGAGTTAGCCGCATCTACCTGTGCATGGGCGATCTTGCCTCCCCTTCGAATGGCAGCTTTTGGGCAGTTTGATAGAAGCGGCGACCGACTTCTCTTGGCCGTTTTCTGACGGCGCAGATCAAAGTGCAATTGCTCCTTTCCAGTCACCGACAAGGAGCAAAATTCATCGGTTGAGTGATCAGGTTTTCCCGTGCAACGCGTGGAGTCTCGGGGTTTACGCTTAATTTGTTTCCAACTCGTGGTCAGCGGTGCGAGCGGGAAGGGCTGAGCAGAGGGCTTCTCGCTCGGCGCTGTCGGTGGATTCGATATGGCTGGTGGAAGGTGGCGGCGCATTTTGTGGCTGATCCTCCTTTATGAAGCCATTCCATGCACGCCGGACGAAGTGGGGCAGGCGCGAATACACACGCTCGTAGGCCATTCGCGCCGGCACCACCAGCATCAGCTCGGTGCCACCTTCGGCGGGGCAGTGCAGTTCCAGGTGGCCGCCCATCTTGGCCGCGCGCTCCCGCATGCCGAGCAGGCCCCAATGGCCCGCGCGACCACCGTCATGCAGAACCTTCTCGCTGATACCGACACCGTCGTCGCTGACGGATACCCGCAGCTCGATGGCGCGCCATGTAATCGTCAACTCGACGTCATTCGCGTTGGCATGCACGAAAGCGTTGCGCAGGCCCTCGCGGATGACGTCCAGCACTTCGGACTCGGCATCAGGCAACAACGGGCGTGGTTCCCCCGTCATCGTCATCACATAGCGCGGGCCGTACAACGAGGCGTATTCCTCGCCGGCCGCGCGCAGGGCGGTGGCGAGGTCTTGTCGAGAAGCATCGGTACGGCGCAGAGCGATGATCCGGTCCCGACCATCGATCAGCATCTCGCGCGTGTTCAAGGCCACCGTCGACATCTCTTGCCGGCGCTTGGGTTCCAGCGACTTGTCCGCCGCCCAGGTCTGCAGTCGTAGTTGCAGCCCTTGAACGCTTTGCAGCAAGGTATCGTGCAGGTCGCGCGCAATGCGCTCGCGTTCGTCGACGCGGATCTGCATGCGCCGTTGCAAGACCCGCATGCGCAAGGCATACGCCAGCCACAGCAGCAGAATCAAAGGCAACAAGGCGAGCGTGCGAAACCACCAGGTCTGATACCAGGCTGGCAAACGGATCAGCATCAGCGGTTCCGATGTGATGCTGGCCACGCCTTGCTCACCGAACGCCTGCACTTCGAAGCGGTAATTTCCAGGTGGAACGTGGGTGAACACAGCCTCCCGCCGCGCGCCGGCATCCTGCCAGTCGCTGAATCCAGCAAGTCGATAGGAGAAATTCACGCGATCGGGATGGCTGAGCGCCGGGATCGTGTAGGCAATGCGAAACGAGTCTTGCGAAGGGGGGAGGGTGATGTTTGCTGTCGACAGGGAATGGGAGGTGGAGCCGCTAGTCAGGGTCTCAATGACAATCGGCGGCAGCGAGGAATGTCTCGGAATGTTTTTTGGGTCGACCCATGCCAGCCCTGTTAAGCTATGCGCCCAGACACGACCATCAGTAGACAGGCGCAGTGACGGGAGCGTGCGATCCGCGTCCGGCGCAGGCGGGACACCGTCCGCTGCGTTGAGGGTGCTGAAGGTGACCCGAGTGTCAGAATCTGCCAGAGCTTTGCGTATTTCGGTCGCGGGAATTCTGAAAATCTCTTCCAGATTCTGAACCCATAGATTGCCGTCACCATCTCTAACCAGGCCGATCACTGTCTGAAAGGCTTTCGGCTCTGTTGCAAGCAGTGAGATAAACCGCCGGCCATCGAAGTACTGCACACCATCGTTACCACCGATCCAAAGCAAGTTGCCGTCAGCAAGGATCGAACGGACTGCACCGACATCAACGCCTTGGCGAGCAGTCCAGACATGCTCGATTCCGTTTGAAAGTTCAATCAAGTGGTCTCGCTCTCTGCTGCCAATCCACAGACGATTTTGCTGATCCAATGCCATGACCTTCACCACGGTCGGTTCATGCAGGACGTCGTGCCAGGATTTTCCATCCCATGCCATCAGGCCGTTTCCCACGCTGGGTGTGGAAACAAACAGCACCTTTTGTTGATCTCTGATCAGACTGTAGGGCAAGGTTGCAAAGTGGAAAGTCGCCGGATATGCCACCACCTGGTGAGGTTTTCCCGGGGAAAACTGCCAGAGGCCACCACGGTTGGCGCCCCATGCCGAGCCATCCGTCATGTCAGAAAATGTTGCCAGCATGGGGTCTGGCGCAAGCGTGGTCTCGAGTGAGTATGGATTCTCGGCAACATGGAATACCGGCATTGTATAGTTGCCAACCCACAGGCCTCCCGAACCGTCCATGGATGGGGATACCGCGTAGATAGCCTCTGGCAGCTTGATGTTGGTTAGCGTGGTGCGGGTGAAATGATCCAGGTTGCCGCTGCGTCCTACCCAGATATTGCCGTCGCGATCCTCAAGCAGTGGCCAATAAAACCCTTGTTGCCGGGGAACCATCTCGCTCTGTGGTGTTGCGTGATTTTCCTCAGCCTGTTTCAACGCCGCCGGCGAAATGTAGGTGATCTTGTGGTCCTCGGAAGTCACCCATACGGCGCCACTTCGGGTTTCGGTGAGGGCAAAAGCAAAAAGCGGAATCGGGGCCGCCACTTCAGTGAGAGTGATGCCATTCCTGCGATAAATGTGTATGCCGTTGTCTCTGGAGTTGGCGTAGATCCTCCCGGATCGGCCCACGAAGATTTCCATGAGGTGTTCAACGTGCACACATGACACCAACGTTGTCGTACCAGCAGGTATCACCAGAACCTCTGAGCCATGTCGGGTGTTGACCCACAAATTGCCGCTTCCATCGAACGCCGCACGAGAGAACATTTGATCCGGGCCAGAAGCGGCCTTCATTGCATGCCACGAGCCGTCCTTGAAATACATGATGGCCTGAGTCGTTACTGACCAGACATGACCATGCGGGCCGGTGAAGAAATAGCCATCGGTGCCAACGTAACCTTGTTTTGCGCCAAAGTGGATGAGATGACCGTTTTTCAGCAAGGTCGGGCCTGCGTTCTCATTGCTGATCCATAATCCTTGGCCTTGTGCGGGAAAGATCATGTTCAGTTGGGCTTCCAGGAAGTGTTCGCCCGGCAGCGGCACGAACCTGGCGAACTGGACGCCGTCGAAGCGCACCAGTCCTCGCGTTGCCTGGATCCACAAGAATCCGTCAGAGGTCTGCGCGAGCTCGGAGAAATTCCCCAGCGAGCCACCGGTGTCTTCAAAGGTCGACATCTGAAAACTACCGAGCGTTTCCTGGGGTATCGCTGCACGGGCCGAACCAAGAGAGAGCACGAGGCTCAGGATGACAGCCGCACCCCTGATCCAGCACTGCCGGAAGCCTTGAACTGGTTCAGTCAAAGTAGACATGCTCACGGCGATGCGATTCCTCTGCCCCCGAATCCAAAACAGTGAAGCCCCTTTCAGCCCGTATCTCCGCCAAATCTATAGGACGAAGTGACCCGCGTCTTGCACGTTTTGAGCAAGCGTTGTTGGCTTGGCTGTCCCATCGGGCGCGCAGGTCTGCTAAAGAGCCATCGACATCAGGGTCATGGCCGGCACTGGATTCGGCCCGTGGATCAGCAGTGACGGTATTGCCCGCCTTGCTGATCCGGATCCTGCTGTATTGCCGCGATACACCCACCAAGAGGCCGGTGAACGCCCCGAGCTATCCAAGGTCATCCACCGGCCCTGCCTACATTACGGTGTCTGTGGCAACTCCTGCGGACGCAGGTCGAACACCAGAACCTCGGCATGCTGGCCTGCACTCAACTGCAGCGTTTCTGCGTTGCGCAATCGCACGCCGTCACCGGCTTCGAGCTTCTGGCCATTGAGTTCGATACTGCCGCGGGCGACATGCACGTAGGCGTAGCGATCCTTGGCTAGTGTCAACGTGGCAGTTTCGTCGCCGTCGAACAGTCCGGCATATACCGACGCGTCTTGCTGGATGCGCAGCGATTCGTCGCGGCCGTCCGGCGAAATGATCAGGCGCAGTCGACCGCGCTTGTCCGCCTCGTCAAAGTGACGTTGCTGATACACCGGTTCGCCACCGCTCGTCGCGGGCACGATCCAGATCTGCATGAAGTGCACGCCCTCATCGTCGGAGCCATTGAACTCGCTGTGGGTGACTCCGCTGCCCGCGCTCATCAGCTGCACGTCGCCGGGCTTGATCACCGAGCCGGTGCCCATGCTGTCGCTGTGTGCCAACGCACCTTCCAGCACATAGGAAAAAATCTCCATGTCACGGTGCGGGTGTTTGCCGAATCCCTGGCCTGGCGCGACGCGGTCTTCGTTGATCACACGCAGGTCGGAAAAGCCCATCTGCGCACGATCCATGTAACCGGCGAACGAGAAGGTGTGGTGGGAATTCAGCCAGCCGTGATCGGCGACGCCACGTTCTGAAGCTTTGCGTACTTGCATCATGTCGAAACTCCTCGTCAAGAATAAAGGGGCAGGGGGAGCCAGGCTCCCCCTTTCAAACAAGACCCAT
>JBDTKM010000280.1:0-2888 GCA_039935315.1 Rhodanobacter sp. | reverse complement strand
ATCAGGTGGTGATCGAGCACCCGCGGGCGGCGATCAAGGCGTTCAAGCAGGCGGCGCCCAACGACGTGATGTGCATGAGCCGCACCCTGGACACGATCGAACAGGATCTGCCGGTGATCAAGGCGCGCGCCAATGCGTGGGCGATGGGCGATCTGCAGGCTTTGCGCAGCCTGCCCACCAGCAACCGTCGTCAGGCGTGTATCGATGCTTTGACCGAAGCGGGTTTCGCGCACCAGTTGGGCATCGACGACGTACCACGAAAGTTGCAGGCGGCGTGGCTGGCCGCCGCGCGCGCCGCGTTGACCACCAACACCCAGACCTTTGCGATGTTGCCGATGGACGAGCTGCTGAAGCCCGCCGGCTACCTCGCGCAACTGCAGGCCGAGGGCTACACGGTCGAGTCGCCGGCGGAGTAGGGCTGGCGCCCGGTTGCCGGACATCCGGCTCGCCCTATGGGAGCGACTTCAGTCGCGATGCTTTGCGATGTGCGGTAGAGCATCGCGACTGAAGTCGCTCCCGCGAAGTCGCTCCTGCCAAGTTGCTCCTGCAGCATCCCGCGCGTGGCGCGGGAAAGGCTCAGGCGCTGACGCGGTCCAGTTCGGCGATCTCTTCGCGCGAAAGTTGCAGGTTTACCGCGCCAATCAGCTCATGCAGCTGGGCCACACTGGTGGCGCTGGCGATCGGCGCGGTGATGCCGGGGCGGGCGATCAGCCAGGCCAGGGCAACCTGCGCCACGCTGGCCTGGTGACTTGCCGCGACCTGGTCCAGCGCCGCAAGAATCTGCATGCCGCGTGGGTTGAGGTAGCGCTTTACCGCGCTGGCGCGGGCGCTGCTCTTGGCCAGATCTGCCTCGCTGCGGTACTTGCCGCTGAGGAAGCCGCTGGCCAGTGCGTAGTAGCTGATCACGCCGATGTTCTCCGCGCGGATCAACGGCTCCAGCTCCTTTTCGTAGCCCTCGCGCTGGAGCAGGTTGTACTCCGGCTGCAGTACCTCATAGCGCGGCAGGTTGTGCTCGCGCGAGACCGCCAGCGCGTCGGCGAAACGGGTGGCGCTGTAGTTGGAGGCGCCGATTGCGCGCACCTTGCCCTGTTCGATCAGCCGCGAAAACCCGCCCAGCGTATCGGCCAGCAGCACGCTGGCGTCGTCCTCGTGCGCCAGGTACAGGTCGATGTGATCGGTCTGCAGCCGTTGCAACGAGCGATCCACCGCCTGCTGCAGGTTTACCGGCGACAGTCCTTGCTGCTCGGCCCACTTGCCGACTTTGGTGGCGATCACCACCTTGTCGCGTTTGCCGCTGCGCTTGAGCCATTTGCCAATGATCGCCTCTGACTCGCCGCCCTGATTGCCCGGCACCCACGCCGGATACACATCGGCGGTATCGATCAGGTTGCAACCGGCGTCGACAAACGCATCCATCAGCTCGAACGAGCGCGTTTCATCGGCGCTCCAGCCGAACACGTTGCCGCCAAAGGCGAGCGGGGCAATGGAAAGCGGCGAGTTGCCGAGTTGGCGCAATGACATGGGGTATGTCCGTGAACGTGGGGACAGGTAGATATAGGCGCGATCGTGGCCAGTTTCAATCGGGTGCGACGGGCAATTTGCCGCACCGGGGTCCCTTGGCCGTGCGGGGAGACCAGCTACCATGGAGCGTTGACCGCATCGAGGAGTCCCGACATGAAATCACGCGCCGCTGTTGCCTGGGAAGCCGGCAAACCGCTCAGCATTGAACACGTGGACGTCGCCGGTCCGAAAGCCGGTGAGGTGCTGGTGCGCATCGTCGCCACCGGCGTGTGCCATACCGACGCATTCACCCTTTCCGGTGCCGATCCGGAAGGGGCGTTTCCGGTGATCCTGGGCCATGAGGGCGGCGGTATCGTCGAGGAGATCGGCGAAGGCGTGACCTCGCTGAAAGTGGGCGACCACGTCATTCCGCTATACACGCCCGAATGCGGCGAGTGCAAATTCTGCCTGTCCGGCAAGACCAACCTGTGCCAGAAGATTCGCGTGACCCAGGGCCAGGGCCTGATGCCGGATGGCACCTCGCGCTTCTCGTTGAACGGCAAGCCGCTACTGCATTACATGGGCACCAGCACGTTCAGCGAATACACCGTGCTGCCGGAAATCTCGCTGGCCAAGATCAACAAGGCCGCGCCGCTGGAGAAGGTTTGTCTGCTCGGCTGCGGCATCACCACCGGCATCGGTGCGGTGCTGAATACGGCCAAGGTGGAGCCCGGCGCCAGCGTGGCCGTGTTCGGCATGGGCGGCATCGGCTTGTCGGTGGTGCAGGGCGCGGTGATGGCCAAGGCCGGCCGCATCGTGGTGGTCGACACCAACCCGGCCAAGTTCGAGATGGCCAAGTTGCTGGGCGCGACCGACTTCGTCAATCCGAAGGATTACCCGGATACGCCGATCCAGCAGGTGATCGTCGATCTGACCGACGGCGGCGTGGATTATTCGTTCGAATGCATCGGCAACGTGCACGTGATGCGCTCGGCGCTGGAGTGCTGCCACAAGGGCTGGGGCGAGTCGATCATCATCGGCGTGGCCGGCGCCGGGCAGGAAATCAGCACGCGACCGTTCCAGCTGGTGACCGGGCGGGTGTGGCGCGGCTCGGCCTTCGGCGGCGTGAAGGGTCGCTCGCAGTTGCCCGGTTATGTCGATCGCTACATGGCCGGCGAGATCAAGATCGACGAAATGATCACCGAAGTGCTGCCGCTGGAGCGCATCAACGACGCGTTCGAGATGATGCACGCGGGCAAGGTGATCCGTTCGGTGATCCATTACTGAGGGCGCTCGACAGCGCAACCGCACGTTGCCCTGACCGCTCGCGCACCCATGGACTTGCCGATCGCTCTGGACGCACGTCCGTCGATCGGTGTCCACCAGGC
>JBDTKM010000279.1:0-6533 GCA_039935315.1 Rhodanobacter sp. | reverse complement strand
CAGCCGCAGCAACTGAATCCGGGACGATATGTCTCGAATGTCGACGACGGCCTGGACGTGCACCTGCACGTGCAGGAATGTCATCCGTACACGCTGGAGCTGGAACTCACCTACGATTTCGTCGATGTCGACACCGGTCTGCGCGCGCCGTCGGCACAGCTGCGCATGTATACCGATGCGCATGTGGCCGAAGCGCTGCATTGCCATCCTGGCCGGCACCTGTGGCAGGTGTTGGGACCGTTTTCGCCGGCGCATACAGTGTTCCAGCATCGACTGCGCATGAATGGGTTCCTTTCGCGCTGGCTGGAATATCTTGCCGAGCAGGGGCATTCGTCCGGAACGCTGGGGCCGCTGGAGCTGTCGGCACCATCGGCTGCACGCGCCAGCAAGCAGTTCCCCTCCTAGAAAAAACTGCGCGAATCGCTCCGCCAACCCGTGCGCTTGTTCGTGAACGGCGCCGGTTTTCAGTCCTTTCCCAAGGCGGCCCTGAACGTCTTGCGCGCGGCTTGCAGCTGATTCCTGCGCATTGGTTTTTCGCAACCGGTCCACATGGTCGCCTCACAAAAGGCCTCATCGCGCGCGACATGCACCAAGGTGCCATCCCGCCTTTTGCCCTGCATCAAGCCGCCGCGTCTTCGACACGGGCAGTGGCGCAAGCGGGCGATACTCTCACTGATTTACAACCCGGACGCGTAGACCTTGTTGCACAACTCACCGAGCTTGCGCGCGTCGGCTTCGCTGTGGTTGGCTGGTCCGCCACTCGCCGAACACCATAAATTGCCTTTTCGACTGGTGACCTCGGAATGATCCCTTCGCCAATAGGCTGCGTCGCCGACACCGTCAAGCTTGCCGTATTTTCCAGCGTTGGCGGGAATGGTGGCCTGGTTGAATTCGATCGTGCTGGTGATGTCGTCGCCCTTGCCGCCATACACGGTGAGCGTGGAGTCATTGCTCGCCTCGAATTCGCATGAGCGATTCCGATAAGGATAATTGCTGATCCTGGACGGAACGCCGAGGACTGGCACCGTGTCCTGCGGCTTGAAAATCCTGGCGCAATCGATGTGCGTGATGGGTGCGTCATCCGGGTCGCTGCTCCCGCCGCTCGCAGAGCGGTCAGCAGGCGCGTTCGTGGAACCGGCGCTTGCAGCAGCGGCAGTTGAGTCGCCGCGATGAACGGACGCCGCTGTGCCAGTTCCTTGTGAACAGGCGGCAAGTGCGCAAAGCGCGGTCAGCCAGGTGATCCTGGTAAGTGAAAGATGTCGCATGGGACTTCCCCTGATGAGCGGATCATTTGACGCCGGCTGGCGCCTGCACGTTGGCGTAATCGACGCGGACCTCAGTGTGCGACTTGCCCCCCTTGCCGCCGACGTCCATGTCGATGGTCTGCTTCACCGGCAGCCCGCGTGCCTTCGATACCCAGATCCGCGAATCGACGATGCTGCCGCTTTCCTGCTTGTCATGGGTGTCGTAAACCGCGACGGACTCACCCGCCACGGTCTCGTCGCGCAAGTGCTGACAAGTAATGGTTGCGGTCTTGAGGGCCTGGCGCATTTCTTCCGCCTGCTGTTGCGGGTTGAAGGGTCGACTTTGCCAGTTAGTGGCGATTTTGACGTACATGGCGTTGGCGGTCGCGATGACTTCGCTGCTCTTCGGACCGGCCTTGTTCGCGCCGGTCTCGGTCATGAATTGGTGACTGGGCGTGGCCGCCGCCTTGATCGTCGCGTCGAAAACCGGTTTGCAGCCCGGATCCGCTGCAAAGGCCGGCATCGTGACGCTGCACAGGGTCACGAGAATGCACATGGGGAGGAACGGCGGATGTCGCTGAGTCATGAGGTTTCTCCGAGTTGAGGATGATTACTTCACGCCGGCTGGCGCTTGCACGTTGCGGTAGTCGTAGCGGATGGACGTGTGCGTCTTGTCAGCGCCTGTGGTCACGTCCATTTCCGATTTCAAAGGCAGGTCACGGCTCCTGGAGATCCATATCTGTCCATCGGTACGGCCATCCTCGGTTACGTTGCTCATCGAGTAGACTGCCGCGGATTCGCCGTTGACGGCTTCATCGCGCAGATGGCGGCAGTCGAGTGATTTGGCCTCTTTCAGTGCGTCGTTGCGCATTTCCAGCATGACTTTTGGCGTAATCGGACTGCGACGCCAGTTGCCCTTTGTCTTGACGTACATGGCATCGCCGGTGGCAATGCTTTCGTTGGTGGTTCCGGATCGGGTCAGGTAGAGGTGGACGGGCGTGGTGTATTGCTTGTCATTGGCATCCATCACCGTTTTGCAGACCGGACTGAGGGTGGCAGCGTATGACTGGGTCGGGCTCAGACTGCAGGCGAGCGTTGCAAACGTGACAGCGAATGCCGTGATGGATTTGTGCATCAACATGATGAGTCTCCCGTGTAATGAAGCCATTGAGTGGAGTCAGGAACTGAAACGGTGTTGCGAGCAGCGTGTCTTCAATCGGAAAATCAATGCGCCGCGAAAAACTTGTTGCACAACTCGCCGAGCTTCCGAGTCAACCTCTCTCCTGACACTTTCGGATGGTTGATGCCAGCCACCACGCCGCAGTAGTGGTCGCCCTTCTTGATGAATACCTGCACGCCGTCGTCGGAAGGCTTGAAAAATGCTTCATCGCCCAGACCACGAATGTGCTTGTAGAGCTTGTCCCGCTGGTTCAACTCCGGGTCTGTCCACAACGCACTCTCCATGTCGCCATCGGCGGAAACCTGGGCTACCGAGCCGTCGGCGGACTTGAACACGCAGGCGTTGTCGCGTTCCGTGTACGTGCTGACCGTGACCGTAGTTGGGAAAATTCCTGCAACGTCAGCGGGAGCGAACATCTTGTTGCAGTCGATCGGTACGGCGACTTTCCCGTTTTCCAACGGTGTGCCGATTGAAGGTGCGGATGTGCCGGCCAAGCCGGCCGCCGGTGATGAGGCATTTGCGGACGCCGACGACGGTTGCGAACATCCGCTCGCGGCGCAGAGGGTGAGAAGAAACACGGTTGAACATGGAGTCAGATTCTTTCGCACGACGCTCCCCTTCCTCGAGACATTTCTTTGTGACGCCGATTTGAGCGGCCTTACTGCAAGGCGAAGAGCTTGTTGCACACTTCCCCCAACTTTTTCGCCAGCGCTTCGCCCTTGAGCTTGATGGAGAACGGTCGAACCACGTCGATCTGGCAGATGCCGTGGTGCGCCTTGTAAGCCTCGACTCC
This sequence comes from Rhodanobacter sp., assembly GCA_039935315.1. Taxonomy (GTDB): domain Bacteria; phylum Pseudomonadota; class Gammaproteobacteria; order Xanthomonadales; family Rhodanobacteraceae; genus Rhodanobacter. The sequence goes on along the minus strand of JBDTKM010000279.1, from coordinate 3,316 downwards.
GGTGACCGTGCGTACAGCCTTGTCGCCAATCCCGCTTATCGGCGCCGCCCCTTGGGCGTTCGGATCGGCGTCGAAGGTAGCGGCGCTGGCGTCGATAAGAACGATGCTGATGCTGTCGCTGGCTGGCGTGTCGAAGCTGCAGGACCAATCGCTGAGTCGGTTGCTCGTGCCCACCGGTTTGTCCATTAGCTGACCTACAAAATCCGGATCCAGGTATTGGGCGCAGGCGGTGCTACCGCGCGAACTCCAGTTGGTGCTGCTCTGGCCGGTGGTTGACGCTCTGGTAGAAGCGCTGCTGGTAGTCGTGGATGCAGACGGTGTCGAATGCGAGCAAGCCACGATTGCAGCAAGCGTGGCGGTGACAAGCGCGGTCGGCACGAGACGCACCTTCACGCCCCGGCCTGCGCGAGCTGTTTGAGGTTGGCATCGTGGGCGCGCTCAACCGGTTCACCTGGGAGCGGCCGTTGGTGGACGGCACGACCCGGCGGTACCGGTTGCGAGTTGATTGATCGCGTGTCCGGGGAATGTCCGGGTGGAACCGGTTGCGAATTGATCGCGCTCTTGCCGCCGACGAAAATGATGCCGTGCGTTTGCGCAGTGTTGGAGCGGTGCTCGACCGGCGCGCCCGGTTGCGGTCGGGTTCTTGCACGATCTACCTGTTCATTCGTCTCGGCGGACCGGTGTCGGCCGCTGAGCGGCGCAAGAGAGGACGGAACGGCGCTTTGCATCGTGGTCAGTCGATGAGGTCGCGCCTGGTTCGGCTGACAGTGCGGAGCGGAGCCGTGAGAGCCTGGCGGGCAGGTTGTCGCCGATGCCGAATGGGCGGAGACCGCTGCGAGTGAACAGATGACGAGGGTCAAGACCAGTTTGCGTGACTGAATGGTCGAGCGTGGCATGGGAGTCTCCTTTCGAGGTTTGGTGAGGTGCTGGTTTGCGTCAGGGATGGCGATTTGATGGGGCATCGACCCCCGACAACACGGCGAAGCTTCCGCCCCACTTTTGCGGGTAGCCGGAGCTGAAGATGAAGTTCTGCATTGAACCCCGGTAGTCGCTTTGTCCCGGCAATATCTCGATCATCGCCACGCCGCCGTGTTGGGGATTGAGCGCGCCGGCATGGGCAGCCGCTGCGCAGATTGAAGAGGCATCGGTGTAGATGCCGCTACCCGTGACGGACTCCGGGGTGGGTTTGCCTGGAGGGCAGCGGAACAGATAGCTGGTGCCGTTCATGCCGCGCAAATTCAGATCCAGCGGACTGGTGCGCCAGTCCACGGTGGGAAGCGTTGCGGCGGCGGATGGAGCACGCTGGCAAGAGGGCAACGCGCTCATCAGCGCGAGCGCCATTGCGATGTGCGGGGTGACGCCATGCATGATTGATGCCTCCCTTTGTGGGCGTGGGTGCGCGCTATTTCGCCTGCGGGTTGGCATCTTTCATTGCCTCGAGCTTGCCCAGATCGACCTGGCCGAGGGCATTTTTGAGCGCATCCATACCTACCCGGTCACCGCTGACATCCACTCCGTAGCGTTTGGCCACGATCAGCGAGAGCGCGCCATGCTTGCTGGACGCGTCCCATGTTTCGTGCACGGTGTAGCCGCGGATGGTTTCGTTCTTCTCGTAGCTGTCGCCTTGCTCGGATTCCGTCGAGTCAGCCATTGAGGCCAACCCGGCGAGCCCGGACAGGGCGGTCGCATCCTTGATCGACAGGTTGACGCGCGAATTGTCTGCGCCGCTGAAGTCGACCTGGGCCGAACTGGACTTGATGTGCATGGCCTGGTTCGCCTCGCCTCGGGGCGCGCCGCGTTGCATGCCAGGCAGCGAAGTGGGCAGCATGGATTCGAGTGTGTGAAAATCCACCGGATCGTGGCGGTGCGCGCCGCCTAGCGAACCGGCTAGCGCTCCCAGCAAGCCGCCGGCCGCGGCCATGGCCTGCTCGGTGTCGGCGGCGTCCGGCGCGAGGCCAGTATTCCCGTTGGCCTTGTCGTGTTGCTCAATCTGTGCGCCGGCGCGCGTCATGTTGTCAAGTGCGTTGCCGATGTCGGCCTTGCCCTTGGCGTCCGTCCCGAGGAGGTTGCCGATAACGTTTCCGGTCTGCGATGCGCCTGCCTGCGCAGCTGAATCGGTGGCTTTGTCTTGCGATTGCATCGATGCCTGCGCATCGACCCCTGCCAGCGCGCGCAGCTTGTTGGCAGCCATGTGGAAGGCGGCGTAGAGGCCGGCCACAAACAGCAGCAGTAGCGTGAAGATGACTCCCAGTACGATGGGAACAGTCCGATGGCTACCCGATGGTGTCGCCAGCGAAGCGACCGGGGCTTGCGGAGACGCTGTGGGAAACGCCCGCGGCTCTGTCGCGGAAGGGTTGGCAAGCGGCGTCACGCTTTGCGTGCAGACCTTGGCATTGCCGGGATTGGGATGTTGGGGGTAATCCATGTCAAACCTCCAGACGCCGTACGGTGGAGGTCAGCGCGAACGAAGTTGATCGAATCTCCTGGAGCATGGCGTTCTCCTGCGAGTGGATGACACCGCGACAAATTCCACCAAAACGGGATGACTGTCGTTTCCGTTTTCCTGACTTTTTTCCTGCAGTTTTCCTGCTTGAATGCTTCCCTGCGCTCGCTGTGGATTCACGCAAGCAACCCGATCCGGGCTTCGCCGTCATTGACACCGGCGGCCCGTGACCTTCCACGTTCAGGTGGTGTGCGCGTCATTGCCTGCTGCGGCGTGGCGCAATCAGTGGGGATCTGGGTATTGCCGTGGAGCATCAATTTCGATGGACCCTTCAGCAGTGTGCCGCCCTTGTCGACCTGGTATTTGGTGAAGGCGGACAGGAACGTTTTGAGGACGTCGAGACAAAGCCGGACAGCGAATAGCCCACCCCCGAATCGAGACAAAACTCCACGGTTCCTGCCCACAGGACCACGTCTGGTCTGCTGCCCGCAGGATCGTGCCGGCAAAACGTGCGCCGACATAGATAACCGGTGTGAATCCGAACGCGCCGATGCCAACCATCGCGCGCACCGAGGCGGCCACGACCAGCGAGTTGATGCCCATCGAGAAGCCCTGGGCCGAACGCCCAAGGTGGGTTTGTGCCTGCTCGACGCGTGCGGCTCCGGGATCGAAACGGCGGGAGGAGGCGCTTTGTGGCGACGGATCGTCCGCAGGTTGCGAAAAATCCGGAGCGACGCAAGAGATCACCTGATTCCCCACGAGTCGCATCCGATGATACGGCGGGAGTAGACGCTACAACCTCCTGATGAGACGGAGGAAGTGTCATGCCGAAGAACCAAGTCCAATTTCAACCTGGTATGAGTTTGATGAGCT
>JBDTKM010000278.1:0-4038 GCA_039935315.1 Rhodanobacter sp. | reverse complement strand
CCGACGTACCGGGAGACAGCCCATCGAAGTTCATGGTGATGGGCGTGGCAGTGGCCACCCCGCCAGCCAGCAAACCGACCACCAACACCAGCGCGCTCCCGATGCGTTTCTTCAGCAAATTCATTGCGATCTCCCTGAGTAAGCGCCAGCTCTGCGCGAACCTTTTGGAAGCAATTTCCGGGCCACCTTGACAGACCATAATATTCAATGACTTGCGCTTCCGCATGAGGCGAACGACGTGGAACCTGTAAAGTATTCCGACACACGGCATCAGCCACGAGGTGCGCCGCGACCCGCGGGGCGGTGGAACCAGCAGCCTGTCGAACCGCTCACCCGCAGATCGCCAACCTGCGGGCTGCCCCCCGGGAACGAGGCCGAGTGTCTTATGAAGCCGGATCGCTGCAGCGGTTCGAAACGCAGGCCAGACTGGCGCTGCACTTGAGCATGCCGCCACCGCCGTCGACAACGCTGGGTTACGGCACAGCGCCAAGCGGCCCCCATCGATCAGCCGTCGATGTCAGGCAGCGCTGATGGCCCGCGCCGTGCGGCACCTGTCCTGTGTTTCGAAATCGAGGGCCTGCTGCGATCACAAGCGCGCACCAGACAGGCGCGGCGGGCGGTTGCGCGGCTTGGGGTGCGAGAAACCCATGACCGTATCGTCATCAGACCGGGTTTCACCGAGCCGCAGCAGATCTTCCGCATCCACGTCGCAATCATGCTCACGATCGCGGTTGTGCTGTTTTACGTGCCAGCGCGTAGATTTTCCCCCGTGCGCTTACTCCACGCGAAAGGCACGAATTCCTTCCGGGTCGAACAAGGCAACCGTGCATGGCAATGCCTTTTGGGTGACACGTGGATCGATCCCGATCAGTGGGCGTGGGGCAACGCGCATCCTGACACCGGCCAGATCGTGTCGCGCTCACCTTGCGACGACGTGTGGAAACGGGGCAGCGGAAAAATTGAGCGAACGTCATTCAACGTCCCGCGTACCAATGACGCACTGACACGCCTTTGGTTGAAACCCGTTGCTGTTCGTACCGGATTCAACTTCCTCCACCCCGGTTCCGCGCCAGAAATTCACTTTCCCGCTTGCTTTCATTCCTGATAACCTGCTGTCGTCAACCCCCACCGGAGGCGTCATGCGAAAGCATCTGCTGATCACGGGACTCTGTTGCGGACTGGCCTTCGCGCCATCTGCACCAGCAGCACTGGCGCCAACCACCGATCAGACCACCGACCACCAGCGCATCAAGGCACTGGAGGCGCGCGTCGCCGCATTGGAGCAACGCCTGGACATGCCGGCGGCCACGCCGCAGGCAGTGTCACATCGCCAACCAGCGCTGCCCGCCGCAGTGACACCGGCAGCCCGTCCCGACCAGCCCGCAGCCGCGGCGGCGCCGGCGCCGGCATCTTATGACTGGAGCCACCTGCACACCGGCATGGATCCGCAAGAGGTCACCGCACAGATCGGCCCGCCGGCTCGCAAGCAAGTCCGGCCGATGTCGGAAATCTGGTTCTACCCCGACGATCGCCAGATCGAATTTGATCGCGATAACCGGCTGCAAAGCTGGAGCAAGCCCTGAGCGGCGGTGAGATATCTCCGCTCTTCCCGCCTCACGTCAGTCACGGACTGCTGATCACCACCAGCGCGGCGCGGGTTGGCGCAGGCAATCTGTCGTTGACGTCGTTTCCGCCCGGGTTCCCGTTTCGGCACCTGGAACGAGCCCTCGTCAAACGGCCATCAGCTCCTTAGATGCGCATCACCTGCGTCTTGGCTTCCTCCGCCCGGGTTTCGCGCAGCTTGTGTTCGCACAATCACCAGCGCGATTCCGCCGAGGATCGCACTGGAGGCCAATGCCAGGCGAAAGGTCATCGGCTCGCCCAGAAAAACGATACCGCCGGCGGCTGCCAGCACGGGAACGCTGAGCTGCACGATCGCGGCGCTGGTGGCATTGAGCGCCGGCATTGCCGTATACCAAACAACATATCCCAGCCCGGACATCAGTGCGCCAGAGACCACCGCGTAGCCGACGCCCGCCATATCCAGAGAAAGCCCGGGAATCAATAAAACGCTCAACAAGACCGTGAAGGCAGCCGCGCGCGCGAAGTTTCCGGCAGTCGTGTTCAGCGGATCGCCCACACGTTTGCCGCGCAACGAATAGATCCCCCAGCAAACCCCGGCTCCGATCATCAACAGCGAACTGCCCAGTGGGGGTGCAAGCGACAAGCCTGGAAGGAACAGCAGCAGCAAACCCCCAAGGGCCAACAGCAGGCCAACCAGTTGCAGCGGCACCAGCCGCTCCCCTGCCCACAGCCCGTAAACAATCATCGTGACCTGGACCGCGCCGAACAGCAGCAGGGCACCGGTTGCCGTGGGCAAGCTCACGTACGCAAACGAAAAGCTGGCCGCGTAGGCGAACAACGCGGCGCCAGACCACCAGCTCCCCTGCTGGCCACCGGCCCGGTTTCCGCTGCGCACTACCAGCCACAGGACCACTGCGCCCGAAATCAGGCGGATCGCCGTGAAGCTGGCCGCGTCGATATCAGTCTGCCTCAGCGCCACCCGGGCAAGCACGGAATTGCTCGCAAACGCCACCATGCAGAGCGCTGTCAGAACTGCCAGGCGTGCTGGGGACACTCTTTCTGGCTTCTGTATTGCCATCGTGAAACCTGGAAGCCCGGGTCAGACTAACTCTGACCGCTGCCTCTACCCGAGTTCGATTCAATTGCAGCGACCATGACTTCCACCCAGGCTGAACCGGCCGGCCCCAAGCAGGGCAATGGCGAGTGCCGTGCCGAGATACATGCCCTGCAGTTCGAGTGCCCAGCCGCCGCCGACCATCGTGAATATCTGGCTCGCGTGCACCAGGGTAAACGCCACCAGCATGTTGATCACGATCAGAGCTGCCGCGATCCGCGTCCACAAGCCGATGATCAGCAAGACCGGCGCCACCACCTCGCCCACGTACACACCGTAGGCCACGATCGACGGCAGACCCGCAGCCGTCACCACGCCAGTGATGTAATCCAGACCGTGGATCAGCTTTGACACCCCGTGAAACAGGATCAGCACGCCCAGCAAGACGCGCAGCACCAGTTTGCCCAGATCATTTGAAACCTGCATGAAGTCACTCCAAATATTGTCTGCCCAACAAAACGGTGACGAACCCGCACGCACCGAACCCACGGGATCATGCGCCGTCTGGACGTGGGAAGGGAGGCAAGCCAGCCAACGGCGGCGGGTTCAGTTACGGGACGTGCGCATGTGGAAACTCGTCGCACCGCCAAATTCAAACCGGCCGCAAGTGAACCTGACCCGAAAGGCACTGGCTTGCTTGACGCCGTCATCCCGCGAGGCGCCTTTCAACGACCGCAGGGCCGGACAAGCGGGGATCCGGTGTGCTTCATCGGCCCGAGGTCAATGGATTCCCGTTTTCGCGGGAATCACGACTCTTGAGCGGATTGCCGTCAGGCAAGTGCCATTCGAACCTGACCCTGTTCCTGTCAGGCCGACAGCAGATCCTCGTAGAACGCACCGAACGGTTCGATGGGGTGCGCGATCTGTATTTCCAGTATCCACAGATCCCGTGACGGCGCGGCGGCGAGGTCGGCGAGGTCGCCACCCTTGTGTATCGAATGCGGAAAGTCGCCCACCCGATGGCCCTTGGTCGCCTGGTTGAAGCGCCAGCCCATCGCCGCGGCGCGCTCCTGGGCGAATGTGTAGAGAGCTTGCCCGGTCAGGCCCTCGCTGCGCCAGATGCCGGCCACATCCTGAAACAGCGCGCGTGCCGCGTCGGCGCAAGCCTGCCGCTGTGGTGCGTTGCCCACCACAAACGTGTCGCCGACGTCGCCCTCATGTCCATCGAATACCAGGCCAAGGTCGATGAAGTAGCTGTCGTTCTCGCCCAGTCGTACGTCGGGGTCGGAGGCTTGCCGGTATGACTTCATGGTGTTCGCGCCGATGCGTACCAGCACCGGATGCCACAGCCGCTCGTAGCCCAACTCGCGGAATACCTCCATCGCCTCCGCCTTCGCTTC